>NZ_CP027666.1:351250-702500 GCF_003008535.1 Ottowia oryzae
CCGAAATCGGCTTGCTGTTGATCAGGTCGTGCGGCATCAGCGGCTCTTGCTCAGCCTGGCCCAGACGCTCTTTCACGGCTTTCTCGATACGTGCCAAGCCAGTGCGGTACTGGTTTTCGGCCAGTTCGCCCACGCAGCGCACGCGGCGGTTGCCCAGGTGATCGATGTCATCGACTTCGCCGCGGCCATTGCGCAGTTCAACGAGGATCTTGACCACGGCCAGGATGTCTTCGTTGGTCAGCACCATGGGGCCGGTGGACTCGTCGCGGCCCACCTTGGCGTTGAACTTCATGCGGCCCACGCGCGACAGATCGTACGTGTCCGGGTTGTAGAACAGGCGCTGGAACAAGGCCTGCACGGCGTCTTCCGTCGGCGGCTCGCCGGGGCGCATCATGCGGTAGATGGCCACGCGCGCAGCAAACTCGTCGGCCGTTTCGTCGGCACGCAGGGTTTGCGAGATGTACGCGCCTTGGTCCAACTCGTTGGTGAAGATGCACTGCAGGTCTTTGACGCCCGCGTCGCGCAGCTTCTTGAGCAGCACTTCCGTCAGCTCGTCATTGGCCTTGGCAATGATCTCGCCCGTGTCCGGATCGACCACGTTGCGGGCCACCACGCGACCGATGAGGAAGTCTTCCGGCACGCTGATGTGGGTGGTACCGGACTGCTCCAGCTCACGCGTGTGGCGCGCCGTGATGCGCTTGTCCTTGGCGACGATGACCTTGCCGGTCTTGTCGGTGATGTCAAAGCGTGCGACTTCACCCTTCAGGCGGTCGGCCACGAATTCCATCTGGGCACCGCTGTCCATCAGGCGGAAGTTGTCGTTGACGAAGAAGTTCGCCAGGATCTGCTCAGGGTTCAGGCCGATGGCCTTCAGCAGGATCGTGACCGGCATCTTGCGGCGGCGGTCAACGCGGAAGAACAGGATGTCTTTCGGGTCGAATTCGAAGTCCAGCCAGGAGCCGCGGTAAGGGATGATCCGCGCCGAGAACAGCAGCTTGCCCGAGCTGTGGGTCTTGCCTTTGTCGTGTTCGAAGAACACGCCAGGTGAACGGTGCAGCTGCGAGACGATCACGCGCTCGGTGCCGTTGATGATGAAAGAGCCCTTGTCGGTCATCAGGGGCACTTCGCCCATGTAGACCTCTTGCTCCTTCACTTCCTTGACCACTTTCGACTGCGAAGTCGAAGACTCGCGGTCGTAGATGATCAGCTGCACGCGGGCGCGCACAGCCGAGGAGAAAGTCAGCCCGCGCGTCTGGCATTCGCGCACGTCGAACGCTGGCTTGGCCAGGTTGTACTCGACGAACTTCATCTCGACGAAGCCGTTGTGCGACACGATCGGGAACGCGGATTCGAACGCCGCTTGCAGGCCTTCGTGCGTGCGCTTTTTGGGCGCGGTATCGGCTTGCAGGAAAGCTGTGTAGGCGTCCTTTTGCATTTGGAGGAGGTACGGAACCTCAAGCACACTCTCGCGCGTGCCAAAGTTCTTGCGGATTCGCTTGCGTTCTGTGAAGGTGTAAGCCATGAAATCTCCGGGCGGTGAACTGGGTGTCCTGGACATCTGGCGACTAGACATCAGACGGCGGGCGCAGGTCTGATGCATGCTTGGTGGCTGGCCACTACCAGCCGATGGCGGACGACCGCGCGTTGCACGCGGTCCGAACCAAGTGGTCTTCTGCAGTCGGGATCAGAAGACACTTGAAAACCATCTGCGTGAGCTGGTTTTCAGGTGCGCTCTGAAAGCGCAAAAGGCTGGTTCGTTTCGAACCAGCCGGCAAACCGGGTGAACCGGAGGGGTAAGGAAGTCTTGAGAGAAAGAGCGCCTCAGTGCATCTGAGGGCGCCTTCCCGGGTTTCAAGCGTGCTTGCCCGTCTGGCCCACGCCGCCTTACTTGAGCTCGACCTTGGCGCCGGCTTCTTCCAATTTCTTCTTGGCGGCTTCGGCGTCGGCCTTGGCAATGCCTTCTTTAACCGGCTTCGGTGCGCCGTCGACCAAGTCCTTGGCTTCTTTCAGGCCCAGACCGGTGATTTCACGCACGGCCTTGATGACCGACACCTTGTTGGCGCCGGCTTCGGTCAGCACCACGTTGAATTCGGTCTTCTCTTCAGCGGCAGCTGCACCACCAGCAGCGGCGCCGCCAGCAGCAGGGGCAGCCATGGCTGCGGCGCTCACGCCAAACTTCTCTTCGATGGCTTTCACCAGGTCGTTGAGTTCCATGACCGTCATGCTGTCCAGCGAGGTCAAAAATGCGTCTTTATCGAATGCCATGTTGATTTCCTAAAACAGTATTGGGACGAACGGGTTGCGCCAATCAGGCTGCAGCCGCCGGTTCGCCTTCGCCTTTCTTGGCCGCCAGAGCACCCAGCACCACGGCGGTGCGGGAGATCGGCGACATGAGCAAGCCGCACAGCTGGGCCAGCAGCACTTCCTTGCTGGGAATGCTTGCCAGCTCTTTCACGCCGTTGGGATCCAGGGCCTTGCCACCGAACACGCCACCGCGAATCACCAACTTGTCGTTGGTCTTCGCGAAATCGGCCACCACTTTGGCAGCGGCGACAGCGTCTTCGGAGAAGCCATAGATCAGCGGGCCGGTCATCTGGTCGCCAGCCACTTCGAAACTGCTGCCGCTCACAGCACGGCGGGCCAGGGTGTTTTTCAACACACTCAGGGCCACGCCATTGCTGCGCGCTGCATTGCGCAGTTTCGTCATGTCGGCCACCGTGATGCCGCGGTATTCCGCCATCACCAGCGTTTGAGCTTTAGCGGCGAGGTCGGTCACTTCTTTAATGACCGCTTCTTTCTCACTGCGATTCAGACTCAAGGTCTACTCCTTCAATTTGCGTTCATTGGCCGTTTGCCGAAATCGGCAGGCCGCCTAACGCGCCTACTTGCAGCGACCTACTGCGTCAGGAAAAACCTTTGCAGCGGGCTCGCCATCTGCGCTGACAGCTCTCAAAATAAGAGCGATTAAGTGTGCTTCACACACGCCAGCGGTCTTGGATGGCCCGACGCGCAATACTGCGGCGCCTCGGCCCACCACACCGCGGGCAACCTCGAAAGGTTGCCCGCGAATTCACATTCAAGCCGTGATGCTTTGGGTATCGACGCGAACGCCCAGACCCATCGTGCTGGACACAGCCACCTTGCGCAGGTACACACCCTTGCTGGTTGCCGGCTTGGCCTTGTTCAGCGCATCGACCAGCGCTGCCAGGTTGCCCTGCAGCTTGTCGGTGTCGAACGAGCGGCGACCGATCGTGCCGTGCACGATACCGGCCTTGTCCACGCGGAACTGCACCTGACCCGCCTTGGCGTTCTTCACGGCCTGGGCGACGTCCGGCGTCACGGTGCCGACCTTGGGGTTCGGCATCAGGCCGCGCGGGCCCAGGATCTGACCCAGCGTACCGACCACGCGCATGGCGTCCGGCGCGGCGATGACCACGTCGAACGGCATGTCGCCAGCCTTCACCTGGGCGGCCAGATCGTCCATGCCAACCACGTCGGCGCCAGCGGCCTTGGCTTCCTCAGCCTTGGCGCCCTGCGCAAACACAGCGACGCGCTTGGTTTTGCCGGTGCCGTTCGGCAGCACCACAGCGCCACGCACCACCTGGTCGGATTTCTTGGCGTCGATGCCCAGCTGCACCGCCACGTCGATCGATTCGTCGAACTTGGCAGTGGCGTGCTTTTTCACCAATTCGATGGCATCGGCCAGCGGATACAGCTTGGTGGACTCGACGGCGCCTTCTTGGGCTTTTTGTTTCTTGGTCAGCTTGGCCATCTCACACGCCCTCCACAGTCACGCCCATCGAGCGGGCCGAACCGGCGATCGTGCGCACGGCGGCGTCCAGATCGGCAGCGGTCATGTCCTTCATTTTGGTCTTGGCGATCTCTTCGAGCTGAGCGCGGGTGATCTTGCCGACCTTGTCGGTGTTGGGCTTGGCAGAGCCTTTGTCCAGCTTGATGGACTTCTTGATCAGGACGGCCGCAGGCGGCGTCTTGATGACGAAGGTGAAGCTCTTGTCCGCGAAAGCAGTGATCACCACCGGCAGCGGCAGACCCGGCTCGACGCCTTGGGTCTGGGCGTTGAACGCCTTGCAGAACTCCATGATGTTCAAACCACGCTGGCCCAGTGCAGGACCAATGGGTGGCGATGGATTGGCCTTGCCGGCCGGCACTTGCAGCTTGATGAAGCCGACGATTTTCTTCGCCATGCTTTTCTCCTTGCGGGTTCAAACGCCTTGGGCCAATGCCTCAAAGCTCCCCGGGGTTGTGGGCTCTAGTGAAATTGACCGTCAGCGCAGAGCCAGAAAGCGCCAACAGCTATAAAAACAGTAGTGATCAGGCCTTCTCGACCTGTGCGAATTCGAGTTCCACCGGCGTGGCACGACCGAAGATCGTGACCGAGACGCGCAGCTTGCTCTTCTCGTAGTTGACCTCTTCGACCGTGCCGTTGAAGTCGGTGAACGGGCCTTCCTTGACCCGCACGTACTCGCCCACTTCGAACTCCACCTTGTGGCGGGGCTTGTCCGTGCCTTCTTGCATCTGGTTGACGATTTTCATCACATCGTCTTCCGAGATGGGCGCCGGGCGGTTCTTGGCGCCGCCGACAAAGCCGGTCACCTTGTTGGTGTGCTTCACCAGGTGCCAGCTTTCGTCGTCCATCACCATTTCGACCAGGACGTAGCCAGGAAAAAATTTCCGTTCGGTCGTGCGCTTCTGGCCGTTCTTGACTTCAACGACTTCTTCGGTCGGCACCATGATGCGACCGAACTTGTCCTGCATGCCGGCACGGTTCACGCGCTCGACGATGTTGCGCTCAACCGCCTTTTCCATACCGGAATAGGCGTGCACCACGTACCACTTCAGGTCGGGATTGCGCGACTCGCCAGCAGCGACTTCATTGACTGCGGTATCGCTCATCAGCCTCTCCAACCCAGAATCAGGTCGTAAAACACCCACTCCAGCGTCTTGTCCGTGGTCCACAGGAACAGCGCCATGATCACCGCAAACGCAAACACGAATGCCGTGGTCTGGATGGTTTCCTTGCGGGTGGGCCAAACGACCTTCTGCACTTCACGCCAGGCATCGCGACCAAAGGCAATCAGGCGCTTGCCGGATTCGGACGTAAAGAATGCCACCGCAGCCAGCACCAAGCCGACCACCAAACCACCCCATTGCGCCACCGGGCCTTGGGGCGCCAGCAGGTAGTAGGCCGCCAAGGCGCCAACGACCAGCAACACCACCACCGCCAGACGGAGCTTGTCCGCGCTGGAGGATACGGTTTCAACTTGAGTGCTCGCCATGCTGGGCTTGTTCCATTGACGAAGTGCCAAAGCACTTCATCCAAAATTTCAAAACGTCAAGACACGCAAGCCCGCCTCGGTTCTCGGGCGGGCTGGGTGCCTTGGCGGCGCCACCGATCAGGTGGCAGGGGCAGTAGGAATCGAACCTACAACCTTCGGTTTTGGAGACCGACGCTCTGCCAATTGAGCTATACCCCTAAGAGAGCCATTACCTCAAGGCCAAGGCCTGATTAGGCAATGATCTTGGCCACGACGCCAGCGCCCACGGTACGGCCGCCTTCGCGGATAGCGAAGCGCAGGCCTTCTTCCATGGCGATGGGGGCGATCAGCTTGACGGTGATCGACACGTTGTCGCCAGGCATCACCATTTCTTTGTCAGCGGGCAGCTCGATGCTGCCGGTGACGTCGGTGGTGCGGAAGTAGAACTGCGGACGGTAGTTGTTGAAGAAGGGCGTGTGACGGCCGCCTTCGTCTTTGCTCAGCACATAGACCTCACCGACGAATTCGGTGTGGGGCTTGATGGAGCCGGGCTTGCACAGCACTTGGCCGCGCTCGACTTCTTCGCGCTTGGTGCCGCGCAGCAGGATACCGACGTTGTCGCCAGCTTGGCCTTGGTCGAGCAGCTTGCGGAACATCTCGACACCGGTGCAGGTGGTTTTCTGCGTGGGCTTGATGCCGACGATTTCGATTTCTTCGCCGACTTTGATGATGCCGCGCTCGATACGGCCGGTCACGACGGTGCCGCGGCCGGAGATGGAGAACACGTCTTCCACGGGCATGAGGAAGGCGCCGTCGATGGCGCGCTCAGGCGTGGGGATGTAGGTGTCGAGGGCGTCGGCCAGCTTCATGATGGCTTGTTCGCCCAGCTCGCCGGTGTCGCCTTCCAGGGCCAGTTTGGCCGAGCCTTTGATGATGGGGGTGTCATCGCCGGGGAATTCGTATTTGGAGAGCAGCTCGCGCACTTCCATTTCGACGAGTTCGAGCAGCTCGGCGTCGTCGACCATGTCGGCCTTGTTCAGGAACACGATGATGTAGGGCACGCCAACCTGACGGCTCAGCAGGATGTGCTCGCGCGTTTGGGGCATGGGGCCGTCAGCGGCCGAGCACACCAGGATGGCGCCGTCCATCTGGGCTGCGCCGGTGATCATGTTTTTCACATAGTCGGCGTGGCCGGGGCAGTCCACGTGGGCGTAGTGGCGGTTGGCGGTTTCGTATTCGACGTGGGCGGTGTTGATGGTGATGCCGCGCGCTTTTTCTTCGGGCGCTGCATCAATCTGGTCGTAGGCCTTGGCCTCGCCACCGAATTTCTTGGACAGCACCGTGGCAATGGCCGCGGTCAGTGTCGTCTTGCCATGGTCCACGTGACCAATCGTGCCCACGTTCACGTGCGGCTTGCTACGCTCAAATTTCTCTTTTGCCATTTCTTCGACTCCGAAAAAAATTGACTCAACAACGCTTTGGATGGGCCGGCGCTGCACTGCACGCGACCATCGTGATTGGTGCCCTTGGTGGGAATCGGACCCACGACCTCTCCCTTACCAAGGGAGTGCTCTACCACTGAGCCACAAGGGCAAATTCTCTTTGCTGCACCGCCAGAATCGACCAACTGGAGCGGGAGACGGGAATCGAACCCGCGTCATTAGCTTGGAAGGCTAAGGTTCTACCATTGAACTACTCCCGCGATGACGCCAAGGATGGCGTCTTGCTGAGAGCCCGTTCGCGGCAAACACCGGAACCGCCAATCCTTATCGCTCGCCTGTCAGCCGCGCCCAACGGCGTGGTGTCTGCTGGTGGAGAGGGCTGGATTCGAACCAGCGTACTCGTAAGAGGGCAGATTTACAGTCTGCTGCCATTAACCACTCGGCCACCTCTCCGGCAGAGAACCTCCGATTATGCCACCGTTCGTTTCGCTTCGGCAAGCAGCTTGTGCGGATGGGCGGCGTGATCGCCCAGCCAGTCGATGGGCGGCAGCCCTCGCGCGGCCAGAAATGCGTTGGCCGCACCGAAATGCCCGCAACCGATGAACGGCACGGGTGGCCGCAGCGCGGACAGCGGCGAGGGGTGGTTGGCCGTCAGCACGCAGTGGCGCGCCCCGGGCGCCACGCCACCTGCCGCGTGCGGCCGGTCACTCGCCGCAGCCTGCACGATGGCCTGTTTGCCCTGGGCGTGCGCGCCCCACAGAAGAAAGACCACCGGCTGTGGCTGGCGCGCCACATGGGCGATCAGCGCATCGGTCAGGGCCGACCAACCCCATCGGGCGTGGCTGGCCGCCTGGCCGTCGGCCACCGTCAGGCTGGTGTTGAGCAGCAGCACGCCCTGGCGCGCCCAATGTTCCAGCAGCACCAGGCCGTTGGCGTCGGCTTCCAAGCGGGGCGGGCGACCATATTCACGCGCCAGTTCCTTGTAGATGTTGCGCAGGCTGGGCGGTGTGCGAACGCCGGGCGCCACGGCAAAGGCCAGCCCGTTGGCCTGACCAGGGCCGTGGTACGGGTCTTGGCCCAAGATGACGGCGCGAACGGCGTCAGGCGGCGTCAGCGCCAGGGCGCGCAGCGGCTGGGGCGGGTAGATGGTGTTGCCATCCGCCAACGCCGCCGACAAGCGCTGCGTGAGTTGAGCGCCTTGCGGGCTGGCGGCAAACGCGTCCCACACCGCGCGCCACGCGGGCGCCAATGCGGCCAAGTCGCCGAGAGACGGTGGCCACACCGCCAGCTGATCGGCTGGCGCAGCGCACGCGTTCATCAACGGAATCTGAGTCAAATCAGCCCCTGGCGCACAGTGGATGAGCGCCACCAGCCATCAAATTGATAGCAAAAACTGGCGCCTCGAACACCGTGGCTGCGGCCATGTGGCCCGCTCATCACGCAAACAACTCCGCCAGCGCCTCGCCGGGCTCGTCGGCGCGCATGAAGGTTTCGCCCACCAGGAAGGCGTGCACGCCGGCTTCGCGCAGGCGCGCCACGTCGTCGCGGGTGGCAATGCCGCTTTCGGTGATCAGCAAGCGGTCGGCGGGCACGTCTTTCAGCAGGCCCAGCGTGGTGTCCAGCGTGACTTCAAAGTTGCGCAGGTTGCGGTTGTTGATGCCCACCAGAGGGGTTTTCAGCTTCAGCGCGCGCTGCAGTTCGGCGCCGTCGTGCACCTCGACCAGCACCGCCATGCCCAGGCTATGCGCCACGGCTTCCAGCTCTGCCATCTGCGCGTCCGACAGGCAGGCGGCGATCAGCAGGATGCAGTCGGCGCCGATGGCGCGCGCTTCGTACACCTGGTAGGGGTCGATCATGAAATCCTTGCGCAGCACTGGCAGGTCGCAGCTGGCGCGGGCCTGCTTCAGGTAGTCGATGCTGCCCTGAAAGAACTGCTTGTCCGTCAGCACCGACAGGCAGGCCGCGCTGACCTGGCCGCCCCTGTCGCGGTTGCCCACGGCGTAGCTTTGGGCGATGTCGGCGGGCACGAAATCGGGCCGGATCACGCCCTTGCTGGGGCTGGCCTTCTTCACCTCGGCGATCACGGCGGCCTGGCCGGCGGCTATTTTTGAACGCAGCGCGCCCACGAAATCGCGCGTCAGCACGCGGCTTTCGGCGTCTTCGCGCATGGCGGCCAGGGGCACTTTTTTCAGGCCGGCGGCCACTTCCTCGCGTTTGACCGCGACGATCTTGTTCAGGATATCACTCATCTTTTGATAGCTCCTCGCGCTCATCCGGTGGGCGCGAACGCAGTATTTTCATGAAAACCCGGTGCATCACCAACGCCGCCACCAGGAACAGCGCCGAAACGCCCAGGGCGATCCAGGTGCCTTCGTCCTGCCACATGCTTATCGACCAATTGACATGAGGGTTGCGCGCATTGGTTTCACGCAGTCACCCTCAAGTCGTTCTGCCAAAACGTCAATTGATAGCCGCGCAGGCCGGGCCTCACGCCGCCTGCGCCTGGCTAAACTCCGCCACCTGTTCCAGCTTGGCCTTGGCCGCGCCCGAATCGATGGCCGTGCGGGCCAAAGCGATGCCGTCTTTCATGCTCGGCGCCACGCCCGCCGCGTACAGCGCCACGCCGGCGTTCAGCAGGACGATGTCGCGCGCCGCGCCCGCTTCGCCCGCCAGCACGCCGCGCAGCATGGCGACGGATTCTTCCGGCGTGGCCACCTTGATGCTGCGGTTGCTTTGCATCGGCAGGCCAAAGTCTTCGGGGTGAATCTCGTATTCGGTGATCTGGCCGTCTTTCAGCTCGCCCACCAGCGTGGCGGCGCCCAGGCTGACTTCGTCCATGCCGTCGCGGCCGTAGACGACCACGGCGTGCTCGGCGCCCAGGCGCTGCAGCGCGCGCACCTGGATACCCACCAGGTCGGGGTGGAACACGCCCATCAAGATGTTGGGCGCATCGGCCGGGTTGGTCAGCGGGCCGAGGATGTTGAAGAAGGTCTTCACACCCATCTCGCGCCGCACGGGGGCCACGTTTTTCATGGCCGGGTGGTGGTTGGGCGCAAACATGAAGCCCACGCCGGTTTCGGCCACGCTTTGGGCGATCTGGCCGGGCTTCAGGTGGATGTTGACGCCCAGCGCCTCCATCACGTCGGCGCTGCCCGATTTGCTGGACACGCTGCGCCCGCCGTGCTTGGCCACCTTGGCGCCCGCGGCGGCGGCCACGAACATGGCGCAGGTGCTGATGTTGAAGGTGTGCGAGCCATCGCCGCCCGTGCCGACGATGTCGACCAGGTGCGTGCGGTCGGCCACCGGCACTTTGGTGGACAGCTCGCGCATCACCTCGGCGGCGGCGGTGATTTCGCCAATGGTTTCCTTCTTCACGCGCAGGCCGGTGGTGATGGCGGCCACCATCAGCGGGCTGATCTCGCCGTTCATGATGAGGCGCATCAGGTGCAGCATCTCGTCGTGAAAGATCTCGCGGTGTTCGATGGTGCGCTGCAGCGCTTCCTGGGGGGTGATCATCATGGTCAAGAGTTGGTCCTTGAAGGCGGGATAGTGATAAGGATGGGTGCGGCGGCCGGCGGTGCCTGAGCCTTCAGCGCGCCACGGGCGCGTCGGTCAGCGCCAGCTTCACGCCAAAGGCGATGAACAGGCTGCCGGCCACGCCGTCCAGCCAGCGCATGCCGCGGCGCAGCGCACTGGCGCGGCGCGCGGCCCAGGCGGCCACCAGCGCCCAGCCCAGGCAAACCAGCAGGCCGTTGAAGGTGAACAGCAGCCCCAGCACCGCAAACACCCAGCCCGGGTGCGCGGTGCCCGGCGCAATGAACTGCGGCACAAAGGCCAGGAAGAACAGCGCCACCTTGGGGTTGAGCGCGTTGGTCAGAAAGCCCCGGCGGAACACCGACCAGCCGGCGGCGGGCTCAACAGATTTTGAGTTAAATTGGCCTGCAGCGCCCGCGCCACCAGCGCTGACAGCTATCATTTCAGAAGCGGCTACTGCACCCGCAGCGGCACCGCCAGCAGCTCGCTTCAGCGCACCGCGCAACATTTGCACACCCACCCACACCAGGTACAGCGCGCCCACCCACTTCAGCACGCTGAACGCCGCGCTGCTGGCCGCCAGCAAGGCCGACACCCCGGCCGCCGCCGCCGTGACATGCACCAGGCAACCGGCGCCGATGCCCAGCGCCGCCGCCACGCCCGCGCGCAGGCCGCCGCGCACCGCGTTGGCCACGATGAACATCACGTCGGGCCCCGGCGTCAGGTTCAGCACCAGGCCGGCGGCGATGAAAAGCAGCAAGTGGTGCAGATCGGGCATGGCGTGCTCAGCTTGGGTGGCCTGTCAATACGGACCGCGCGGGCCGGCGGCAGCTTCACCCGCCGTGGCCTGGGCGAAGAATTCGCGCGTGGCCGCCACGGCGCGGTCGATGCCGGCAGCGCCAACGCCCAGGTGCGTGACAAAGCGCAGGCCGATCAGCCCCGTGGCCAGCACGCCCTGCGCCTTCAAATGGTTGAGCAGCGCCGGGCCGCGGCCGTCGGCCACGTCCACAAACACGATGTTGGTCTCAGCCGAGCGCACCGTCAGCCCTTCGATGCCACGCAGCCCATCGGCCAGGCGGCGGGCGTTGGCGTGGTCGTCGGCCAGACGCTCGACGTGGTGGTCCAGCGCGTACAGCGCGCAAGCGGCCAGCAGGCCCGCCTGCCGAAGCCCGCCGCCGGCCATCTTGCGGATGCGCAGGGCGCGGGCGATCAGCTCACGCGAGCCGCACAGCGCCGAGCCGACGGGCGCGCCCAGCCCCTTGCTGAAGCAGACGGACAGGCTGTCGAAATGGCCCGCTATCTCACGCACGCGCTGCTCGCCCGACTGGCATGGGCGGGCGCTGGCCACGGCCGCGTTGAACACGCGCGCGCCGTCCAGGTGCACCGCCAGCCCGTGCGAGCGCGCCAGGGCGGCGGCACCTTGCAGGTAATCGTCGGGCATCCCATGGCCGTTCCAGGTGTTTTCCAGGCACAGCAGGCGGGTGCGCGCGAAGTGCGGGTCGTCCGGCTTGATGGCCGCAGCGATGTCGGCCAGCGCCATGCGGCCTTGCGCGTCCTGCGTCAGGGGCTGCGGCTGCACGCTGCCGAACACCGCCGCGCCGCCGCCTTCATAGCGGTAGGTGTGCGCCAGCTGGCCAACGATGTATTCATCGCCCCGCCCGCAGTGCGCCAGGATGCCGCACAGGTTGCTCTGCGTGCCCGAAGGCATGAACAGCGCCGCCTCTTTGCCGGTGATGGCGGCGATGCGTTCCTGCAGCGCATTCACCGTCGGGTCGTCGCCAAACACGTCGTCGCCCAAGGGCGCGGCCATCATGGCGGCGCGCATGGCGGGCGTGGGCTGGGTGACGGTGTCGCTGCGGAGGTCGATGAAACTCACTGGCAACTCCTTATGGCAGCAACGATCGCGTCCCTGCGTTCATGCATCGCGCACCTCTGCATTGAGGTCCGCCTTTCCATAAATGTCTGATTTGGCGCAGCGCAAGTTATCCGGATCCATTCCTACCAACTGAGCCCGTAGCTTCAACTCTAGTGACTCAACCACAGCGACGATCTTTTTCACCCCGTCATTCAAATCACACTCGTATTCACCAGCGAAAAGCGAAATCTTCCCGACGGGATTATCTATTTGCTCTCCGTCACGAGACAACAAAAATTGGACATTTGGCTGATATAAAGTCCCAGGAAGAATAAGGCAGGTCGAAATAATCCAGTCATTTTTTGGCACATCGGGACTAAAGTTTCTTACCGCCAGCCATTTGAGCACCCCAAGTGCACTTCCCTTTTTTGCGACCACATAGGGGATTCGGGCTCCAAGATGATCCGTCACATTTCGCATTGCTCGAAATGTTTGCGTAGATTGCAGAAACTCTTGGCAACCACTGATCCATTCAGGATTGCGTCGCTCGACCATACCTAAGAGGCCTCTTAACCGATCAATTGAATCAACGACCGCCCATGCGTCAAGAAAGACACTCTCTACATCACCCTCAGCCAACCTTCCTTCTGCGGTTATCTTCCAAAGGTTCCCCGCCAATCGATGCAAGGCATAGCAGGCCATTTCAGCCGGATGCCGAATTCCATCTAGCAGAAGAGTTTCCTCCGCGGAAAATATCAGAGGAATATTCTTTAGAAGCGAGCCAGCCGAGAGTTTGAACACACCAACCTCACCTCAAAAAATTCCCCAACATCGCATGCCCGTGCTCGGTCAGGATGCTTTCGGGGTGGAACTGCACGCCTTCAATCGGCAGCGTTTTGTGGCGCACGCCCTGGATTTCGCCGTCTTCGCTGGTGGCGGTGACGATCAGCTCGTCGGGCACGTGGTTGCGGTCGATCACCAGCGAGTGGTAGCGGTTGACGGTGAACTGCTGGGGCAGCCCGGCAAACACGCCCTGCTGGTCGGTGGTGATGACGCTGGTCTTGCCGTGCATCTGCTTTTGCGCGCGGATGATGGGCCCGCCCAGCGCCGCGCCGATGGCCTGGTGGCCCAGGCACACGCCCAGGATGGGCACGCGGCCCGCAAAGTGGCGGATGGCGGGCACCGACACGCCCGCCTCCATGGGCGAGCAGGGGCCGGGGCTGATGCACAGGCGCTCGAACTCGCCGGCGGCCAGGCGCGCGTCCAGCTCGTCCAGGGTGACTTCGTCGTTGCGCAGGGTGAGCACCTGCGCGCCGAGTTCGCCAAAGTACTGGACGATGTTGAAGGTAAAGCTGTCGTAGTTGTCGATCATCAGCACACGCATGACGACTCCTGAATATCCGGTTTGAGAAGGCAGTGCGCGTGCAGCGACGTCAACGCCGCGCCGCGCTGTTCTGGATCAGCGTTTGCACCTCGGCCGGCCAGGCGAAGGCGTTGGGCTGCTCTTGCAGCACCTGTTCGCGCCCTTCGTGCAGCAGCCACACGCGCACCGAATCAGAAGCGGGCTGCATGGCGATGGCCACGGCCTCCACCCCGCCCTTGTGCGCCTGGTTGCCGGTGACGTAGTACACGCCCTTGTCCTGCTGCAGCGGGCCCGCCACTTGCAGATCGCGCATGACCAGCTCGTACTGCACGCCCAGCAGCGCGCGCAGGCGGCGGTTGATGCCGGGCTGGCGCAGGAACTGGGTTTGCGCGTTGTAGCTGCCCACGGCGTTTTGCAGCGCCGCCCAGTCGATGGGGGCGCGGTTCGCAGATGCCGGTGCGGGCGGCACGACGGGCGCGGGCGGTTGCGCCGTGGCTGTGGCCGTGGGGGCAGGCGCAGCGGCCTGCGGTGGCGTGGGGGTTTGCTGGCAGGCCGACAGCGCGGCGATGGCGGCGGCGGCCAGCCAGGCGCGCGGCGCGAGGCGGGCATCGCCCGGTGTCATTTTGCTATATTTACTATAGCTTATGGTGCTTGTGGCGTGGGCGTTAGAAGGCATTTTCAAGAGTATTTTCATTCAAACCCCTCTTCCACCAATTCGCTGGCGCGCAGCAGGGCGCGCGCCTTGTGTTCGGTTTCGCGCCATTCCATCTCAGGCACGCTGTCGGCCACCACGCCGGCGGCGGCCTGCACGTACAGCGTCTGGTCCTTGACGATGGCGGTGCGGATGGCGATGGCCACGTCCATGTCGCCCGCATAGCTCAGGTAGCCGCAGGCGCCGCCGTAGATGCCGCGCTTGGTTGGCTCGAGCTGGTCGATGATTTCCATGGCGTGCACCTTGGGCGCGCCCGTCAGCGTGCCGGCGGGGAAGGTGGCCTTGAGCACGTCCATGCTGGTCATGCCGTCGTTCAAGATGCCTTCAACGTTGCTGACGATGTGCATCACGTGGCTGTAGCGCTCCACCGCGAAGGCTTCGGTCACGTGCACGCTGCCGGTCTTGGCGATGCGGCCGATGTCGTTGCGCGCCAGGTCGATCAGCATGACGTGCTCGGCGCGCTCTTTCGGGTCGTTGACCAGCTCCACCTCGGTGGCCTTGTCCAGCTCGGGCGTGGCGCCGCGCGGGCGGGTGCCGGCCAGCGGGCGGATGGTGATCTTCTGCCCCTCGGGCGTCTTTTCTTGCCGCACCAATATTTCAGGGCTGGCACTCACCACCTGGAAGTCGCCGAAGTCGTAGTAAATCATGTACGGCGACGGGTTCAGCGAGCGCAGCGCGCGGTACAGGCTGAGGGGCGACTCGGTGTAGCGCTTCTTGATGCGCTGGCCCACCTGCACCTGCATGAAGTCGCCCGCGGCGATCAGCTCTTTGGCGTGCTCCACCGCCTTCAGGTAGTCGGCCTTGGCAAATTCGCGCTCGGCCGGGTGGCTTTGCGTGGCCTTGACCTGCGGCACGCTGACCGAATAGCGCAGTTGCTCGCGCAGGGCTTTCAGGCGCTGCTTGCCCTTGCTGTAGGCCTCGGGCTGCGCCGGGTCCACGTAGACGATCAGGTACAGCTTGCCCGACAGGTTGTCGATGACGGCCAGCTCTTCGCAGTGCATCAGCAGGATGTCGGGCAGGCCGATCGGGTCGGGCGGGCAGGTTTTCTCGAGCTTTTTCTCGATGTGCCGCACCGTGTCGTAGCCGAAGTAGCCCGCCAGGCCGCCGCAAAAGCGCGGCAGGCCGGGGCTGAGCGCCACCTTGAAGCGCGCCTGGTGCGCGGCGATGAAGTCCAGCGGGTTGCCCGGCGCCGTTTCAACCACCTGGCCGTCGGTCACCACCTCGGTCTTGGCGTCGGCGCCAAAGCCGCTGGCGCGCAGCACCGTGCGGGCGGGCAGGCCGATGAAACTGTAGCGGCCAAAGCGTTCACCGCCGATGACCGATTCCAGTAAAAAAGTATAGCGCCCACCGCCCGACCCGCCTGCGTTGGCGGCCAATTTGAGGTATAGGCTAAGCGGCGTTTCAAGATCCGCGAAAGCCTCCGCCATCAGCGGTATGCGGTTGTAGCCCTGCGCGGCCAGGCTTTTGAATTCAAGTTCGGTGATCAAAGGGAGAGCCTCCAAGCTCATGGCAGCGTGGCACGCGGGCGGGTGTGCTGGGTGTCAGCGGCGCGGCGGCTGCCATGTGTCTGTCCGGATCGGCACCCGCAGGGCGCCCCAAGTGCGCCCGTTGCGGACGCGGTCACAAGTCAACGTGCAGGCTTACGCCAGGGCCACGCCCCCTGGGTGCCTTGGGCGCCCAGCGGTGAAATGACATTGTGGGAAGAACACATGGCGACTAGTGTAGCAAAGCCATTGCGCCTTGCGCCCCGGTGGCGGGCACGCCACGCAGGCCGCCTGCTCGCGCAAGGGTTCTTGTCCGACACACGTACAGGCACTCGGCGGCTGGCGCCCTGCTGGCACGAAAGGTGCAATGGCTTTCATCACGTGGCCGAGCCGTCCGCTCTGCCTTTCCCGAGTTCTTGCCCCGAGAAACGCATGCACATCCAGATCGGTTACGACATCGTCTTCCAGCTCAACAGCCCCACTACCGTACTGGGCGCGTTGAGCGTGCATCCGTCGCGCGCCGGCGACCTGCTTGCGCCTGAGCAAGTGGTGGTCGAGCCCAACGTGCCCTGGACCAGCTACCGCGACAAGTTTGACAACATCATCACCCGCATCGATCTGCCCGCGGGCGAAACCCAGCTGCGCCTGCGCAATTCGGCCGTGGTGCGCGACAGCGGCGTGCCCGACCCGGTGAACCTGAACGCGCGCCAGCATGCCCTGGATGAGCTGCCTTCAGACATGTTTCGCTTCCTGCTGCCCAGCCGCTACTGCGAGGTGGACAGCGAGCTGCTGCAGTTCGCCTGGAACCAGTTTGGCCAAACGCCCGAAGGCTGGGCCCGCGTGCAGGCGATTTGCGACTACGTGCACGGCCACATCCGCTTCGACTACATGCAGGCGCGCGCCAACCGCACGGCACTGCAGGGCTGGCAGGAAGGCGTGGGTGTGTGCCGCGACTTTGCGCACCTGGCGGTCACGCTGTGCCGCTGCATGAACATCCCTGCCCGCTACGCGACGGGCTACCTGGGCGACATCGGCGTGCCGGCGGTGCCAGTGCCCATGGACTTTTCGGCCTGGTTCGAAGCCTACCTGGGCGGCCAGTGGTGGACGTTTGACGCACGCCACAACGTCCCACGCGTTGGGCGCGTTCTGATGGCCCGCGGCCGTGATGCGGCCGACGTCGCCATCGCCACCGTCTTTGGCTGGCATCGGCTGGACCGCTTCGATGTGGTGACGGAGGAGACCCCGGCGCCCTGAGGCGCAAGAGGCGTTTCCCCGATAGGCGGGGTTGGACGCGGCGTCATAATTTTGGCCACCGCCCCCCAAAATCCCGCCATGCTCCGCTTGCCACGCCTTTGCCCGCCCGCCCGCGCACCTTTTTTTGCGGCGCTGCTGTGCAGCCTGTGGCTGGCCGCAGCCACACCGGCAACCGCGCGCGAGGTGGCCGGAGTCAACTTTGCCGAGAAGGCCACCGTGGCCGGCGTACCCCTGGTGCTCAACGGCGCGGGCGTGCGCCACAAGGCTGTGTTCAAGGTGTACGCCATCGGGCTGTACCTGCCACAGACCACCCACTCGGCCGAGGAAACGCTTTCGACCAAAACGCCACGGCGCATCAGCGTGGTGATGCTGCGCGACATCGATTCGGCCGAACTGGGCCAGTTGTTTACCCGCAGCATGCAGGAAAACATGGACCGCACCAACGCCTCGCGCCTGCTGCCCCGGCATCATGCGCATGAGCCAGGTGTTTTCAGACCACAAACGGCTTAAGGAGGGTGAAGGCTTTCAGGTCGACTGGATCCCGGGCACGGGCGCCGTGCTGACCATCACCGGCCAGTCCGTCGGCGAACCGTTTCGCGAGCCCGAGTTTTTCCAGATGCTGATGCGCATCTGGCTGGGCCCGCACCCAGCCGACTGGCCCCTGAAAGACGCCTTGCTGGGTCTCACCAACACGCCCTGACCCCCGCCTGCGCATTGGGAGGCTGGCCGCTTCAACCGATCAGGCTTGCGGCGCGGCCAGATAAAACCATTCCCCGCCCACCTCCGCCTCCGGGTAGGGAAACAGCACGCAGCCGCTGTAGGGCGCCAACACCTGGGTACCGTCGGCCCGCACGCCGATCAGCTCACCGGCGCGAATCGGGTCAAAACTGCGCCAGTCGCGCGCCAGCCGGTCGTCCGGCGATTCGCGCAGCACCACATCCTTGAGCCCCGTGGCCAGCCCGGTGAACGGCGCGGGCGCGGGAACGTCGGCGAGCCCCAGGTGGCGCAGCGCGCCCTGGATGGCCTGGTAGGCCACCTCAACGGCCTGTGGGTCTTCGTGCTGGCCGCTTTCCAGCGTGACGGCGTAGCCGCCCTGGCTGCGCATGTATTCGTTGGTGCCGATGCCCTCGTCGTCCGGCGGCTCGCCGCGCGCCTGCGACGCACGGTCGTACACCTCCAGCCAGCCTTCGACCACCTGGGGCGCGCCCAGGGCGCGGGCCAGCGCCATTTCTTCGGCGGCGCGGGCAAACGGCTCGCGCGGGCCGCTGTTGTTGCGCGGGCCGACCATGGCAAAGGGCACGCCAGGGGTGTGGAACGAATGCAGGTCGAGCAGCGCATCGTGCGCGGCCAGCAGCGGCGCCAGCTGGCGGGTGATGCGGTCTTCGTAGTCCTGCGGCTGCTCGCGCGGCAGAAAGCGGCGATTCAGGTTGCGTTCGCCCTCGCGCGTGTTCTGCGCAAACGCCAGCGGGTTGGCGATGGGCACCAGCGTGACGCGCCCGCGCAGCAGCACGCGCCGGCCGGTCTGGAAATCATGGATGATGCGGACGATGGCCGTGGCGCCGCTTTGCTCGTTGCCGTGCACGGCGCCCAGCACCACCAGCGCCGGGCCAGGGTTCAGCGACGCCCAGGTGTGCCACTGCAGCACGTCGGGGTGGGCGACGGCGCTGGCCAGCAGGTCTTGCACGGCACCCACTTCAGGCATTGGCTTGGCTTGCATCGCCCGATGCTACCGCCTGCGCAGAGCCCGTGGCCGCGTGGGGCATTGGGGCGGCGGCAGGCAGGCGATCGGCCAGTTGCGCCAGTGAATCGGCCAGGCCGTCGGCGTCGACGGTGCTGACCGCCTGGCCGTGGTTGTAGCCGTAGGTCATCAGCACCACCGGGCAGCCGGCGGCGCGGGCGGCGGCGGCGTCGTTGCTGGAATCGCCCACCATCAGCGATTGCGCTGGCGCGGTGCCCAGCGCGCGGCAGGCCTCCAGCAGGGGCAGCGGGTCGGGCTTCTTGCGGGCGAAGCTGTCGCCGCCAAAAACCTGGTCAAAGTAGCCTCCCAGCCCCTTGGCCGCCAGCAAGGGCCGCGCAAAGGCAATGGGCTTGTTGGTGACGCAGGCCAGGCGCAGGCCGCGTGCACGCAGCGCCTGCAGGCCTGCCACCGCGCCGGGGTAGACGGTGCTGAACTGCCCGTTGATGCGCAGGTAGGCGGCCTGGTACAGCGGCCAGGCGCGGTCGTACAGGGCTTGCTGGGCCGCCGGGTCGTCGGCAGTGGCGGTATTACACGGCGCGGTCAGCGCGAGCACGGAGCGGATCAGGTGCTCGGAGCCCTTGCCCACGATGCGCTCGATCTGCGCCCGGGTAACCGGCGCGCGGCCCAGGGCGGTGAGCATGTCGCCCAGCGCGGCCTCAAAGTCGCCCAGCGTCTCGACCAGCGTGCCGTCCAGGTCGACTAGGCACGCCTGGATGGCGGGCTGGCCGGCGGCGAACGGGCTGTGGGCGGGCAGAGGGGCGGGGTGGTTCGTATCCATGGACGGTCGGCCAGGCGAGGGCGTTGGGGAAGGGAAAGTGCGGCAAGGCCAAGGCGCGCCAAGCGGTGCGGGCGCGCAGCCATTCTGGCGGCAGGCCGGGGTGCGGCCCCGGATTGTCCGGTAAAGCCGGTGTCCACGGCCACGGCGGGGCGGCGGTGCGGGGGGCGCTAGCGCCACCGGGCAGCGGCGTCGGGCTACAAGCCCAATCCGCCTCCAGCGCCCGTCTGACCTGCGCAAGCAGCTATCAATTTTAAAGCAACGCCTAGATCAGCCCCGCCCGGCCCATGCACCGCTGGCGCCCGCCAACCGCCGCGCCCAACCCGCGCAGCGCGCGCCCACTTGGCGGGCGGGCGCCGCCGTGTAGACTCCCCCGCTTTGACTTTTGGGCGGCATGGCAGGGACGGGACGGACGGGCTTTACCGACGCGGCGCTGGTGCGCCGGCTGGCGCCGTGGATCGGCCCGGCCACGGATGCGCCCGTGGGCTTTCTCGACCAGCTGAGCGCCTGGCTGCGCTGGACGGACGCGCAGCCGCTGTTCGCCGCCCTGCAAGAGCCCATCGCCACCCCGCCCTGCGCCCCGGACGAAGACCCCAGCCCCGACAGCGCCCGTGCCGACAGCCAGGCCGTGCTGAGCCTGCTGACCCGCGCGCTGACCGACGACGCGCCCTGGCGCGAGGCGCCGCGCGCCCAGCGCCGCAGCCTGACTTCCGGGTGGATCAAGCCTTCAGCTGCCGCCGCGCCCGACGCGGTGGCTTTCGACTTTCCCACCTACCGCCGCCACTACGTCGCCCAGCAGCAGCAGATGGAAGACCGCATCGCCCCCTTGCGCGAACGCCTGCGCCGCGTGCTGGCGCTGCAGTCGCCCGAGCTGGCGCGCCTGGCCGCGCTGGACGCGGTGGCCGAACGCCTGCTGGGCGAGCCCGAACGCCGCCTGTTGGCCAGCCTGCCCACGCTGCTGGAAAAGCGCTTTGCCAAGCTGCGCGCAGAAGCCGAGGCGGCAGAGCACGCCACCAGCGACGCCGCGCCGCCCTGGCAGCCCCACTTTCAACACGAGCTGGACGGCCTGCTGCAGGCCGAGCTGGACCTGCGCTGGCAACCGATTGCCGGCCTGCTGGCCGCGCTGCCCGCGCCCGGCCCCTCTGACCCCCTTTCCTGATAGGGCTGGCGCCCACGCGCCGGCCCGTGTGAAGACCCCATGAACCGATTCCTTTCATTTGCCTCGTTCGCGCTGCCCACGCTGGCCGGCCTTGTCGCCGTGCTGTGGGTGGGCGCGGGCTACGCGGGCAGCTACCCGCTGGCGCTGGCCGTCACCGTGCTGATCGGCGCGTTCTTTCTGGTGGGCGTGGCCGAGCTGTACCGCTACCGCCAGGCCACCCAGACGCTGACCGGCGCCCTGGCCGGCTTGAGCGAGCCCGCCTCGCCGCTGGCCGACTGGCTGAGCCAGATCGACCCGGCCCTGCGCCAGCCCGTGCGCCAGCGCGTGGAAGGCGAGCGCGCCGGCCTGCCCGCCCCCAGCCTGACGCCCTACCTGGCCGGCCTGCTGGTGCTGCTGGGTATGCTGGGCACCTTTGCGGGCATGGTCGTCACCCTGCGCGGCACCGGCCAGGCACTGCAAAGCGCAACCGACCTGGCCGCCGTGCGCGCCTCGCTGGCCGCGCCGGTGATGGGGCTGGGCGTGGCGTTTGGCACGTCCCTCGCGGGCGTAGCCACCTCGGCCATGCTGGGGCTGCTGTCGGCGCTGGCGCGGCGCGAACGCCTGCTGGCCGGCCAGCAGCTGGACGCGCGCGCCGCCACCGCGCTGCGCGCGTATTCGCCCGCCTTCCAGCGCGAAGAATCGTTTGCGCTGATGCGCCAGCAGGCCGAGGCGCTGCCCCTGCTGGCCGAGCGCCTGCAAACGCTGGCCACCCAGCTGGAGGCGCAAAACGGCACCCTGCAAGAACGCCTGCTGGCCGGGCAAGAGCGCTTTCACCAGCAGGCCGAATCGGCCTACACCGGGCTGGCCGCGTCGGTAGGCCGGTCGCTCCAAGACAGCCTGGAAGGCAGCGCCCGCGCCGCCAGCGCCGCGCTGCAGCCGGCTGTCGAAGCCACGCTGGCCGGCCTGGCGCGCGAAACCAGCGCGCTGCAAACCAGCGTGTCGGCCGGCGTTCAGCACCACCTGGACAGCCTCGCGCAGCGCTTTGACGCGCACAACGCCGACGTCGCCCGCCACTGGCAGCAGGCGCTGGCCGGCCAGCGCCAGACGCACGAGGCGCTCACCACCCGCCTGCACGACACGCTGGCGGGCTTTGGCAGCGGCTTTCAACAAAGCTCGGCCCAACTGGTTGACCAGCTGGCCGCGCAGCTGGCGGGCGCCACCGGCGCGCTGGCCGAGCGCAGCCAGGCGCTGCTGACCCAGCAGACCGAAGCCCACCACGCCCAGGCCGAGCACCTGCAGCGCCAGCTGAGCGACACCACCACCCAGCTGGCGGGCCACACCGCGCAGCTGCTGCAAGGCGCCCAGCAAGCCCTGGCCGACAGCCAGACGCAAGCCGCCGCCCGCGACGCCGAGCAACTGCAAGCCTGGCGCGATGCCCTGGCCGAGCACCAGCGCACCACGCAAGCGCTGGGCACCGACACGCGCGACGCGCTGAGCGCCACCGCCCAGCACTTTGAGCAGCAGGTGCGCAGCCTGCAAGACGGCGTGACCCAGGCCCACGCCGCGCTGCAAGCCCACGCCGCCGAGCGCGACGCCCAGCAGCTGCAAGCCTGGCGCGACGCGCTGGCCGAGCACCAGCGCACCACGCAGGCCCTGGGCGCCGAGACACGCGACGCACTCAGCGGCACCGCCGAGCGCTTTGCCCAACAAGTCGACACCTTGCAAGAAGGCGTGGCCCAGGCGCACGCCGCGCTGCAAGCGCACGCCGCCGAGCGCGACGCGCAGCAGCTGGCCGCCTGGACCACCTCGCTGATGCAGCACACCCAGGCCAGCCAGGACCTGGCCAGCCGCACCCAAGACGCCCTGGCCGCCGCCGCCGCGCAGTTCGCCGAGCAAACCAGGTTGGTGAATGAAAACGCCGACCAGCGCTATAGCCACCTGCGCGAGCAGCTATCAGAACAAGAGCAAATCCGCCTGGCCACCTGGCAGCAATCGCTGACCGACATGGCCGCGCAGCTGCACCAGCAATGGCAGCAAAGCGGCGCCGACGGCGCGCGCCAGCAGCAGGCCGTGCTGGCCGCGCTGGCCGACACCGCGCAGACCATGGCCAGCCAATCTGCCACGCAGGCGGCCAGCACGCTGGGCGAAATCAACCGCCTGCTGGACGCCGCCGCCGCCGCGCCGCGCGCCGCCGCCGAGGTGATTGGCGAGCTGCGCGACAAGCTCACCGACAGCATGGCGCGCGACAACGCCATGCTGGACGAACGCGCCCGCGCGCTGGACACGCTGGGCGCGCTGCTGGAGCGCGTCAACCACGCGTCGTCCGAGCAGCGCCAGGCCATCGACCAGCTGGTGGGCGGCTCGGCCGAGGTGCTGGAACGCACCGCCGCGCGCTTTGCCGAGCGCCTGGAAGCCGACAGCACCCGCCTGGCCGAGGCCGCCGCGCACATCGGCGCCGGGGCCACCGAAATCGCCAGCCTGGGCGACGCGTTCGGCCAGGCCGTGCAGGCGTTTGGCGAATCCAACACGCTGCTGACGGGCCACCTGCAGCAGCTGGACGACACGCTGGCCAAATCCATCGCGCGCAGCGACGAGCAACTGGCCTACTACGTGGCGCAGGCGCGCGAGGTGATCGACCTGAGCCTGTCGTCGCAGCAGCAGATCATGGGCGACCTGCAGCGCCTGGCGCGCGAACGGGCCAGCGAACTGAGCGCCGCACGCGGTGCCGCGGGTGCTGCAGGTGCTGCAGGTGCCGCCAGTACTTCAGGTGCCGCAGGCGTTGCCGACACCGGCGAAGGAGCCGCCGCGTGACGCGCGCTGCAGCCATGCCTGCCCTGCCACCTACACCCGCCGCCCGCCCCGGCGCCGCACCATGAGCACGCTGGACGACGCCGACAGCGACGGCGCCCTGCCGGTCTGGACGGCCTTTGGCGACCTGATGGCCGGGCTGCTGGGCGCCTTCGTGCTGATCCTGGTCAGCGTGCTGGGCCTGCAGTTTGAGCTGAGCACGCGGCTGGAGGACGAGATCCGCCAGCGCCAGGCGCAAACCCAGCGCCTGCAAACGCTGGAGCAGGCCCTGGCCGGGCCGCTGGCGGGCGGGCGCGTCACCCTGCAGGACGGGCGCATCGGCATCAACGGCAGCGTGCTGTTCGAGCTGTCTTCGGCCGAGCTGCAGCCCGAAGGCCGCGCGCTGCTCAAAAGCCTGGCCGCGCCGCTGGCGGGCTACCTGAAGTCGCGCCAGGAAATCCTGATGGTCAGCGGCTTCACCGACGACCGGCAGGTGCGCGGCGGCAGCAAGGCCTTTGCCGACAACTGGGAGCTGTCTGCCCAGCGTGCGCTGACGGTGACGCGCACGCTGATCGAAGAAGGCGTGCCGCCCTCGGCCGTGTTCGCGGCGGCGTTTGGCTCGCAGCAGGCCGTGGCGTCCAACGCCGACGCCGAAGGCCGCGCGCGCAACCGCCGCGTCGAGATCGCGCCCATGCCGCGCCAAGCGGCGGCAGCGCCGAACGGCGCCGCTGCGGCCCCGGGCGCGGCGCCAGCAGCCGTTGCCCCCGCCGCACCCGCATCCGCCACCGAGGCCGCGCATGGCTGAGCCGGCACTGCCCGGTGGCAGCGGCGCTGAGCCGCTGCCAAGCGCGCCGGGCGACGCCGCCGCAGGCCCCGCACCGGCATCCGCGCCCGCGCCCGCGCCCGCGCCAGCAGATCAGCCGCATCCCTTGCTGGCACAAGCCCGCGCGCAAGACCTGCCCACGCGCGACCCGGTGCGCTGGCGGCGCATCGACGCGCTGGCCCAGCGTGCGGCGCAGCACAGCGGCGCCACGCGGCAACTGCTGGACGCGCGCCTACAGGCGCTGATGGACGAGGCGGCAGCGGCGGCAGCGCCCGCAACGGCTGCGCCAAGCGGTTCCACCGCAGGCACTGCCCCCGCGCCCGACGCAGCGGCGCAAACGCCGACGCTGAGCACGCTGCTGGCGCGGCTGCAGGAAGTCGGCATGGCGGCTGGCGCAGGCTCCGCTGCTGCCGAGGGCGACGACCGCGCGGCAGCCACGTCGGCCACCGCACCGCTCGCGGCCCGCACCAGCCGGCCGCCGCGCGACCTGAACATCGTCCAGCAGCACCGCGGCGCCTGGACGCAGTTGCGCGCCGAGCAGCGCGTAGCGCAGTCCCAGACCGCGCTGCCCGATCAGGCGGGCCCGCTCAATTCCCAGCTGCTGCTGCACCGCGCGCTGACGCTGATGCGCGAAACGTCCCCCGGCTACCTGCAGCACCTGATGGGGCAGGCCGAGGCCCTGATGTGGCTGGAGCAAGCCCTGGCCGCCCCCAGCGCGGACGCCAAGACCGCGTCACGCGCCAAGACAGCAGCGAAAAGCCCCAAGGCGGCCTCGCGCGGGCGCGCTGCAGGCAAGCCCAGCGGAGGGGCCGCCCGGCGTTGACGGACGGATTTGCTTCAAAAATGTGAGCTTCTGGCGCACATCCAGCGGGCGCTGGAGGGTTGTTTGACCGACCATCGGCTGCCCTGAATCCATGCCATCACCGGGGATGGCCGTGCGTCAAGTACGCCATCGGCTCCCCCACCGGGCGACGGCAGTAGCGCTATGCAAAACAGAGCTGCCAGCGCAGCAGGCGCCTGCGCTACAACGCTATTTGACTGCCAACAGGGACGAACCGACTTCACACTGTCGGGCAGCCAGCAGCGTGTGCGCGTTCGTCGCTCCCGCGCGACCCGGCGCCCACAGTCAACGTACCGCGCCCGCCTTCACAAATTCATCGCCAAAACAGGCGTCAGCGCCCGCCTGATCAGCGCTGGCAGCTATCAAATCAAAAGCGATATCACCCCGCTCAAGGCGCGTGCGGGCGGGCCGCCCGGCGTTCAGCCAGCCTGCAGCGCGCGGCGCATGTCGGCGATGACGGCCGCGTAGTCCTTCTGCCCAAAGATGGCGCTGCCGGCCACGAAGGCGTCGGCCCCGGCGTCGGCCACCTGGCGGATGTTGCTGGCCTTGATGCCGCCGTCCACTTCCAGCCGGATGGGCTTGCCGGTGGCGTCGATGCGGCGGCGCACCAGCTCGATCTTGCGCAGCGCGCTGTCGATGAAGCTTTGCCCGCCAAAGCCGGGGTTCACACTCATGATCAGCACCAGGTCGATGTCGTCGATCAGCCAGTCCAGCACGTCCAGCGGCGCGGCGGGGTTGAACACCAGCCCGGCCTGGCACCCGGCCGCCTTGATGGCCTGCACGCTGCGGTGCGCGTGGGTGCTGGCGTCGGGGTGAAAGCTGATGGAGGTGGCGCCCGCCTTGGCGAAGGCCTGGGCCAGCGCGTCGACCGGCTGCACCATCATGTGCACGTCCATCGGCACGGGCGTGCCGTCGGCGCGCACGGCCAGGGGCTTGATGGCCTCACAGATCATGGGGCCGAAGGTGAGGTTGGGCACGTAATGGTTGTCCATCACGTCGAAATGGATCCAGTCGGCGCCGGCGGCGATGACGCTGGTCACCTCCTCGCCCAGGCGGGCGAAGTCGGCCGACAGGATGGACGGGGCGATGACGTATTCGGTGCTCATGGGCGGCGATTGTCGCGCAGGCGGTGGCCGCGGGCGCGCGCCGGGCACGGCGGCCCAAGCCCGTTTACCATTGACTACATGGGCAAGTACCAGTTTCAAGTTGAAGTCGAGCCGCAGTTCCTGCCGGATCAGTCGCATCCGGAGGATGAGCAGTTCGGCTTCGCCTACACCATCACCGTGCACAACACAGGCGAGGTGGCGGCGCAGCTGATTTCGCGCCACTGGATCATCACCGACGCGCGTGGCCATGTGGAAGAGGTCAAGGGCCTGGGCGTGGTGGGCCAGCAGCCGCTGCTGCAGCCGGGCGAAGCCTTTCAATACACCAGCGGCTGCCGCCTGCGCACGCCCAGCGGCACCATGCACGGCACGTACTTCTGCGTGGCCGACGACGGCGAGCGCTTTGAGGCCGAGATTCCGATGTTCGTGCTGGACGCGCACGGCGATGGCGCCGGCACTGCGCGGGTGCTGCACTGAGTGCGGCGGCGCCCTTGCCCGCCTACCGCGGGCCCCACAAAACCCTGAGCCATGGCGACATCACAGCTTGACCTGATCGAACTGCTGCGCGCCATCGACCCCGAGGCGCCGCTGGCCGAGCGCCACCTGTGGCTGATGCAGCTGCTGGACTGGGTGCGCGGCGACACGCAAGACCCCGACATGGCGGTAGCGCGCGTGCGCATGCTGATCGACGCGGCCGAGGTGCGGCCCGACTGGCTGAAGCTGTGGCAGCACTGGTGGGAAGAGTTCCTGACCACCATGGACGCCACGCCGCTGCTGGCCGACCTGGGCTTTGCGCCGCAAGACTCGTTCACCAGCGAGCTGGGCCACCGCCTGCAGCGCAAGCTGATGCCGCCCACGCCCGAGACGACGGACCTGAGCGAGCTGTTCCCGCTGCTGTTTCCCACCGAATTCGACGGCCGCTGGCTGCGCGCGCTGGACGCGCGCACGCTCACGCGCCTGCGCACGGTGCTGTTTCGCGCCGCGCCCGACGCACCGCCGCCGAACGTGAACGACTACGCCATCCGCACGCTGCTGGACGCGATGATGTTCGCGGTGACGCAGATTTGCGCCATCGGCCATTCGGCGCCGGTGCGCACGCGCATGTCGGCCGACGCCAAGCGCGACCGCGCTTTCGCCGTGTTGCCACAGGCCTTCCTGGCGGTGCGCGAGGCGGTGCAGGCCCACGGCCGCGCCAGCGCGCCGGCAGTGATCGCCATCGGGCAGCTGCGCGAGCAGCTGGACGCCTGCCGCGCGGCGGCCCAGACGGTGTACATCCACCTCGAAGAGCACGGTATTTCGGTGCAGATCGAGTTTCAGCTGCGCCAGCTGCGCCAGCGCATCATCCGCATGAAGGCGCTGCTGCTGTGCCTGGAAACCGACGTGCCGGTACAGGCCACCACGCAGCTGCTGTCGCACCTGGTGCGCGTGGACCATGAATCGCGCAGCATGCGCGAGCTGATGAGCGACAGCACCGAGCTGCTGGCCGCCAAGGTGACCGAGCGCAACGCCGAAACCGGCCAGCACTACATCACGCGCGACGCCAGCGAATACCTGCACATGCTGGGCGCGGCGGCGGGCGGTGGCGCGGTGCTGGCGGGCACCACCTGGATCAAGCTGCTGATCGGCGCGGTGGGGCTGACGGCCTTCTGGGGCGGGCTGGCCGCGGGCATCAACTACGCGGTGTGCTTCGTGTTCATCATGCTGATGCACTGGACGGTGGCCACCAAGCAGCCGGCCATGACCGCGCCCGCCATGGCTGCCAAGCTGCGCGACATCAATGCACCCGGCGCCACCGACCAATTCCTGGACGAGGTGGGCCACCTGCTGCGCTCGCAGTTCGCCGCCATTTTGGGCAACGTGGGCGTGGTCATGCCGGTGGTGATCGGCATTGCCATCGCCGTGGAAAGCGCGGGCCACCACACGGTGATGGACCATCGGCATGCGCTGCAGACACTGTCCAACCACCAGGTCCTGGGGCCCACCGCGCTGTTTGCGGCGGCCACGGGCGGGCTGCTGTTCTTGTCGAGCCTGGTGGCGGGCTGGGTGGAAAACTGGTTCGTGTTCCACCGGCTGGACTCGGTCATCACCTACCACCCGCGCATCACGCGGCGCCTGGGCGCTGAGCGGGCGCGGCGATGGGGTACGTACTGGCGTCAGAACATCTCGGGCTACGCCGCCAACATTTCGCTGGGGCTGATGCTGGGGCTGGTGCCGCCGTTTCTGGGCTTTTTCGGCATCCCGTTCGAGGTGCGCCACGTGACGCTGGTGGCCGGCCAGATCGCCGCGGCCGCGCATGAACTGGGGCCGCAGGTCATCCACCGGCCCGCTTTCTGGGGTGCCGTGGGTGGCATCGCCATCACCGGCCTGATGAACGTGAGCTTCAGCTTCTGGCTGGCCTTCCGGCTGGCGCTGACGGCCCAGGGCATCGGCACCGTCAACCGCAAGCGCCTGTATGCGGCCCTGCGGCGGCGCATGCTGCGCCAGCCCCTCAGCTTCGTGCTGCCGGTGCGGCTGAACCCACGGCCCCACACGGCGACAGAGCCCGCGCCGCCAGCCGCCAGCCAGACGGCGCCACCTGACAGCCAGCCCACCGACCCGACGCAGCCCTCCGGGTAGCTGGGTGAGGGTTGAGCGGTTAGGATGAATGCTGAACTTCCGAGGGCTGACCGCTTGACCGAACACATCACGTCCGGGTGGGCTGCGGCATGGAGCCATACCCCGGGCCCGCAAGCGCTGGAATGGGCCTTGCTGCTGGCCGTGGCCGCACTCGCCGGCCATTGGGTGCAACGCTATACCCACCTGCCCAAGATCATCGGCTACGCCGTGGTGGGGGCCATCGCGGGTTGGGCGGGCCTGGCTGGCTCGGCATGGCCGCTGGGCGGCGTGAGCCTGCTTCTGCTGGAGCTGGCCATCGCCATCGTCCTGTTCGAGGCCGGCGCGCGGCTGTCGCTGCGCTGGTTGCGCCACAACCCGATGCTGGTGGTGCAAAGCCTGGCCGAGTCCTTCGCGACCTATGCGGTGGCATTTCTGACGCTGCGCGCGCTGGGCCTGGACTTGCCGGTGGTGCGTGCGCTGTCGGTGCTGGCGGTGGCCTCGGCGCCCGCCGTGCTGATGCGGGTGGCGTCCGATTTGCGGGCCGATGGGCCCATCACCGACCGGTCCATCGCGCTGGCCACGCTGAACACGCTTTACGCGCTGACCTTGGGCACCGCCATGCTGCGCAGCATCGGGCGGGCCGATTCGTCCATGCTGGCCTCGGTGGGCCTGTCGCTGGCGGTGCTGGGCATTTCGCTGGTGCTGGGCGGCGCGCTGGCGCTGCTGCTGGCGGGGGCTTTTCGCATCCTGCGCGCCACCAGCCAGGACACGGCGGTGGTCATGCTGGCGCTGGTGGGCGCCTGCACCGCCGTGGCGGGGCCGCTGGGCGGCTCGGCGCCGCTGGCTGCGCTGCTGGGCGGGCTGCTGCTCAAGCACATTTACCCGCGCCCGTGGGTGTGGCCGCGCCAGCTGGGCACGGCCGCATACATGCTGACCATCGTGATGTTCGTGCTGGTGTCTTCCACCGCCGCGCAGGCCGACTGGCAAGTCGCGCTGATCTGGGCCGTGCTGGCGCTGATCGTGGTGCGCGCCCTGGCGAAAGTGGGCGCGCTGGTGGCGATGAGCTGGGGCAGCGGCTTGTCGCCCCGCAAATCGTTCTGGGTGGGCGTGACGATGGTGCCCATGTCGTCGGTGGCGTTGCTGCTGACGTCGCAATTCGCGTCGGCGGCGCCGGCCATCGGCGAAAAGGTGTCTGCGGTGGCGCTGCCGGTGATCCTGATGACCGAGCTGGTGGGCGCCGTGCTGGTCAGCCTGGCCCTGACGCACACCGGCGAAGCCGCCAAGTCGGGCGCCGAGCCGCCACCCAATGAGGCGGCCCCCGAGCTGCCGCCCGAAACAACCCAAGGGCCATCGCTATGAGCCTCGAAGCCTTCGGCCAGTCCGAAGCCCTGACGCTGGGCGTAGAGCTGGAGCTGCAGCTGGTCAACACGCACGACTACAACCTGACCCACTACGCCGACGACATGCTGCGGCTGATGGCCAAGCGCGATTTGCCCGGCAGCGTGGTGCCAGAGATGACGGCCGGGATGATCGAAATATCCACCGACGTCTGCCACACCTGGCGCGAGGCGCAGGGCCAGTTGCAGCAGATCCGCGACGCGCTGGTGCAGTGCGCCGACAAGCTGGGCATCGCCGTGGTGGGCGGGGGCACGCACCCGTTCCAGCAGTGGCACCAGCAGCGCATCTACGACAAGCCGCGCTTTCACCAGCTGTCGCAGCTGTACGGCTACCTGTCCAAGCAATTCACCATCTTTGGCCAGCACGTGCACGTGGGCTGCCCCGATGCCGACACGGCGCTGTACACGCTGCATTGCATGTCGCGCTACATCCCGCACTTCATCGCGCTGGCCGCATCCAGCCCCTACGTGCAGGCGCAAGACACCGCCTTCGATTCGGCGCGGCTGAACTCGGTATTTGCCTTTCCGCTGTCGGGCCGCGCGCCCTGCCTGCTGACCTGGGCCGAGTTCAGCGCGTACTTCGACAAGATGACGCGCACCGGCGTGGTCAAGAGCATGAAGGACTTCTATTGGGACATTCGCCCCAAGCCGGAGTTCGGCACGATTGAGGTGCGCGTGTTCGACACCCCCTTGACGGTGGAGCGTGCCGCCACGCTGGCCGGCCTGGTGCAGTGCCTGGCGGCGTGGTTTCAACAAGACCGGCCCTTCGTGCCCTGCGAAGACGACTACCTCGTCTACAGCTACAACCGCTTTCAGGCCTGCCGCTTCGGGCTGGACGCGGTGTATGTCGACCCGGCCAGTGGCGAACACTTGCCGCTGCGCGACCACCTGCTGGCCACCATGGAGCGCCTGGCGCCCTTCGCCACCCCGTGCGACGCCACCGGCGCGCTCACCGCGCTGGGCCAGCTGGTGGCAGAAGACCGCAACGACGCGCGCTGGCTGCGCGAACGCCAGGCGCGCGAACACCTGCTGGGCGAGGTAATCCGCCAGGCGGCGCTGCGCTTTCGCGGGGGCTGACAGTGCGTGCGCGGCGCCACCCGTCACGCCTGCATCCATCCCACGCGGAACCCCGCCCGCCGCGCACGGCTCTGACACGACTTCGGCTTTGGCATCACAATCCACCCCATCATGACCCTGCGCATCGGCATTTCGGCTCGTCTGTTGCATGCACCCCCGCCTGGCCTGGGCCTGCCGCTCAAGCGCCTGCAGTACCTGGAAAGCAACATGGCGCACTGGATCATGAATTACGGCGTGGTCGCGCTGATGATCCCTTTCATCGACCAGCGCACGCCCACGCTGCGCAAGCGCCCGCCCACGGCCGACCTGGTTGAAAACCTGGACGGCCTGGTGCTGCAGGGCGGGGTGGACATCAGCCCCGAAACCTACGGCGCCAAGCCCTGGAAGACCGAAACCGACGCCGACCCCATCCGCGATGAATACGAGCTAGACCTGCTGCGCGGCTTCATCGGCGCGGGCAAGCCCGTGCTGGGCATCTGCCGCGGCGCGCAGCTGCTGAACGTGTACTTCGGCGGCACGCTGGTGCAGGACATCCCCACGCAGTGGCCCGGCGCCATCAAGCACCAGGACACGCAAAACTACGACCGCCTGGTGCATGAGGTGCATTTCGTGCCCGGCTCGCTGCTGTCCGACATCTACGGCTATGAGCCGCAGCACGTCACCAGCATCCACCACCAGTGCGTGGACGAAGTGGGGCGCGGGCTGGTGATCGAGGCGCGCAGCCCGATCGACCGCGTGCCCGAAGCCATTCGCCACACCAGCTACCCCTTCGTGATGGGCGTGCAGTGGCACCCCGAGTTCCATATGAACGCGCAGGACGCCGCCTCGCCCGCGCTGGACAGCGGCCCGCTGATGATGGCTTTCCTCAAGGCCGCCGCGCGCCGCGCCGGCCGCATGCGCCGCCTGACCGACGGCGTCGCCCGCGTGCGCGAACGCGCCAACGCTTTCGGCGGCCGCTGAGCCCCCACCCGGCTGCAAGGTTGCCAAGGTGGGCGAGTTCGACCTGATCGCGCGCTATTTCAAGCGCAACACGGCCCCAGCGCAGGCGGCACCAGCGCCAGCAGCTAGCTTATCTATAGCAAAAGACACGCCCGGCGTGGCGCTGGGCATTGGCGACGACTGCGCCTTGCTCACCCCCGCGCCCGGCCAGCAGCTGGCCATCAGCACCGACATGCTGGTCGAAGGCCGCCACTTCTTCGCCGACGTCGACCCCGCCGCGCTGGGCCACAAGGCGCTGGCCGTCAACCTGAGCGATCTGGCCGCCATGGGCGCGCAGCCGCTGGCCTTTACCCTTGCCCTCGCGCTGCCACCAGCGCGTGCGGGCGACGATGCGTGGATGAGCGGGTTTGCGCGCGGCCTGTTCGCGCTGGCGGATGAGCACCGCTGCGCGCTGGTGGGCGGCGACACCACCGCCGGGCCGCTGAACATCAGCATCACCGTGCTGGGCCAGGTGCCCGCGGGCCAGGCGCTGAGGCGCGACGGCGCCCGCGCGGGCGACGACATCTGGGTCAGCGGCACGCTGGGCGACGCGCGGCTGGCGCTGCTTGCGCTGCAGGGCCAACTGGCGCTGCCGCCCGATCAGCTGGCCACCCTGCGCCAGCGCCTGGAGCAGCCCACGCCGCGCCTCGCGCTGGGCACCGCGCTGCGCGGCGCGGCCACCAGCGCCATCGACCTGAGCGATGGCCTGGCGGGCGACCTGCGCCACATCCTGAACGCCAGCGGCGTGGGCGCAGTGCTGGACGCCAAGGCCTTGCGCACGGCGGGCGCGACAGCGGCAACGGCAACGGGGCTGGCGCACGCGCGTTCCGCCGATGCGGGCCAGGATCTGCAGCACACGCTGACGGGCGGCGACGACTACGAGCTGCTGTTCACCGCAGCGCCTGCGCAGCGCGAAGCCGTGCGCGCGGCGGGCGCCGCCAGCGCCACGCCGGTGACACGCATCGGCCGCATCGAACCGGCGCAGGGCGCGTGGCTGCAGGACGCGCAAGGCGGCCGCCAGCCGCTCAGCGACTTCCGGTCGTTCGACCACTTCGCCTGAGGGCGTTGGGCAGCAGCGGCGGCCCCTCAGTTGCAGCGGCGCGTAGCCAGGCAGGCGTGCCGCTCAGGTCACTGCAACGAACGCAAAACTATCAAATCAATAGCTGCCAGCGCCCGCGCAGAGAGCGCTAGGCGCCGAATTGAACGATCTTCTGCTCGATCGCACCGAACAGCGGCTGCCCGTCGCGCCCGCGCATGTCGATGCGCACCGTGTCGCCAAAACGCAGGTAGTCGGTCTGCGCGGCGCCGTCTTGCAGCGCTTCCATGGCGAGCTTTTCGGCCACGCTGGCGTAGCCCTTGGGCCACTCGCGGCGGCCGTTGGCTTCAACGCCCGCGTTGCTGACGGGGCCGGTGCCAACCAGCGTGCCGGCGCGCAGGCGGCGGGTGCGCGCGGCGTGGGCAATCAGCTCGCCCAGGCCCCAGCGCATGTCGGCACCTGCGTCGGCCATGCCCACCTTGCGCCCGTTCCAGCTGGTTTGCAGGGTGAGGTGCACGCGGCCGTCTTGCCAGGCGTCGCCCAGCTCGTCCGGCGTGACGGCGACCGGGCTGAACGCGGTATGGGGCTGGCTGGCGACGGCGCCCCACGCTTGGGCGGCGGGCGGTGCGGCCCACTGGCGCAGCGTGGTGTCGTTGGCCAGCATCAGCAGGCGCACGGCGTCCAGGCCTTGCTCGGGCGTGGCGCCCAGGGGCACGTCGGCCACGATGGCGACCAGCTCGCCGCCAAAGTCGATGCCCCAGGCCTCGTCGGCCACCTGCACGTCGTCGCGCGGGCCGCGCAGGTCGTCGCTGGCGCGCTGGCGCAGCAGCGGGCCGGGCGCGTCGGCCAGGGCGGGTTGCACCAGCTGAAGGTGGTTGGGGTAGGCCGCGCCTTCGATGCGCTGGCCCGTGCGCGGCAGCGGCGCCATGCACTGCGCCGGGTCAAACGGGAACGGATGGCGCGCGCGCCCGTGGTTCAGCGCGTCGTACAGGTCTTGCAGCTGCGGGGCGATGAAGTTCCAGTCGTCCAGCGCCTGCTGCAGGCGCTGCGCGATGCCGGTGGCGAAGTGGGCAGTGCCCAGGTCGCGTGAAACGACCAGCAATTGCCCGTCGCGCGAGCCGTCTTTCAAAGTAGCCAGTTTCATGGGAATAGCGTGCGTGCGCGGGCGGCGCAGGCCGGCCCGCACCGTGAAGAAGGACGGCTGGTGGGCGCCGCTTCGTGGATGGAAAATGATACTAGAGCACGCTGCGCAACCATGGCCGACGACGCCCCCCGCCACCTCTCACCGCCCTGGCTGCGGTTGCTTGGGCTGGTGTTGCTGGCGCATGCGCTGGTGCTGACGGCGCTGGCGCCGCCCGTGCGCCGGACCGCCGTGGCACCGCCCGCACCCGCGTGGGCGACGCGGACGGTGGCAGCGCCTGCGGCAGCGCCGGAAGTGCGGGAAGGCGCACGCGATGCCGGGGCCGATGACGGGCCGCCAGCGGCGATTGCCACGCAGAAAGCGCATACGAGAAACTCGGCGCCAGCGCACGCTGCGCCTTCGCCATCTGCTACAAAAACCAAAGCGGATCAACCGCTGCGCGCGCCCAGCCCCGTCGCGCGCCGCGTGCCCGCGTCATCCAGAGCGGCGGACGCGGCACAGCCGTCAAAAGCGCCACCTGCCGCTGCGCTTGGCAAGTTTTCGCCCGCATCGCCCGTCAGCGCATCCACCGGTTCGCCCGCCGGCGCCGCCCAGCCAGCGCCGGTGTCGATCTCGGCCAGCCCCGCCAAGTCACCCAGCAAACAGACCCTGCCGCCCGTCCAAATCCCGCCGGCCGCCACGCTGAACTACGCCGTCACCGGCACGGCGCGCGGCGTGCCGTACGCCACCCAGTCGCAGCTGCGCTGGCAGCCCGAGGCCAGCCGCTACCAGGCCGAATGGGTCACCCAGGCAGGTGCCGCTGGCGCCGTGGCGCGCCGCTGGCAAAGCCAGGGGCTGGTGACGGCCACCGGGCTGATGCCCGAGCGCTTTGCAGAGAAAACCCGCAGCGAACGGGCGGCGCATTTCGACGCCGCGGGCCAGCGCATCCGCTTCAGCGCCAACACGCCCGATGCCGAATGGTCGGCCGGAGGGCAAGACCGTTTGAGCGCCGTGCTGCAACTGGCCGGCATGCTGGCCGCCGCGCCAGCGCGCTACCCACCGGGCAGCCAGATCGCGCTGCAAACCGCTGGCGCGCGCGACGCGCCCACCTGGCTCTGGCAGGTGCTGGACGACGAAACGCTGGACATCGCTGGCCGCCCCGTGCCCTGCGCCGTGCTGGTGCACCCGCCCGAAGCGCCGTACGAACCGGCCACCGCGCTCTGGCTGGCGCGGCCATTCGGCCACCTGCCCGTGCGCCTGCGCACCACCCAAGCCAACGGCGACACGCTGGAACACCAGCTGCAGAGCTGGCCCACCGCGTGGTAGCGCGGTAACGCGATAGCGCGCCGCGCGAGATCCGTGCATTTGTCACACAGATTGGCCGGCCGGCCGCGCAATCACCAACCGTTGCGGCACGGGCGTGCACCTTGAAATACGCTGGTGCGTTCTTATCTGTACCTGGCGCGAAAGCCTCGCGCGCACCCCAGAGAAAGACGCTACGCCACGATGAACACGCTCTACGACTCCGACAGCTTCGCGGTCGTCCACCTGCTGCCTGAGGCGCTGCAAGACGCCGATGTGCCCGCTGGCACGCCGGGGCTGGCGCGCCACGGGTTCGAGATCGTGGACAAGCGCTCCGGCAAAGAGGTTTACCTGGATGGCCTATGGGCCGAGCTGTTCCAGCAACGCATCGCCGCGTGGCAGGAAAACCTGCCCACCCAGGAAGAAGTGGAAGACACGCTGGAAGGCTACGCCGAGCTGGCGCAAAACCCGGTAGTGGTGCATTGATTCAACGCGCCTTGCTCTAAAACCTTGGCCGGCGCGCCGCCGGCCCGCCAAACCACAAGCCCGCTGATCAGCGGGCTTGTTGCTTTCTGCGGTTTCGGCCGAGTTGCACCGACCGTCTCCAGCCGCAATTTACTATCTTCCTTATAGCTGCCAGCGCCCTTGCAACGGGCGCTAACGGCCGATTCATTCCTTAAACCTGCACGCGCTGGCGCTGGAAATGACCGAGCGCGGCCACAGCATCGCCGGCCTGCCGCGCAACGCCAGCCACGCGCAGGTGCGCCAGACACTGGCGTGGGCCGACGCAGGCTGGCCCTGGGCCCACTACGGCCCGGTGGTGATGGCGGCGGTGCGCGAAGGTGTTCCGGTGGTGGGCGACAACCTGCCGCGCGCGCAAATGCGTGCCGCCATGCAAGACAGCACGCTGGATGCGCGCCTGCCCGCGCCGCAGCTGGCTGAGCAGGAAGCGCGCATCCGCACCGGCCACTGCAACGCGCTGCCAGGCAGCCAGATTCGCCCCATGACGCGCGTGCTGATTGCGCGCGGCCTGGCGATGGCCGACACCGTGACCGGGGCGCGCCAGCCGGGCCGTGGGGTGCTGCTGGTGGCCGGCAACGGACACGTCGCACGCGGGCTGGGTGTGCCGGTGCATCTAGCGACTGATATAGAGGTGAAAGTGCTTTCAGCGCAGGCGGAACCGGCGCTGGCAGCTACGAAAACCGAAGCAACTGAACCCTCGCCCGACCTGCTGGACGGCGACTTGCGCTGGCCCACGCCGCCCGTGCCACCGCGCGATCACTGCGCCGCTTTCCGCGTGCCTGTGTCGCGCACGCGTTGATCGGCCCACGCGGCCAGGCGGCAGGTGCCGCCCTTCACCGCGGCCAGCCGCCTTCAGGGGCGGTGCGGGTGATGGCCGTGCCGGCCAGGGCCGGGCGGGCCGCCGTGGGGCCCGGGGCGACCGGGGTGCGGGTGCCTGTCGTAGCGGCCAGGGTGGCGGTCAAAACGGTCGGGGATGCCGTCGCGGTCCCGGTCGCGGTAGCGCGGGCCGGTGCCGTAGGCGGGCACGGGGCTGCGTTCCCAGCGGGCGGGCTGGTAGGCCCAGCCGTTGGGTTGCCGATGCCATGCCGGGGCCGAATAGGCGTAGCCGGGGCGGTCGCGCAGCCAGTAGCCGCGCATCCACACATATTGGCCGCGCCGCCATTCGTAGTGCCCCGGCGCCCAGACGTAGCCGGGGCGCGGCGCCGGCACCATCACCTGCACGGGCGGCGGTGGCGGCGGGCCAATCTGCACGTTGATGTACGCCTGGGCGTGGGCGGCGCCCGCGGCGCCGAAGGTAAGCGCGCCGACGCCCAGCGCGGCGGCAGCCAGCCAGGCGGCGCGGCGGTTGGCGAAATGGGTCATGGTCGCAGTCCTTTCTGACGGGTTGGCGATGGCTTCATGCTGCAGGCCACAGGTGTGCATTGTGCAAAGCCGGCGCAAAGTTCAGTACGCAAAAAGGTAACAGCTGCGCCCGGGGCGTTGCGGGATGAAACGCGCGGCGGCAGGCGCGCTGGCGCCGCCGCCGCGGCCCATCACCACGCGTCTACAAAAGGCTGGGCAGCGCCCACCGCCGCCGTGGCGCTGGCCAGGCCGCGTGCCAGCCAGGCGCGGGTGTCGGCCGGGTCGATCACGGCGTCGATCTCCAGCGTCTGCGCCATGCTCATCGCTTCGCCGTTGGCATATTGGCGCGCCACGAGTTGCTGGAACAGCGCATCGCGCTCGGCGCCCTCGGGCACCGCTTCCAGCTCTTTCCTGAAGCCCAGGCGCACCGCGCCTTCCAGCCCCATGGCGCCGAATTCGCCGGTGGGCCAGGCGATGTTGAACACCGGCGCGTCGAAGCCGCCCGCCGTCATGGCCTGCGCGCCCAGGCCGTAGCCCTTGCGCAGCACCACCGAGAAGTACGGCACGCGCAGGTGCGAGGCGATCATGAACATGCGGCTGGTGTGGCGCACCTGGGCCTTCGTCTCGATCTCGGGCCCGACCATGAAGCCGGGTGTGTCGACCAGCGCGACGATGGGCAGGCCGTGCGCGTTGGCCAGTTGCATGAAGCGCGCTGCCTTGTCGGCCGCGTCGGGGTCGATGGCGCCGCCCAGGTGGTGCGGGTTGTTGGCCAGCACCGCCACGGGGCGGCCTTCCACGCGCGCCAGGCCGGTGACCATGCCGGCGCCAAAGCCGGCGCGCAGCTCCAGCCAGCTGCCGGTGTCGAACAGGCCGCGCGCCACGGCGCGCACGTCGTACACGCGCAGGCGGTTTTCGGGGATGGCGTGGCGCAGCCGGCGCTGGTCGGCGCACTGCCAATCGGCCACGCTGCCCTGGAAGTAGCCGAGGTACTGGCGCGCCGTGGCCACGGCTTCGGCCTCATCCTGCACCAGCACGTCGATCACCCCGCTGGCGCTTTGCACGTCGGCCGGGCCGATCTGCTCGGGCGCGAAGCTGCCCAGGCCGCCGCCTTCGATCATGGCCGGCCCGCCCATGCCGATGTTGCTGACGCGCGTGGCGATGATGGCGTCGCAGCAGCCCAGCAGCGCCGCGTTGCCCGCAAAGCAGCGGCCATGCACCACGCCCACCACCGGCACCTTGCCCGACAGCGCGGCGAACTGGCTGAAGGTGTGGTTGTTCAGCCCGGCGAGGATGGGCATGTCCACGTCGCCCGGCCGGCCGCCGCCGCCTTCGGCGAACAGCACCAGCGGAATGCGCAGCTGGTGCGCCAGCGCCAGCAGGCGGTCTTTCTTGTGGTGGTTGCGCCAGCCCTGCGTGCCGGCCAGCACGGTGTAGTCGTAGGCCATGATGGCGCAGCGCGACCGCTCTGGCCCGAACAGCGCCTCGTTCACGCTGCCAATGCCGGTGACCATGCCGTCGGCCGGGGTGTTGGCGACCAGGTCTTCCAGCGTGCGGCGGGTGCGCTGCGCGGCGATGGCCAGCGCGCCATATTCAATGAAGTTTCCGGCCCTGGCCGGCGTGGCACCTGCGGTGGCAGCTTCACTTTCTGTAGCATGCAGCTCACACAGATCAGCGATGTTTTCGCGCGCGCTGCGCCCGCCCTGCGCGTGGCGCCTGGCCATGGCGGCGGGGCGGTTGGCGTCCAGTGTGAAGGCGTGCCGGTCGATCACGCGCTGCAGGTCGGGGCGCGGTTGGTCCAGGTCCACCTCTTCGGCCACGGCGGTGGCCACGCCTTGCGCATCCACCGTCGCCAGCCGCACCAGCGCCTGCCCTTCCACGAGGAATTCGCCGGGCTGCGCAGGCAGCGCCACCACGCGGGCGGCGATGGGCGCGTGCAGCACGTGTTCCATCTTCATGGCTTCCAGCACGCCCAGCGTGGCGCCGGCGGGCACCACGTCGCCCACGGCCACTTCCCACTGCACCAGCTTGGCGGCCATGGGGGCACGCACCAACGTGCTGCCGTCGGTGGGGTCGGCTTCTTGCGCGAGGGCGGCGCCGATGGGGGCGGGCGCGGCGGCTTCGGAGCTGCGCGCGGCCAGGGCTTCGGCGGCTTGCAGCAGCGTGGGCAACTCGCGTTCCACAAAGCGGTTGTCCACCGCCTGGCTGGCGGTCTCGGGCCGGTCGGCCAGGGCGCGCAGCAGCGGCAGGTTGGTGGCGATTCCGCCGATGCCGAATTCCGCCAGCGCGCCGCGCGAACGCCGCAGCGCGGCGGCAAAATCGCTGGACGGATGGTGCACGATCAGCTTGGCCAGCAGCGTGTCGTAATGCGGCGACGGCGCCAGCCCCGCGCGGCCATGCGTATCCACGCGCACGCCGGGGCCACTGGGCAGATCAAAGCGCTGCAGGCTGCCGCTGGCAGGGCGCGCCTGGCCGTCGGCGGTGAGTGTTTCGGCGTTGATGCGCCACTGGATGGCGTGCCCGCGCACAGGCACCGGCACGCCGGGCGCCAGGCCCAGATCGGCCAGCGTGCGGCCCTGCGCCACGCCCAGTTGCAACTGCACCAGGTCCAGCCCCGTCACGGCTTCGGTGATGGTGTGTTCCACCTGCAGACGCGCGTTGGCTTCGATAAAAACGGAAGGGAGGGCGGCACTGTTTTCGTCCACCAAAAACTCAAAGGTGCCCAGGCTGCGGTAGCCCACGGCGCGCGCCATGCGCAGCGCGGCGCTGGCGATCTGCTCACGCAGTGCGGGGCTCAGCGTGGGGCTGGGGGCGATTTCCACCAGCTTCTGAAAGCGCCGCTGCAGCGTGCATTCGCGCTCACCCAGCGCGACCACCTGCGCGCCATCGCCGATCACCTGCACCTCGATGTGGCGCGCGCGGGGCATGAAGCGTTCGACGTACACGCCCTCCACGCCGAAGGCGGCCTTGGCTTCGGAGCGGCAGCGCGCCCAGCTGGCGGCCACGTCTTCGGCGCGCTCGACCACGCGCATGCCGCGCCCACCGCCGCCGCCCACGGCCTTGATGATCATGGCCGCGCCGTCGGCCGCCTGCGCCGCAAAGAACGCCGCCGCCTCTTCCAGCGTGACGGCGTGGTCGATGCCCGGCATGCACGGCACGGCTTCGGCAGCGGCCAGCGCGCGGGCGCGGGCCTTGTCGCCAAACAACGCGAGCTGCTCCGGCTCGGGGCCGATGAAGACAAGCCCGGCGGCCGCGCAGGCGCGGGCGAAGTCGGCCTGCTCACTCAAGAAGCCCCAGCCGGGGTGCACCGCGTCGGCGCCGTGCGCGCGGGCGATGGCGATGACGGCCGCCGCATCCAGATAGGCCGCAGGCCCGCTGGCGGCCAGTGGCACGGCTTCATCGGCCAGCTGCACATGCAGCGCCTCGGCATCGTCTTGCGCATAGACGGCCAGGCTGGCGATACCCGCGTCGCGCAGGGCGTGGATCAGGCGCACGGCCACCTCGCCACGGTTGGCAATCAGGACTTTGTGGAACGCGGTGGAAGACATGGGATGCTATGTTTTATGAAGCTGCTTGCGCACCACCAGACTGCGCTGGCGGCCTTTTTGATGCAAGGTTGGCACGCCGCGACACGGCCGCTACCACGCTGCACGGGCAGTGCGGCCAGGCGGCGCGACAAGGCGGCAGGCCGGGCGGCTGAACCCGGCTTGGCCGGCCGCGCGGCTTTATTTCTTGACCAGGGGACATTCGCTCAGTGCGCGCGGCAGGAAGGCCTGCTCACCCGTGAACCGTTTGACCACGCTGACCAGATCGTCCTTGCTTTTCATCTGGCCGGGCGCCTTCGCTTCAGCGTAGATCATGTCGCGCATCAGGCGGCCGTCTTCGCGGATGCGCGCGCCGTGGGTGTAGAAGTCTTCCACCGGCGTGTCGCGCATCTTGGCCAGCACTGCCTTGGCGTCGGTGGTGCCCGCCGCCTGCACGGCGTTCAGGTAGTGCAGCACGGCGCTGTAGACGTTGGCCTGCAGGTCGGTGGGCAGCTTGCCCTGCGACTTGCGAAAGCGCTCGGTCCAGGCGCGCGTGGCGGCGTTTTCGTCCCAGTAGAAGCTCATCACCAGCGGAAAGCCCTGCGCCGTCTGGTTGGTGAGCGCCACCACGTCGGCCGTGGTCAGCGCAAAGGGAATCACCTTTTGTTTGGTCTTGCGGATCTGGAATTCATCGGCCTGCTTGATGGCGTTCAGCAGATCGGTGCCGCCGCCCAGAATGCCGATGTTGTCGGCCTTGGACGCCTGGGCTTGCAGCAGGTACGAGCTGAAATCGGTGGACCCCAACGGAAAACGCACCGCGCCCAGCACCTTGCCGCCCTGCGCCTCAACGGCTGCGCGGGCGTCTTTCTCCAGACTGTGGCCCGCTGCGTAGTCCACGGTCAGGAAGTACCAGGATTCGGGCTTGCCCTTGTACGCGCCCTTGACCGTGAGGTTGGCCAGCGCGTAGCCGTCGCCACCCCATTGCAGCCCGTTGGTCGCACAGGACTTGCCGGTGACCTCCGCCGTGTTGACGGACGAGATCAGCACCTTGTTCTTTTCTTGCGCGAGCCGCTGCACCGCCAGCGCCACGCCCGAGTTGTAGATGTCGAACACGGCATCTACGCCTTCGGCGTCGTACCAGCGGCGGGCGATGGCCGAGCCGACATCCGGCTTGTGCTGATGGTCTGCGGCCACCAGCTCGACAGGCTTGCCCAGCACCGGGCCGCCGACATCCTCGATCGCCATGCGCGCAGCGGCCACCGCGCCCGGGCCGGTGACGCTGGAATACGGGCCGCCCTGGTCGTTCAGGACGCCGATCTTCACGGCCTTGGTCTGCGCCAGGGCAAATGGCGCCTGCGTGAGCACCAGCAAGGCGGCGCTTGCCAGGAGGATTCTCAGCTTCATGACGTTGTCTCCGATGTAATTGGCTAGCCAGCGCTTATGTGGCCTGGGCTGACTGCTATCTTTTTTAAATCTGAATCGTTCACGGGGCGGTGGGTAAGCGGGTGGCGGTGTTCGTCCTGGTGCGCGTCCTCGTCCTTTTTTGCAGCGGTTGGCGTGTGCACTGGGGCGGCGAGGCGTGTGAGCGGCGCTGTGCGCTGGCGCCGGCGCTGGCGGCGCGCCCCTCCGCGCCTGTCCAGGCTGCTCAGGCCTCATCCTTGAGCAGGCGGCGCAGCACCTTGCCGGCGCCTGTGGAAGGCAGTGCGTCGATGAAGCGCACGTGCCGGGGCACCTTGTAGGGCGCCATGTTGTCGCGGCACCAGGCCACCAGCGCGTCGGCGTCCAGCGCCGTGCCGGCTTTCTTGACGATGAAGGCTTTCACCACCTCGCCCTTGTCGGCGTCGGGCTCGGCCAGCACGGCGGCCTGGGCCACGGCCGGGTGCTTGATGAGGATGCTCTCCACCTCTTCGGGGAACACGCTGTAGCCGGAGACCTTGATCATCTCCTTGGTGCGGCCGATGAAGGTGAGGTAACCCTCGTCGTCCAGGCGGCCCATGTCGCCGGTCCAGACCCAGCCGTCTTTCAGCGCCTTGGCGGTTGCCTCTGGCTTCTTCCAGTAGCCCTTGAAGTTGCCGGCCGACAGCAGCGTGATTTCGCCCACGTCGCCCGTGGCTTTCTCGGCGCCGGTGTCGGGGTCGACGATGCGGATGGCGACACCCGGCATGGGCCGCCCGTGCGTGCCCCAGCGGATGGCGTCGTGCGGCATGCCAGTGTCCATCGTGTGCGTCTCCGACAGGCCGTAGGCCGCCTCGTACGACACGCACGGCCCGCGCGTAAACGCCTGCCACTGCCGGGCCAGCGCCTCGGTGAAGGTGATGCCAAAGCTGGTGACCGGGTTGCGCTGCAGGCTGCGCAGGTCGAACCGCGCCGCATCGGGCACCTGCATGCAGGCCACGTTCATCGGCGCGATGGAATACCAGTGCGTGACCTGGTAGCGGTCGATGGCCTGCAACACAGCCACCGGGTCAAAGCGGAACAACAACACCTGCGTGGCACCTGCAAGGATGGGCGTGTTCACGCCGAGCAGCATGCCCGCGATGTGGTACAGCGGTGCGACCGACAAGGCAATGTGGCCGTCCGCTAGACCGAAGTTGTCTACGGTGACCCCGGTTTTGAAGCGTGCGTTGCCGTAGCTCAGCATGGCGCCCTTGGGCAGGCCGGTGGTGCCGCTGGTGTAGGTCATCAGCGCCACATCGTCCATGCCCACGTTGACCGGGGCGGGGCGCTCGCCGCGTTCGGCCCCTGCGCGGGCGGTGGCCAGCAGGTCGATGCAATCAGGGGGCAGTGGCGCGGGCGCCGCCTGTAGTTCCGGCGGCACCGGCAGCGTGGGCGCCTCGGGCAGCAGATCGGCATAGCGCACCGCCAGCACGTGCCGCAAGGCCGTGTCGGCCCGCACCTGTTCGACGATCGGCAGCAGGTTGTCGGCCGCGATGATGACCTGCGCACCCAGATCGCTGAGCTGGTACTGCAACTCGTGCGCCTTGTTCAGCGGGCCGCAGGGGCAAACCACTGCGCCGATCTTCTGGATAGCGTAGTGCGCCACGACATACTGCGGGCAGTTGTTCATGAACAGGGCCACGGGCGCGCCACGCTGCACGCCCAGGCCCTGCAGGTGCGCGGCCAGCGCGTCGCTCCAGGCGTCCAGCTCTTGCCAGGTGATGGCGCGGCCGTACCAGATCAGCGCGGGGTGGTCGGGCCGCTGGCGCGCATGGGCGCGCAGATACTCGTGCAAAGGCTGGTCTGGGGTGGTCAAGGCTGTCTCCGCGGATCTGGCGCGGGCACAATGCGCCGCGCCGCTTCCTTTGTTTCAGCCAATATATACCGATTGGTAGTATTTTTCTACCCATCGGTATAACCTGAGCGACCAGACCATCCCGCAGCCCACCCCGTGAGTCCCGACCAAGCACCCAGCGCGCCCGCCCAAGGGCGCCAGAAATCCAGCACGCCGGGCACCGACGCCAAGCGCGCGCAGATCCTGAGCACGGCCGAGCGCCTTTTTCACGCGCAGGGCTATGCGCACACCACGATGGAGCAGATCGTGCGTGAGCTGGGTGTGACCAAGCCCTACGTCTACTACTACTTTCGCAACAAGCAGGAGATCTTTGAAACCCTGTCCTGGGCGCCCACGGTGGAGTGCTTCACCAGCATGGATTTCGCCGACGGCGACCCACGCCCCGCGCACGAGAAAGTCATGGCCGGGCTGGAAAGGCTGATTCGCGCCACCATCGCGGGCTACCCGGCAGCGTTCTTCCCCTACCGCGAGCCGCAGGTGTATCGCCCCGAATACATGGCCGCGCAAAAGCGCATCGCCGAGCACTTCTACGAGCGCCTTTGCCACCTGCTCGAGCAAGGCCGCGCCGACGGCAGCTTCGATTTTGATGACACCCGCGTGACCGCACAGGCCGCCTGCAGCCTCCCGGGGTTTCTGTACCACTGGTACCGCCCGGACGGGCGCTTGTCGCCAGACGCCATGGCGCAGGAACTCACCCGCCTGGCGGGCCGCGTGCTGGGGCTCAAGCGCCAGGCTTCGGGGTAAGGTGTCAGCGCGGCGGCCGGTGGCCCTGCGACAATCGCGCCCCATGTCTCACACCTACATCCTGACCCTGTCTTGCCAGGACCGTCGCGGCATCGTGCACGGCGTGACAGGCTTTTTGCTGGAGCGCGCCGGCAACATCGAAGAAGCCGCGCAGTTCAACGACACCGACACCGGCCTGTTCTTCATGCGTGTGCGCTTTTCGTGCCCCGCCGCCGAGCCCGATGAGTTGCGCCAGGCACTGGCCGCCTTTGCCGAGCCCTTCGGCATGACCTGGGGCCTGCACCCCGTGGCCGAGCCGATGCGCACGGTAATCTTCGTCAGCCGCGAAGGCCATTGCCTGAACGACTTGCTGTTCCGCTGGAAAAGCGGCCTGTTGCCCGTGGACATCCGCGCCATCATCAGCAACCACCGCGACTTCTACCAGCTGGCCGCCAGCTACAACGTGCCGTTTCACCACGTCGCCATGACGAAGACGAACAAGGCGCAGGCCGAGGCGCGGCAAAAAGAGATCATTGACGCCGAGGGCGCCGAGCTGGTGGTGCTGGCCCGCTACATGCAGATCCTGTCGGACGACCTGTGCCGGCACCTGTCCGGCCGCGCCATCAACATCCACCACAGCTTCCTGCCCAGCTTCAAGGGGGCCAAGCCGTATTACCAGGCGCACGACCGCGGCGTGAAGCTGATCGGCGCCACGGCGCACTACGTGACGGCCGACCTGGACGAAGGCCCGATCATCGAGCAAGACGTGGCCCGCGCCGACCACACCGCTACGGTGGAAGACCTGACCGCCCGCGGCCGCGACACCGAAAGCCAAGTGCTGGCCCGCGCCGTGAAGTGGCACAGCGAGCACCGCGTGCTGCTGAACGGGCACCGCACGGTGGTGTTCAGGTAAACGCGGCACTGGCCACCCAATGGGCAGGTGCGCCGCCGGTGGCCAACATCGCCAGCCCGCGTTGACGGCTGGCCGCAGCGTCTAGAGATCCGTCGCAAAAAGGGGTGCGCCTAGGGCTGGCGCTGCCCGTCGCTGCCCGTCGCTGCCCGGACTATCGACGGCCATCCGGCCGCAGCGCACAATATTTCGGCGGCTGGTTCGTCTACCCCGCATGGACGCCCCGTTCGGCCCGCCGCCACCCGCCCCTCTTGCCGTGCCTGCTCACCCCTCGCGCTTTTCCGAGATCGTGGCGCGGGAGCGCGCGCGCCTGGGCAACTTCATCCGCGGCCAGGTGCGCAACGCCGCCGAGGCCGAGGACATCCTGCAGGACGTGCTGCTGGAGTTCTACCTCGCCAGCGACGCCATCGAGCAAGCCGGCGCCTGGCTGTTTCGCGTTGCCAAGAACCGCATCATCGACCGCGCCCGCAAGCGCAAGGAAGCCCCGCTGCCCCTGGCCGATACGCAAGACGGCGACGTGGGCGGCGCGGACGCCCAGCGCTGGCTGGAAGAAACCCTGCCCGACCCCGCCGCCAGCCCGGAGGCCGCCTATGCGCGGTCGGTGCTGCTGTGCGCCATCCACACCTCACTGCAAGCGCTGCCGCCGGAGCAGCGCGACGTGTTTCTCGCGCACGAAATCGATGGCCTGTCGTTCGCCGAGATGTCGGCCGAGTGGCAGGTGCCGCAGAACACCCTGCTGGCGCGCAAGCGCTACGCCGTGCTTGCGCTGCGCACGCGGCTGCAGGCGGAATACGGCGACCTGATCGTTTAACGGCAACCCCCAAGTTTTTTCCTGGAGATAAGCATGCGTATTTTTCCTTTTGCCCTGATCGCCATCGGCGTGGTGGGCGTGCTCAAGCACTTCGGCTGGATCGACCCGGAGTTCATGCGCCTTTTCTGGCCGCTGCTGCTGATCGCGGTCGGCCTAGCCATGCTGATCGCGGGCCCACGCTGGCGCGCCCAAGCGCGCGAGCGCATGCACGAGCGCTGGGAGCACCGCATGCACCGCCGCTTCGGCGCCGGATGGAACAGTCTGAGCGAGGAAGAGCGCGAGCGCTTTCGCGCGGGCATGAACCAATGGCACGGACGCGGGCGCGATCACCGCGCTGGCGGCCCAGGCAGCGAGGCGCCCGCCACACCTTCCGAACCCACGGCGCCGCGCGATCCGCGCTGATCGCTGGCGCCAAGCGCACCCTTTTCCTCACCCCCTGGAGTCCACCATGAGAATCTTCCCCATCGCCCTCATCGTCATCGGCGCCCTGGGCGTTGCCAAGTATTTCGGCCTGATCCCGGTCGGAATGATGCCCCTCGTCGGCCCGGTGTTGCTGATTGCGCTGGGTGCATCGCTGCTGTTGCGCCGGCGCCGCCACTGCCGGGCGGACTGGCGCGCCAGCGACCGCCGCGACGACCGGCTGGCCCCGCCCAGCGCGCCCACCCCTTAACTGCCTTCTGGCGCTCGCTGCCGGGCAGGCAACGGCCGCTGGGCAGTTTTAGCGGCCAGCCGTCAGGGCCTTTCCGGGGCTAGCGGCCTATGCCCTCAAAGCGGGCCGGCCGCCAAAGATGGCGCTGCCCACGCGCACCAGTGTGCTGCCTTCGGCCACGGCCGCCTCCAGATCGGCACTCATTCCCATGGAAAGGGTGTCCAGCGCCAGCCCAGCAGCATTCAACTGATCAAAAACGGCTCTGGCGCCCGCGTGTAGGGCGCGAGCAGCTACGAAATCTGCAGCAGGCTCAGGTATTGTCATGATGCCGCGCAAACGCAAGCCGGGCAGCGCCGCCACGGCCCGCGCCAGCGCCAGCGCCTCAGCCGGGGCCACGCCCGCCTTCGTCGGGCCGCCGTCGACGTTGACTTGAATGCACACGTTCAGCGGCGGCCGCTCGGGCGGGCGCTGGGCCGCCAGGCGTTCGGCGATCTTCAGGCGGTCGACGGTGTGAACCCAGTCGAAATGCTCGGCCACGGGGCGCGTCTTGTTGCTTTGCAAGGGGCCGATGCAGTGCCATTGCAGCGGCAAATCCGCCAGATCGGCCATCTTTTCTAGCGCTTCCTGCACGTAGTTCTCGCCAAAGGCCAATTGGCCTGCCGCATGGGCCTCGCGGACGGCGCCGGGGCCGAAGGTTTTGGACACGGCAAGCAACGTGACATCTTCCACGCTTCGTCCGGCACTTGTGCAGGCTGTGGCAATCCGCTCACGCACGGCTTGGAGATTGCTGGCGATCGTCGTCATAATGCCCGCAGCGTATCAAACTGAAACCACTGGTTTCACTGCATTTTCGAGAGGCCCCGTGGATATCACGCAACTGCTGGCGTTCAGCGTCAAGAACAAAGCATCCGACCTGCACCTTTCGGCCGGCCTGCCCCCCATGATTCGTGTGCACGGCGACGTGCGGCGCCTGAACGTGGATCCACTGGACCACAAGCAGGTGTTCGCGATGCTGTACGACATCATGAACGACACCCAGCGCAAGGTGTATGAGGAAAACCTGGAGGTCGACTTCTCCTTCGAGATCGAGGGCCTGGCGCGGTTTCGCGTCAACGCCTTCAACCAGAACCGCGGCGCCGCGGGCGTGCTGCGGACGATTCCCAGCAAGATCCTCACGCTGGAGCAGCTGAACGCGCCCAAGATCTTCGGCGATCTGGCCCTCAAGCCGCGTGGCCTGGTGCTGGTGACCGGCCCCACGGGCTCGGGCAAGTCGACCACGCTGGCGGCGATGGTCAACCACCTGAACGAAACCGAATACGGCCACGTGCTGACGGTGGAAGACCCGATCGAATTCGTGCACGAATCCAAGAAGTGCCTGGTGAACCAGCGCGAAGTGGGCCCCATGACCCACAGCTTTGCGAACGCGCTGCGCTCTGCCCTGCGGGAAGACCCAGACGCCATTCTGGTGGGCGAGATGCGTGACCTGGAAACCATTCGCCTGGCCATGACCGCGGCCGAAACCGGCCACTTGGTGTTCGGTACGCTGCACACCTCGTCGGCCGCCAAGACGATCGACCGGATCATCGACGTGTTTCCCGCGGAAGAAAAAGAGATGGTGCGGGCCATGCTGTCGGAATCGCTGCAGGCGGTGGTTTCGCAAACGCTGTGCAAGACCAAGGACGGCCAGGGCCGCGTGGCCGCGCACGAGATCATGCTGGGCACCCCCGCCATCCGCAACCTGATCCGCGAGGCCAAGGTGGCGCAGATGTATTCCGCCATCCAGACCGGCAACAGCATGGGCATGCAGACGCTGGACCAGAATCTGACGGAGATGGTCCGCCGCAACGTCATCAGCCCGGCCGAGGCCAGGGGCAAGGCGAAGATCCCGGAAAACTTCCCCGGCTGATTTCAGGTATTTTTGGCTTTTCGCGCTGTACCCACGGGCGCGGCAAGCTATTGAAACGATAGTAGTTTGCGGCCACGGCGCCGCTGGAAGGTCCACACCATGGAACGCGATCAGGCCAGCAAGTTCATCAACGACCTGCTCAAGCTGCTGCTCACCCGCAAGGGCAGCGATCTGTTCATCACCGCCGACTTCCCGCCGGCCATCAAGGTCGACGGCAAGGTGACGAAGGTGTCTGCGCAGAACCTGACCGCGGCGCACACGCTGGCGCTGGTGCGCTCGGTGATGAACGACAAGCAGGCGGCCGAGTTCGAACGCACCAAGGAGTGCAACTTCGCCATTTCTCCGGCGGGCATCGGCCGCTTTCGCTGCAACGCGTTCGTGCAGCAGGGCAACGTCGGCGTGGTGATGCGGGTGATCCCGCAGACATTGCCCACGATCGATTCGCTGGGCATGCCTCAGGTGCTGAAGGACGTGGCCATGAGCAAGCGCGGCCTGGCCATCATGGTGGGCGCCACCGGTTCGGGTAAATCGACCACGCTGGCGGCCATGGTGGACTGGCGCAACATCCATTCGCAGGGCCACATCATCACTGTGGAAGATCCGGTGGAGTTCGTGCACCCGCACAAGAACTGCATCGTCACCCAGCGCGAAGTGGGGCTGGACACCGACGATTGGGAATCGGCCCTCAAGAACTCCCTGCGCCAGGCGCCCGACGTCATCCTGATGGGCGAAATCCGCGACCGCGAAACCATGGAACATGCCGTGGCTTTCGCAGAGACCGGCCACCTGTGCCTGGCCACCCTGCACGCCAACAGCGCCAACCAGGCACTCGACCGGATCATCAACTTCTTCCCCGAAGAGCGCCGCGAGCAGCTGCTGATGGACTTGTCGCTGAACCTGCGCGCCCTGGTCTCGCAGCGCCTGATCGCCAAGCAGGATGGGAAGGGCCGCACCGCGGTGGTAGAGATTATGTTGAACTCGCCGCTTATCTCGGATTTGATCTTCAAGGGCGAAGTGGGCGAGATCAAGGAAGTCATGAAGAAGAGCCGCGAGCTGGGCATGCAGACTTTCGACCAAGCGCTGTTCGATGCCTTCGAAGCCAACCTGATCACGTACGAAGACGCCCTGCGCAACGCCGATTCGGCCAACGACCTGCGCCTGCAGATCAAGCTGACCAGCAAGCGCGCCCGCTCGAACGATCTGGCGGAAGGCACGGAGCATCTGCAGATCGTCTGAGCACAAGGCCCCGCGGACTCAGTCGCCTCCCAACGCCCCGCCCGCCGGGGCGTTGCGCTTTGTGCGGCGCCATCGCGGCGCCGGTTCAAGCGGGAGCGCACTCCTACAATGCGCCGCATGAACACCGACATCCACGCCAAAACCTACGAACCCTGCCCGCCGCGCCGCGTCGCCTTTCTGGGCCTCGGCGTCATGGGTTTTCCCATGGCCGGCCACCTGGCGCTGGCCGGTCACGAAGTGACCGTGTACAACCGAAGCGCTAGCAAATCAGAAGCGTTCTGCGCACGACTGGCGGGCGCTGGCAAGGTCAAAAGCGCTGAAACACCGGCGCTGGCAGCGCAAGGCGCAGAGATGGTCTTCTGCTGCGTGGGCAACGACGACGACCTGCGTTCTGTCGTGCTCGGCGACACGGGGGCGCTGGCCGGCATGGCGCCGGGCGCGATCTTCGTCGATCACACCACCGCGTCGGCCACGGTGGCGCGCGAGCTGGACGAAGCCGCCCGCGCACGCGGCCTGCAGTTCATCGATGCCCCGGTCTCGGGCGGCCAGGCGGGCGCGCAGAACGGCCTGCTGACGGTAATGTGCGGCGGCGACGCGGCGGCATTTGAAGCCGTGAAGCCCGTCGCGTTGGCGTTTTCGCGCGCTTTCACGCTGATGGGGCCCAGTGGTGCCGGCCAGCTGACCAAGATGGTCAACCAGATCTGCATCGCCGGGCTGGTGCAGGGCCTGTCGGAAGCAGTGGCTTTCGGCCAGCGCTCGGGCCTTGACATGAATTTGGTGCTGGATGTGATCGGCAAGGGCGCGGCGCAAAGCTGGCAGATGGACAACCGGGGCCCGACGATGGTGCAAGGCAAGTTCGACTTTGGCTTTGCCGTGGACTGGATGCGCAAAGACCTGGGCCTGGTGCTGGACGAGGCGCACCGCAACGGCGCGCGCCTGCCGGTGACGGCACTGGTCGATCAGTTCTACGCCGACGTGCAGCAGATGGGCGGCAGGCGGTGGGATACGTCGAGCCTGATCAAACGGCTGAAGTGAGCTGGCGGCTGGGCGGCTGAGGGCGCTTGCGTCGCCGACGTTCCGGACCGATTTCGCGCCGCCTCCTACGGGGGCGAGGTTCACAGGGCAAGCCCGGCGCCAGAATGAATGCGCGGCGTTGCGCGATCTTCTGGCGGTGGGCGCGTTCGGTGGGTGGCCCGCGCGCATTGCTCGCGGAAAAGCAGAAAAGGGCGCGATGCGCCCTTTTCTACGTGCTGCGCGATTGGCTGCGCCTTGGGTCAAACCCCGAATGAAATCGCCTGCTAGCGCAGGCTGCACCTGCGCTGACAGCTATCATTATTTAAGCGGCGGCAGATCCTGCACCTGTACCGGGCGGCGCGGTTGTTCGATGGTGGGCTGCGTCACCGGCGTGGCGACCACCCCAGGGGCGGTGTCGGCGCCGGTCTTGGGCAACACCGCCGGGTCGACGGCCGGTGCAGCGCTGGTGGCATTGGCGTTGTTCGTGCCACCGTACAGGGCTGCGTTGGAGATGAGGTCGATCACGCGCACCACGCGCTGCACGCCGTCGGTCTGCGCGGCCAGGTCGGTTGCGCGGGCGGCTTCATCGGCCGTCAGGCGCCCCATCAGGTAGGTATTGCCGCGCTCGGTGAAGATCTTGATGCTGCCGGCCGGGATGCCGTTGGTGCCGACGAAGCGGGCGCGCACCTTGCTGGTGATCAGCCCGTCGTTGGACCGCTGGATGGCCGTGGAATCAGGCATCACCGCCAGATCGCTGACCACCGATTGCACGCCGGGCAACGCGCGCACGGCGGCTTCCACCGTCTGCTTGTCTTGCGCCGTGGGCACTTCGCCGGTGATCAGCACCTTGCGGTAGTAGCTGTTCACGTTGACGTGCCCGCGTCCCGGCAGCAGCTTGACGATGGCCTCTTGCGCGGCGGATTCGATGGTGCTGTCAGCCGTCTGCGTTTCGCTGCTGCGGCGGTCGGCCGACATCAGCAGGGTGCCGCCCGCCACGGCGCCGCCCACCAGTGCCACGGGCACGCAGGCCGACACCGACAGGCCCAACGCGGCCGCCAACAGGCCGGTGCGCAACCAGCTTTCCTTGATCAAATGGCTCATTCAGCAATCTCCTCTTCGCCCAGCAGCTCAATATCCAGGCCGTCGCACAGGGCATGCAGCACCAGCTGGTGCGCTTCGTGAATGTGGGCCACGCCTTCCTGCGGCACGCCCACGTGAACATCCGTTTCGCGCAGCATGCGGGCAAGCTCACCGCCGCCGCGCCCCGTGAGCGCGACCACGACCATGTCGCGCTCGTGGGCGGCCTGCGCCGCGCGCACCAGGTTGGCGGTGTCGCCCTTGGACGTGAGCACCAGCAGCACGTCGCCCGCCGCGCCCAGCGCGCGCACCTGCGCGGCGAACACGTCGGCAAACTCGCCGCGGCGCGCCACGGCCGTCAGCGTCGCCGCGTCGGCGCTGAGCGACAGCGCGGGCAATTCAGGCCGGGGGCGCTCCATGCCGCCGACCAGCAGCGTGGTCATGTACTGCGCCAGCGCGCCCGAAGCGCCGTTGCCGCAGACCAGCACCTTGCCGCCGCCGGTGACGCAGGCCAGCAGCGCCTGCAACGCGTCCATCACCGGGCGTGCCAGGGTCTGCGCCCACTGGTAAGTGAGGTCGGCGCTGTCGATGAATTGCTGCTGAATGCGTTGTTCCACCATCGCCGCCGATCATACCTGCGTGGCGCGCCATCGGTGCAAATTTAGGAGCAGGTTTTCATTTCGACGCACGGGCCGGCGTGCTTTTCCACGGTGGGCCGGGCCACGCCACATCAGCCCGCGTCGAACGCGCCGCGCAGCCATTCGATGCGGTCGCCGTCGATGGCGACCACGTCAAACCGGCATGGCGGCGGCGTGGCGTGCTGCATCAGGTAGTGCTGCGCGGCGTGCACCAGGCGCCGCTGCTTGACGTGGCCCACGGTGGCGGCCGCGCCGCCTTGCGCGGCGCCGCTGCGGGCGCGCACCTCGACAAACAGCAGCGTGCCGTCTGGCGCGCGCATGACCAGGTCGATCTCGCCACCGCCGCGCCCCGGCGTTCGATAATTGCGCGTGACCAGCGCCATGCCAGCGGCCTGAAGGTGCGCCAACGCCACGTCTTCGGCGGCCGCGCCGGTTTGCCGCGTGACGCTGCTACGCTTCCAATTCAATAGCGGCATGCGCTTGCCCCTGTTGCGCCAGACGATCGAATCATGTCCAAAACACAGCCCTTTCTGGGCGCCCCCAACTTCCTGCCCGCCCTGGCGGCGGCACGCGCCGCAGCGGGTGGGCAGGATTATCCGGCCGGCGCGCTGTACGTGGTGGCCACGCCCATCGGCAACCTGGCCGACATCGGCCTGCGCGCCTTGCACGTGCTGGACATCGCCGACGCCGTGGCCTGCGAAGACACGCGCCACACCCAGCAACTGCTGCGCGCCTACGGCCTGGACGGCAAGGCGCTGATCGCGCTGCATGAGCACAACGAGCTGCAAGCCGCGCAAACCGTGCTGGCGCGGCTGCAGGCGGGCGAGCGCGTGGCCTACGTCAGCGACGCGGGCACGCCCGCCATCAGCGACCCCGGCGCGCGCCTGGTGGCCGCGTGCCGCGCCGCCCAAGTGCGGGTGCTGCCGCTGCCCGGCGCCAGCAGCGTGACCACGGCGCTCAGCGTGGCCGGTTTGGCGGGCGACGGGCACTTCGTCTTTGCCGGCTTTCTGCCCACCAAGAGCGGCGAGCGCGCCCAGGCCGTACAGGCGCTGGCCGCCGAGCCGCGCGCGGTGGTGCTGCTGGAGGCGCCGCACCGCATCACCGCGCTGGCAGATGCGCTGACCGTGCTGGGCGAGCGGCCCGTGACGGTGGCGCGCGAGTTGACCAAGCAGTTCGAGCAGATCGCCACGCTGCCCTGCGCCGATCTGCCCACTTGGCTGGCGGCCGATGCGCAACGCCAGCGCGGCGAATTCGCCCTGGTGCTGCACCCCGCCACCGGCGACACGGACGAAGGCGCGGCGGGCGAGCGCGTGCTGCGCCTGCTGCTGCCCGAGCTGCCGCTGAAAACCGCCGTGCGCCTGGCGGCCGAGATCACCGACACGCCGCGCAACGGTTTGTACGAACGCGCCTTGCAGATGAAGGCCGAGGCAGGCGGGCAAGAGGACTGAGCGCGGCTGCACGCTGCGCGCAAGTTCTGCCGCGGCGCACCGAGGCCCAATGTGGGCGCATTCGGCCCCTGGTTGCGCGCCGCGCCCCAAGCCGTTCAAGCGCCCGAAAGCCAGCTAAGCCCCTAAGGCCGGTCGCGCTCCGGCACGCGCGTGTCCAGCGAGGCTGGGGTGTAGCCCGCGTCAAACACGCAACCTGCGTCCGCCTGCGGCCCATCCGCCCGGCAGGCGGCGGCGATGCTGGCGGGCGTCGGCTTGCGACCCTCGTCCACCCAGCCCAGCAGCGCGTGCATCAGCGTGGTGTAGGTCGCATCGGTGATGTAGCTGTGCGTGCCTTGGGTGGTGAAGGTCTGCACCAGCCGGCTGGCGCTGCCGCCTTGCTGCATGGTGTGCAGAAAGCGGGCTTCCAGCTCGACGAACGCGGTCGGGTCGGCCACCCATTTGGTGCTGAGCACCGGCACGGGGATGTGGCCCTTGGGGTCGCTGTCGAGCGCGAAGCGCGCGTACGCCGCCGGGTCGGCCCGGTAGCGCTGCACGCCGGCGTTCAGCGCCGCGTCGTCGGCCGAACCCGTGTACACCGCCCCGACGTTGCCGAACGGGCTGGCGTTGCCCGTGCGCCGTGATGAAATGTCCTGGAAGTGCCGCGTGCCCCAGTCGATGTGCGACAGGATGGCGCTGGCCGGAATCCGGATGACGCGGGTGATGGTGTCGATCTTGGCCTGCTGCTCGGCTGTGCGGCGCGCCGCCGGCTGGTTCAGCGCCAGGCACTCGTTCACACGCGCGGCAATGTCGGCGCGCTTCTTGGTCACGCCGGCGGGCAGGCCCAGGTTCAGGTCGTAGGGTCGCTCGTCCGGGCGCGGGTGGTTGTGGCACAGGTATTGGTAGACCACGCGCAGGTCGGTGCGAAAGTCGTACGAATGCGTGCCGCCGCCCAGTACGCCGCTGGTCAGCAGCACGCCGTCGTAGGGCTTTTCGCCCACCGTGGCTGCTGTGAACAGCTCGGCGCCCTTGGCCGCCACACCCGCGCCCCACGACTGGCCGTGCAGGATGGTGCGGCGCGGCGCGCCGATGTGTTGACGAAAGATGCCGCGCAGGCGCTCGACGTCTTCGGCGGCGGCGGTCACCGCCACGCCGCCCTGGTGGTACGTGGTGCCCGCCCAGGCGTACCCGACGCGCGGCATGACCGACCAGCGCGCCAGATCTTCGGCCACGCGGTCGGCGCGCGGCGCGCCCAGGTCCGGCCCGCCGTGTGCGTGCAGCACCAGCACGCCGTTCCAGGGCGCCGGCTTCGCGATCATGTAATAAGCGCCCGCCGAATCCTGCCCGGCGTAGCAAGTGGTGCTGCTGGGCACCCCGGCAGGGCACGCGGTGACCTTGGGCGGCGCCTCTGCCTTGGCCGATGCGGCCGGGCCGCTCAGGGCGTGGGCATGGCTGCCCAAAGCGAGCAGCAAGGCCAGGGCGGCCCAGGCCGCGCGTACGGTAAGGATGCGTTGGCTGTCCATGGGAGCCCCGGTCCGCTGTGAGTTGAACAGCCGAGTGTCGCCCAAGCGGGCAGTGTCAGGGCGAGCGCAGAGCGACCACGCGCATATGTGGCGCAGCGAGCCGCATCAGCCAAAGGGCAGCCTGAAGATTAAAAAGGCCGCCAGCGCCAGCCTACAAAGCACTGGCCGCTATTATTTTGGAAATCTCCCGCGAGGGAAGACCTACCCTCGCGCCCGGCCGTGCACGCGCCATGCGACCGCCGCGGTGAGCAGCAAGCCCATCAACGCCAGGGCCAAAGTTGAAGCGGTGGGCACTGGTACGGCAGGCGGCGCGGCAAACGTCAGGTTGAGGGTGTAGGTGTAGACGCCGTTGCGGCCCTGCAAATTGATGGCGACGGTGTGGTCGGTGAACTGCACGTTCGACGCCGCGAAGCCGGGGTCGTTGGTGACCAGCGTGACGCCGGCGATGGCAGGCGAAGCTGCGGGAAACGTGAACCTGAAGCCGTTGAACTGCACGCCAGCCCAGGCATTGCTGCTGGTTGAGATGGCGATCGACGTGGCCGATACGTCCATGGTGACCGGACCGCCGTTGATTGGGCCGCACAGCGTCGGCGTATCACCGCCGCCACTATTCGCGGGGCAATTCACTTCGGCGCCAGCGCCCACCGTCTTGCTGGCAGTGCTGTAAACCGTCGACGCATTGGGATACAACCAATCGATCGTGAACGGGGTGCCGTCAGCGATCTGGGCCCACGCCATGCCGTGCGTCGACAGAAAAAGGACCAGCGCACCGAAAATTCGTTTTCCCATGACCGCATCTCCACGTTACGTAATGTATTAAAACGTGAATTTTAGGCACCGTTGTTGGTCAAGCGCAACAGCTATCTGAAAAACGCATACGCCACCCCCACCGCCACCACGATGCCCACCGCGTCGGCGAACAGGGCGCAGGGCAAGGCGTGGCGCGTGTGTTTCACGCCCACGCTGCCGAAGTACACGGCCAGCACGTAAAAGGTGGTTTCGGTCGAGCCCTGGATGATCGCGGCCAGCCTGGCCGGGAACGAGGCCACGCCGTAGGTCTGCATCACGTCCACCATCAGGCCGCGCGCGCCAGAGCCTGACAGCACCTTCATCAGCCCCACCGGCACGGCGGGCAGAAAATCGGTGGGCCAGCCCAGCGCGGCCACCGCCCAGGCGATGCCGCCCATCAGCACATCCATCAGCCCAGCGGCGCGAAACACGGCGATGGCCGCCAGCATGGCAACCAGGTAGGGGATGATGCCCACGGCCACGCCAAAGCCTTCCTTGGCGCCGTCGACGAACGCGTCGTACACGTTCACGCGCCGCAGCGCGCCCGCCACCAGAAACAGCACGATCACCGACAGAATGGCGCCGCTGCCGATCAGGCCCATCCACAGCGTGGCCTGCTCGGGCGGCATGCCGCCCAGCCACCAGGTCAGCAGACCTGCCGACGTACCCAGCACCGCCAGCGGCACCAGCAGGCTGGCGCGCCACAGCGAGATGCGTTGCACCGCCGCCACCACCAGCAGCGCGCACACCAGCGTGATGGCCGTGACCAGCAGGGTGGGTAAAAAGATGTCGGCCGCGTTGAAGCCGCTCAGCCCCTCTTTGGCGGCCATGGTCTGGCGGATGGCGATGACCGACGTGGGTATCAGCGTGAGCCCCGCCGTGTTCAGCACCAGGAACATGATCTGCGCGTTGGTGGCCGTGTCGGGCTGCCGGTTCAGGCTTTGCAGCTCCTGCATGGCCTTCAGGCCCAGCGGCGTGGCGGCGTTGTCCAGACCGAGCAGGTTGGCGCTGATGTTCATCGTCATCGCGCCCTGCGCCGGGTGCCCGGGCGGCACACCGGGAAACAGCTGCCGCATGACGGGGTTCACGCCACGGGCGAAGGCGTCGATCATGCCGGCGCGCTCGCCAATCTTCATGAAGCCCAGCCACAGGGCCATCATGCCGGTCAGGCCCAGTGCGATTTCAAAGCCGGTCTTGGCCGAATCGAACAGCGCCGCCATGATGCGCGGGAAGACGGTGAAGTCGCCCAGCAACGTTTGAGCCAGCGCCGCCACGAAGGCGCTGACGAAGAAGCCCAGCCAGACAAAATTCAGAACCAAATCGGCCTCCAGCGCTTGTGCGACCAGCGCGAGAAGCTATTGTAAATGTAGCGAATGACCTATGCGCCCATGCGGCGCCGCGTGGCTGGGTGCGCGTGCGAGGCGGGGCCGCTCAGCGCTCGGGCGCAGCCTTAAGCCGCCGGTGCAGCGCCGTAAACCGCGTCGCGCAGCTGCGTGACCAGGGCGCCGTTCATGCCTTCGAAGGCGGTGTTGGTCAGCATCACCACGCTCAGCCGCTGCGGTGGGTCGATGAACCAGTTGTGGCCATAGGCACCGCCCCATTGCAGCGTGCCCGCGCTTTGCGGCGAAGCGGCGGCCACCGGGTCCACCAGCACGGCGCCGCCGTAGCCAAAGCCCCAACCGGGCCCTTGCGTCTGCGCCTGCGGGCCGACCAGCGGCTGCATCCAGCCGGCCGGTGCGGCGCGCGCCAGCACGGGGGCGCCGCCCGCGCGCAGCACCTCCAGCAAACGCAGGTAGCCGGGCGCCGTGCCGATCATCCCGCCCCCGCCAGACGGAAAGGCGCTGGCCGAGTAGGCGCGCGCGGGGTCGAACACCACGCCGCTGCCGGGCGCACCTGGCGCACCGGGTATGGGCACCCGCATGTCGCGCGTCATGCGCACGGGGCGCGGCTGGCCGTTGGCGTAGGGCGTGGCCAGGCGCTGGCGGCGCGGCACCGAGAAGGCAAAGCCTTGCAGCGCGGCGGGCTGCAGCACAAGCGCGTCGACGGCCTGCGGCAGCGGGCGGTGGGTCACGCGCTCGATCACCGCGCCGACGACGTCGATGCCCAGCGAATAGCGCCACTGCGTACCCGGCGCAAAGTACAGCGGCGCCTGCGCCAGCCGCCGCAGGTTCTCTTGCAGCGTCAGCGTCGCACGGTCCAGCCCGTCGGACACGCCCAGGCGGGCGTAGGCGCCGCCCGGCCCTTCCTCAAACCCGTAGCCCAGGCCCGAGGTGTGCAGCAGCAACTGCTGCAGCGTGATGGCGGGCGCGCTGCCGTCGGCCAGCCGGGGGCGGAAGTCGGGCAGGTAGTCGGTGACGGGGGCTTGCAGGCGAATCTGGCCCAGCTCGGCCAGGCGCAGCGCCGCCAGGGTGACGATGGGCTTGGTCATCGACGCCAGCCGGAACGGCGTTGCCACCGTCATCGCGCGGCGCGCTTCGCGGTCGGCCTGGCCGAACGCGCCTTGGTACACGGGCAGCCCGTCGCGCGCGACGAGTACCACCGCACCCACCACCCGCTGCTGCGCCACGGCCAGCGCCAGCGTGCGGTCTATCCGCTGGGCCATTGCCTGGTCGGGTGAAGGCCTAGCCACGGCGGGCGCGCCCTGCGCCATCGCACCGCACGTGATCGAGCCCACGGCCGCGCCCAGCAGGCTGCGGCGTTGATTCATCCACTGCGTCATCGCCAATCCCTTGCGTTGCACAAGGCTGCATGGTGCGGCGCGCACCGCCAAGCATCAACGGCGCTAGCCTTGATGCACCGTGAAGAAGCACTTAACGGAACCGGTGCCCACCAGCAGCCTGCAGGCGCTGGAGGCGGTGGCGCGCCTGCAAAGCTTCACGCGCGCGGGCGCGGCGCTGGGCGTGAGCACGGCGGCGGTGTCGCAGCACATCCGCGCGCTGGAATCGCGCGTGGGCGTGCGCCTGCTGGAGCGCACCAGCCGCCGCGTGCACACCACCGAAGCCGGGCAGCGCCTGCTGGACGAGGTCGGCCCCGCACTGGCCACGCTGTCGACCAGCCTGCAGCGGCTGGCGGCCGACCAGCACACGCCGTCCGGCCTGCTGCGCATCAACACCTCGCGCCTGGCAGCGCGCGTGTTCATCGAGCCGGTGCTGGACGCCTTCCTGGCGCGCTACCCGCTGATTCAGCTGGAGCTGTTTCTGGACGACACCTTCGCCGACCTGGTGCACGGCGGGTTTGACGCGGGCATTCGCCTGGGCGATTCGATTGCGCGGGACATGGTCGCCCTGCCGCTGGACCACGGCCAGCGCCGCATCACCGTGGCCAGCCCCGACTATCTGGCGCGCTGCGGCACACCGCGCCGCGCCGAAGATCTGCTGGCCCACCGCTGCATTCACTTTCGCATGCCGGGCAGCGGCCGCATCGAACCGTGGGTGCTGATGGTGGGCGGCAAGCCGGTGAAGGTGGAGGTGAATGCCGCGCTGATCTTCTCGGACGACAGCTGGCTGAACAAGGCCGCGGTGGCCGGCCACGGCCTGGCTCAGCGCTTTGAATGCAGCATCCGTGACGAGCTGAAAGCGGGCCTCTTGGTGCCCGTGCTGGCGCGCCACGCGCAGCCGTTTTCAGGGTTTTGCATCTACCACCCGGCGCGGCGCCTGCAAGCGCCCAAGCTGCGCGCCTTCGTGTCTTTTCTGCGAGAGTCTTGCGGGTTTGGGCCGCTGGCTTAGCTGCTTCGCTACCCGCGCCAGCTCGCTGTCGGTGGCCGCCGAGATGCGCCGGCGATGGCGGTCGTTCTGATTACAAACAGCCGCCAGCGCCCAACCCACCAGCGCCAGAAGCTATCAACTCAATAGCAAATGATTGGAGAGATGACGCGGCAGCAGCAAGCGACTTTGCGCTGGCCGCCGCCCGTGCCCCCTCACGCGCCGTGGCACTTCTTGTACTTCTTGCCGCTGCCGCAAGGGCACAGGTCGTTGCGGCCGACCTTGTCGTCGTTGCGGATCGGGCCGGTGCGCGGGCCCAGGCTTTTGGCGATGGCGTACAGGTCGTACACGGCCCACAGGGCTTCGCCAAAGGCTTCAAACCTGGCCTCGCTCACGCTGGGCGCAGCGTCGGGTTCGTACAGGTTCAGGGCGGGTTGGGCGGTGTCGTCGTCCAGCAGGTCGTCCACGCAGGCCAGCGCATCGCCCATCGACTCGGCGATTTCCTTGTCGCGCGGCGGCGCCCAGTCGTCGGACCAGCGGTCGACCGCCGCCATGAAGCCTTGCGCCCACACCTGCGCCAGCGCGGGCGGCGGGCCGTCCTGGTCGGCGGCGGCTTCGGCGCGGTCGGGCTCGGGCAGGCTGGCCAGCAGGCCGCGCCAGTCCATCACCGCCGGGGCCAGTGCGCCTTCGTCTTCCAGCGAATCCACGGGTGCTTCGAGTGCGGCGCGCAGTTGCGCTTCACGCTCTTGCCAGCCCATGAGGAAGGTGGTTTCCTGCGCCGGGCTGGCGAAGATGTCGCCCGCGTCACGGCCGAAGATGAAAGGCAGCCATTCGGCCTGCGGCACCGCGCGGCGCGTGCACAGCAGGGCGGTCAGCGCGCCTTCGCAAAATTCCCACTGCGGCGTGTCGGGGTGCGCTTCGCGCACGGCGTCCAGCACGTCTTCCAGCGCGTCCAGCGTGGCGGAGCTGGCTTCGTCCAGCTCGGCGCGGCTGTTATCTTGGGGCGAATCGGGGGGCGTGGTGTCTTGGCTGCTCATGGTTTGCGGCGTTCGTTGGTGGCGTGGATGGTAGCGCCCCGGGCAGCGGCGTGGGCCGGGCCGCCGGCTGCCGCCGCGTCAGTACAGCCCGCGCACCTGGGCGTGCAGGCGCGCCAGGCCCAGCAGCGCGTCGGTGTAGGGCGTGGGCACGCCGGTGATCTGGCCCAGCTCGCGGACGGCGGCGACCAGCGCATCCAGCTCTACCGCGCGCCCGGCTTCCACGTCTTGCAGCATCGACGGTTTCATCGCGCCCAGCTTGCGGGTGATCACGTGGCGGTCTTCGGGCGTCTGCTCGATCGGCGCGCCGATGCGCGCGCCGATCTCGCGCGCCTCCAGCATCACGGCGGTGACAAAGCCGCGCACCAGTTCGTCGTCCAGCACGCGGTCGGACGTGGCCCCGGTCATGGCGCAGACGGGGTTCATCGTCATGTTGCCCCACAGCTTGAACCACACGTCGCGCTGGATCTGCGGCGACACGGTCACGTCAAAACCCGCGCCACCCAGCAGCGCCGCCAGCGCCTGCAGGCGGGGCGTGTCGGCGCCGGATGGCTCGCCCACGATCAGCCCGTTGCCCATGCGGTGGCGCACGATGCCAGGGCCGTCCAGCGAGCAGCTGGCGTGCACCACGCAGCCCACCACGTGCTGCGCGCCCATGGCCCGCGCAATGGCACCGCCCGCATCCACCGACTGCAGCGTGCGCCCCTGGGCCGCGCCGCCAAAGCCCTGCAGAAACCACCACGGCACGCCGTTCATCGCCGTCAGCACCACGGTGTTCGGGCCGATCAGCGGGCCGATGCCGCGCGCCACGTCGGCCATGGCGGGCGCCTTGACCGAGACGATGACCAGGTCCTGCACGCCCAGCTCGGCAGGCTGGTCGGTGGCGTGGACGGGAAAGGCGCGCTCACGCTCATCCGCGCCGCTGCCTTCGCGCAGCCGCAGGCCGTTTGCCCGCAACGCCGCCAGCGTGGCGCCGCGCGCCACCACGTTCACCGCATGGCCCGCGCCCACCAGGCCCGCGCCCAGCCAGCCACCGATGGCACCCGCGCCGTAGATACAGATATTTTGGAACAAAACAGGCCTCCAGCGCTTGCCAGCCGTGCGCAAGCAGCTTCAGTTTTTATAGCTGTCGTCGATGCGATCGACCTGCCGCACCAGCGCGTTGAACACGTCCTGCCCGGCGCCGTGGCGCGGGTCAAACTGCAGCGAATCGCGCGTGCACCGCGCGGCCACGTCGTCCGGCACAGGCAGCGGTGCGCCCATGCTTTGCGTGGCCAGCTGAATCTCGCACGCGCGCTGCAGCGTCCACAGCACGGCAAAGGCCTGCGGCAGCGTCTGGCCCCAGCTCAGCAGGCCGTGGTTGCGCAGGATGACCGCCTGGCGCCCGCCTATCGACGCCAGCACGCGCGGCCCTTCTTCGGCATGGAGGGTGATGCCTTCAAAGTCGTGCGTGGCCACCATGCCGTGCAGCTGCGCGCTGTAGAAGTTGCTTTGCGACAAGCCACTGGCCAGCGACGCCACGGCCACGCCCGCCGTGGTGTGCGTGTGCATCACGCAGTGCGCGCCTTGGATGCCCGCGTGGATCGTGCTGTGCAGCACGTAACCGGCCGGGTTGATGGGGTGGCGCGAGCCGTCCAGCACCTCGCCCGCCAGGTTCACCTTGACCAGGTTGCTGGCCGTCACCTCGGTGTAGTGCAGGCCGAAGGGGTTGATCAGGAAGTGCTTTTCTCCACCCGTCACGCTGTCCGGCAGGCGCAGCGTGATGTGGTTGTAGATCATCTCCGTCCAGCCCAGCAGGGCAAAGACGCGGTAGCAGGCGGCCAGTTGCAGGCGCGCGGCGCGTTCGTCCGAGTGCATGGCAGGGTGAATGGGTGCCAACGCAGCGGCGCCCTAGAACATGGAATTGCCGCTGGCGGTCTTTTCGGGGACGGGCTGCGTCACGTCCCAATGCTCGGCGATCTTGCCGTTTTCCAGGCGGAAGATGTCGACGATGGCGTTGCCGCGCGTGCCCGGGTCGCGCACCGCGTGCACATGCAGGATCACGTAGTCGCCATCAACGAAACTGCGCTTGATCTCGCTGTGCGACTGCGGGAATTTCTCGCGCAGCATGGCCACGTACTGGCGAAAGCCTTCCCGCCCGTCCGCCGCATTGGGGTTGTGCTGCACGTAGCGGTCGCCCACGTACTGCAGGGCGGCATCGGCGTCTTTCTGGTTCAGGCCTTTTTCATAAAAGGCCAGCACCGCCTGGCGATTGGCTTCGGCGGATGCGGTGGGGCTTTTGGCGCTGTGGGTTGCGCAGGCGGTCAGCAGCGCGGCGGCGCTTGCAGCGGCCAAGGCGACGAGGGGGGTACGTTTCACGACAGGCTCCTTCTATGCCAGACAAGGGGAACGGGGTGTTTCAGTAGCTGCGGTCCGCAGGCGCCGCTGCAGCAGGGTCGGTCTTGTACTTGCCCAGCAGTTCGCGGGCCCCGCTGGCCAGCAGCATGGTGTCGGCCCCCACGGCGACGAAGCGCGCACCCGCCGCCAGCCACTTGCGCGCCTGCGCTTCGCTGGTGGCCAGAATGCCGGGCGCCTTGCCCGCCTTCAGGATGCGGGCAATGCCTTGTTCGATGACGGCCTGCACCTCGGGGTGGGCCGCGTTGCCCGGGTAGCCCATGCTGGCGCTCAGGTCTGCCGGACCGATGAAGACCCCGTCCACGCCGGGCGTGGCGGCCATGGCGTCCAGGTGGGCCATGGCGGTGACGGTTTCGGCCTGCACCAGCACGCAGACCTGCTCGTTCGCCTCGTGCACGTACTGGGTGTGGGTCTGCCAGCGCGACGCGCGCGACAGCGCACTGCCCATGCCGCGCACACCGGCCGGTGCGTAGCGGCACGCGGCCACCACCTGCGCGGCCTGCTCGGGCGTGTCGACCATGGGCACCAGCAGCGTCTGCGCGCCGATGTCCAGGTACTGCTTGATGATGGCGGTGCCCGCCTCGCCCGTGCCCAGCGGCACGCGCACCACGGGGTGGGATCGCGCGTCGCCCAGCGCCAGCTGCGCGCTGGCCACCGCCTGCAGCTGCCCCAGCACGCTGCGCACGTCGTTGGGGGCGTGTTCGCCGTCGATCAGCAGCCAGTCGTAGCCCACGCCGGCCAGCAGCTCGGTGCTGTACGGGCTGGCCAGCGCGGCCCACAGGCCGATCTGGGTGCGGCCATCGGCCATGGCTTGCTTGAAGGTGTTGTGCGGGGTTTTCATGGTGAACGCAGCGTCAGGTGAATCGGAAAGCCAGGCAGCCCAGCGGCCCATAGTCTGCCTCGAACTCATCGCCCGCCTTGGCCGCCACGGGCCGCGTGAAGGAGCCCGCCAGCACGATCTGCCCTGCCTTGAGCGATTCGCCCCAGGGGGCGAGCTTGTTGGCCAGCCAGGCGATGCCGATGGCCGGGTCGCCCTGCACGCCGGCGGCCAGGCCCGTTTCTTCCACCATGCCGTTCTGCCGCAGGATGGCGCCAACCCAGGGGCGGTTGGTGCTGCGCGCATCGGCGCGGCCCGCGCCCACGACGATGCCCGCGTTGGCCGCGTTGTCGCTGATGGTGTCGAACACCTTGCGCATGAGCTTGGTGTGGCGGTCGAACTGTTCGACGCGCGCGTCGATGATCTCGATGGCGGGGGTGACGTAGTCGGTAGCTGCCAGCACTTGCTCTACGCCCACGTCGGGCCCTTTCAGGTCGGCCTTCAGCACGAAGGCCAGCTCCACCTCCACCCGCGGGGCGATGAAGCGGCTGGCCGGAATGCTCAGCACCTGGCCCGGCGCGCACGTGAACAGCATGCTGTCGAGCAGGGTGCCGTAGTCCGGCTCGTCGATCTGGCTGCTGATCTGCATGGCGCGGCTGGTCAGGCCGATCTTGTGGCCGATGATTTGCCGCCCCTCAGCCAACTGGCGCGCCACCCAGGCGCGGCTGACGCGGTAGCCGTCTTGCACCGTCATGCCGGGAAAGCGCTTGGAGAAATGCTCCACCTGCACGCGGGTGGCTTCGCTGGTGTGCAGCTCATCGGCAAGCTGCTGGATCTGGTCGTCGGTGAGCATGGTCAGGTCTTTTTAAACAAGGGATGCAGGGTGCTGTGCTTGCCATCGAACACCTCTGCGCCCACGTCCACCTGCACGGTCAGGCCGATGTGGCGCGTGGCCATCACAGGCTCCAATCGGGCTTTTGCGCAGGCCAGCAGTGCGCCGCCAGCTCTGTTTTGTGTAGCATCGCTGCGCCCGCCGCCCATGCGCAGGTTCAAGTACATGAAGCCGTACTCGCCCGGGTCGTCGGTGGATACGCCTGTCTTTCCCGCGCCCGCCGCGCGCCCGGCCGCACCGCCGTCGCCCACGGCAAAGTGCGGCGCGGGGTAGGCCAGCACGCGCGTGCCACCGGGCGGAAAGACGGGCTGGCCGCCCTCTTCGCGCACGCTGAGCATGGTGTCGGCCAGCTCGCGGCACAGCGCGGGCATGTCGACCACGGCGTCGAGGTTGGCGGTGTACAGGATGACGAGGTGCGGCATGGCGGGTCAGAGTCGTGGAAAGGCCTTGAAAGCCTGGGCGCGCGAAGCCTCGGGCGGCGGCACGGCGCTGCCGTCTTGCGGCGTAACGGGAAAGATGGCGTTGATCTGCCCCGTGCCCGACGCGCCAAAGTACGGCGTGACCACCTCCACCCGCCCGTCGTAGGCCGACCAGCCCAAAGCGCCCAGCAGCATGGCGGTGTCGTGCATGAAGCCCTCTCCGTGGCCCTTGCTGGCGTACTCGGGCAGCATGGCGCAGAAGTCGGCCCATTCGCCGTTTTGCCACATGCGCACCACCTCGTGGTCGAGCCGCTCAAGCAGCGGGCTCCAGACCTTGAAGGCGAATTCGGGCGCCAGCCCGTTCTGCGCAAAGCGGTGCGACAGCGAGCCGCTGGCCAGGAAGGCCACGGTGCCGTCGTAGTGCTTTTCCACCGCCTCGCGCATGGCCCAGCCCAATCGAGCGCTATCGTTCAGATAGTGGCTGGTGCACAGCGCCGATACGCAGATGGCCTTGAAGTGCTGGTCGGCATTCATGTAGCGCATCGGCACCAGGGTGCCGTATTCGGGGCCCAGCGTGGTGCTGTCGTGCGCCAGGGTTTCCACGCCGTGTTCGTTGCAGACCTTGGCCAGCAGGCGCCCCAGCTCGGGGTTGCTGGGGCAGGCGTACGGCAGGTTGCTGATGAAGTGCGGCAGCTCGTTGCTGGTGTAGGTGCCCTGCCAGTGGGGCGCGCAGTTCAGGTGGTAGCCCGCGTTGACGAGCCAGTGCGTATCGAACACGACGATGGTGTCCACCCCCAGCTCGCGGCAGCGGCGGCCGATCTCGCGGTGGCCATCGATGGCGTCCTGCCGCGTGCCCTGGCGCGGGCCGGGCAACTCGCTCAGGTACATGCTGGGCACGTGGGTGATCTTGGCGGCAAGGGCGAGGGTTCCCATGGTGCTTCTCCTCTGGCGCGCTCACGCTTGCGAAGTGATGCCCGCTTTGCGAATCACGTCGGCGTACCGGTCGATTTCGCTGCGGATGAAAGTGGTGAACTCGGCGGGCGTGCCGGATTTGTCGGCGATGCCGCCGGTGCGAAACGCCTCGACCACCGTGGGCTGGCGCAGGGCCTTGTTCACCGCCTGGTTCAGGCGCTGCACCACCGCGTCGGGTACGGCGGCGGGCGCCAGCAGGCCGTTCCATGAATTGGATTCGACCTTGGCGCCTTGTTCGGCCAGCGTGGGAATGTCTGGCGCGTACACCGACCGCTTGGCCGTGGCCATGCCCAGCGCCACCAGCTTGCCCTGCTGGATGTGGCTGCGAAATTCCGGCCAGTTGCCGAACATCATGCTGACCTGGCCGCCCAGCAGATCCGCCAGCGCAGGCGCCTGGCCCTTGTAGGGCACATGCACGATGTTGGGCGTGTTCAGCGCCAGCTTCAGCGTTTCACCGGCCAGGTGGGCCGAGGTGCCCTGCCCGAACGACGCGTAGCTGAGCGGCTTGCCCGCCTTGGCCTGCGCGACGATGTCGGCCACGCTTTTCAGGCCATTGCCGGGGTGCGCGGCCAGCACGTGTTCGGACATGCCCATCAGCGCGACGGGCCGCAGGTCTTTCAGCGTGTCGTAGGGCAGCTTTTTCAGCAGCGTGGCGTTCACGCAGAAGCTGTTGGCCACGGTGACCAGGCTGTAGCCATCCGGGGCGGACTTGGCCACGTTGTCCACGCCGATCACGGTGCCGGCGCCGGGCTTGTTTTCTACCAGCACCGGCTGGCCGATGGCCTTGGCCAGCTCAACGCCGACCAGCCGCGTGACGAAATCGGTCGTGCCCCCTGGCGTGAAGGGCACGACGATGCGCACCGGCCGGCTGGGCCAGTCTTGCGCCGTGGCGGTGCCCAGCCAGGGCGCCAGGCTGAGCGCGGCGCCGGCCTGCAACAGCCGGCGGCGATGGGGGTCTGGGGTTGGCATCGCTTGTCTCCTTGTCGTTATCCGGGCGCTGCCCGGTGGTCTTAGCTGCCACGCACCGGCTTACACGCCCCAGTGCGGTATGTGGTGGCCGCCCAGCGACACGGCCACGTTTTTCGGCTCCAGGAACACCTCGTAGCTCCAGGTGCCGCCTTCGCGCCCGGTGCCGCTGGCCTTGGTGCCACCGAAGGGCTGGCGCAAATCGCGCACGTTCTGGCTGTTGACAAAGCACATGCCCGCTTCGATGGCGGCGGCCACGCGGTGGGCTCGACCAAGGTTCTCGGTCCACACGTAGCTGGACAGGCCGTAGTCGATGTCGTTGGCCTGGCGGATCGCGTCGGCCTCGTCCTTGAACGGGATCAGGCAGGCCACGGGGCCGAAGATTTCTTCCTGCGCAATCCTCATGCGGTTGTCCACGTCGGCGAACACGGTGGGCCAGACGTAGTTGCCCTGGGCCACGTGGGCGGGCAATTCGGGTGCGTAGCTGGGCCGGTCCAGCCCGCCGCACAGCAGCGTGGCGCCTTCCTTCGGCCCCAGCTCGATGTAGCTGCGCACCTTGGCCAGGTGGCCTTGGCTGATCATCGGGCCGATGAGGGTCCGCTCGTCCTGCGGGTCGCCCACGGTGATGCGCTTGGCGCGCTCCGCAAACTTCGCCGCGAAGTCGGCGTAGATGCTCTGTTGCACCAGAATGCGGCTGCCCGCGGTGCAGCGTTCGCCGTTGTTGCTGAAGATCATGAACACGGCGGCGTCCAGCGCGCGGTCGAGGTCGGCGTCTTCAAAGACCACGAAGGGGCTTTTGCCGCCCAGCTCCATGCTGAATTTTTTCAACCCAGCCGTGCGCACGATGCGGTTGCCGGTGGCGGTGCTGCCGGTGAAGCTGATGGCGCGCACGTCGGGATGCGCGCACAGCGGCTCGCCCACCTCCTTGCCGTAGCCGTGCACCACGTTCAGCACGCCGGGCGGGATGCCGGCTTGCAGCGCCAGCTCGCCCAGGCGCGCCGCCGTGAGGGGGCTGAGCTCGCTCATCTTCAACACCGCCGTGTTGCCGAAGGCCAGGCAGGGGGCCACCTTCCACGTGGCGGTCATGAAGGGCACGTTCCACGGGCTGATGAGGGCGCACACGCCTACGGGCGCGAACAGCGTGTAGTTCAGGTGCGTCGGCGTGGGGTAGGTGTGGCCGTCCACCCGCGTGCACATCTCGGCGAAATAGCTGAAGTTGTCGGCCGCGCGCGGCACCAGCTGCTTGCCCGTCTGACTGATGGTTTGCCCGGTGTCGTCGGTCTCGGTCTTGGCCAGTTCAGGCACATGTTGGGCGATGAGTTCGCCGAGGGCACGCACTTTCTTGGCGCGCTCGGTGGCAGGCAGGCCGGCCCAGGCAGGAAAGGCGTCTTTGGCGGCGGCCACGGCAGCGTTGACCTGGTCTGCGCCACCGGCGGCCACCTCGGCGAGCACCGCCTGCGTGGCGGGGTTCACGGTTTCGAAGTAGGTGTCGCCAGCGACCGGCTTGCCGTTGATGAGGTGATCAATTTTCATAGCTGCTTGCGCTTATGGGGCGGGCGCTGGCGCCCTGTTGGGTTCAGAAACCATGGTGGTCTGCAGCTCGCCAATGCCTTGCACGCTGCACACCACTTCGGCGCCCACGGGGCAGTCCACCACGCCGTCGGGCGTGCCGGTCAGGATCACATCGCCGGGGTACAGCGTCATGAAGCTGCTGAAGTATTCGATCAGCGTGGGCACGTCGAAGACCATGTCGGCGGTGCTGCCCTGCTGGGTGACCTGGCCATTGACGGTGGTTTGCAGCTTCAGGGCCATGGGCCCGCCGCTGAGTTGGTGCACGTCGGCCGCGTCCACCAGCCAGGGGCCGATGGGCGTGCAGGTGTCGCGGTTCTTCACGCGCAGGTTGGGGCGGTACCAGTTCTCCAGGTAGTCGCGGATGGCGAAGTCGTTGGCGACGGTGTAGCCGCGCACAAAGTCGTAGGCGTCGGCCTTTCTCACGCGCCGGGCTTCGCGGCCGATGACCACGGCCAGCTCGCATTCGTAGTGCATGTTCTTCACGCCCGCCGGGCGCACGGTGCGTGCGCGGTGGCCGATGAGCGATGCGGCACCCTTGGCAAAGGCCAGAGGTTCTTCGGGCGGCTTGAAGGCCAGCTCTTTGGCGTGATCGGCGTAGTTCAGGCCCAGCGCCAGCACGGTGCGCGGACGGTGCGGCGGCGTGGGCGCCAGCGGGGGCAGCCAGACAACGTCGTCAAACCCGACGCGCTGGCCGCGGAACGCGGGGGTAAGCAGCTCCAGCTGGCCATCGCTTTCGATCGCGTCATGCAGGGCCCCAGCCCAGGCGATGCGGGCGTGCTTCATGGGGCACCACCTTCTTCATCGGCCTGGGCGACAAGGCTGTGTGACAGCGTGGGAAAACCTGGGGCGCGTATTTCGACATGGTCACCCGGCTGCGCCAATGGGCGGCTGCCGTCGGCCAGGCAGTCGGTGCCCAGCAGCAGCACGTCGCCGGGCTGCAAAGTCATGAAGCTGCTGACATCGGCCAGCAGCGTGGCGGCGTCGCGCACCAGCGTGGCGAGGTCGAGCGTTTGAACCAGCGTGCCGTTCAGCCACGCTTCGATGCGCAGGGTCGCCAGATCGACCTGGGTCGCACGCACCGGCTGCGTGCCGCACACCAGAAAGCCGTCGCGGTTGCGGTAGCGGATGGCGGGGCGGTAGTAGCTTTCATGCGGCAGGCAAAGGTCGTTCATCAGCACGCAGGCCGACACGGTCACGCCACCGATAACTCTGTTTTTTATAGCTGCCGGCGCTTGTCCATCCTGCGCTGCAGGGCTGTTTGGCTCATATTCACCGATGACCAGACCCAGCGTGGGCCCCAGCCAGACCGGCGCGGGCACGGGCACCGCGGCACCGCCCAGCGCGAAGGTGTTGGCGGTCTTGACGTACAGCACCGGAGCCTGCGGCGCGGCCAGGTACGGCGGCTGGGTCATCCGGGGCGCCCACAGGTCGCGCTCGCGCTGGAAGTTCAGCAGCGTGCCGTAGACGGTGCCGCACGGCAGCCACGCGGCGGCGGGCGCAGGCGCGGGGGCGCGCGTGGCCAGCGCGTTCATGCGACCGACCCGGTCAAGGGGTTGGCGGCGCTGGCCAGACTGGTCATGTCCTCGGTCTCCTGTTCTTCGTCGCTGCCCTGCAGCGCAATCAGTTCGTCGAGCAGGGCGTACAGCTGCGTCAGGCGCTGGGGGCCGATGTGCGCCTCCAGCTCGCCGTACTGCGCCTCGATGGCCTGACGCAGCGAGGCGGCCAGCGCCGCCCCCGCTGGCGTAGCGCGCACCACGCTGCGGCGTGCGTCCTCGGCGCTGCGTTCGCGCTGCACGAGGCCCGCCGCTTCCATGCGCACCAACATGCCGGTGAGGCTGGGGCCCAGCAAATGAGCCTCGCGCGCCAGCGTGCCGGTATCCAGCCCTGCCGCGTGCGCCGGCTCGGCCAGCACGCGCAACACGCGCCATTGCTGGTCGGACAGGCCGTGCGCGCGCAGTGCGGGGCGCCGGTTCTGCATCAGCGCCTCGCGCGCCTTCAGCAGCAGAAGCGGCAGGTTGCGGTGGGTGAATGCCTGATCGCGAGCCATTTATTTAATGTATTAAATATCTGGGTTCGACGCAAGCCCACTTGAGGCGGCTTGTCAGCGGCAGGGCAGCGACCGCCGCGAGGCTGACCGGCGCTGATGCAAGCGCGGCGGACGCGCTACGCTCGCGCTGTGCCATCGCGCATGGCGCCCCGAAGAACTCCAGCACCCCACAGGAACCCCGCATGACCCCGCTCGATTTCGATTCCGCCGAGGTGCGCCAGCTGCGCGCCGACCTGGCCCTGGCGCTGCGCGCCGCCGCGCACCACGGTCTGGCCGAGGGCGTGTGCAACCATTTCAGCGTGGAGCTGCCCGACGGCAGCGGGCGCTTTTTGCTCAACCCCAGGGGCCTGATGTGGGCCGAGGTGCAGCCGGACGACGTGGTGATGGTCGATACCGAAGGCCAGCGGCTGGCCGGTCGCCATGCGGTGGAGCCCACGGCCATGTTCATCCATGCCGCCATTCACCGCCTGTGCCGCCAGGCCTGCGTGCTGCACACGCACATGCCCTACGCCACCGCGCTGACGTTGACGGCCGACCGCGCGCTGGACACCACGCTGTCGCAAAACGCGATGCGCTTTCATGGCCGCACGGCGGTGGACGCCCACTACAGCGGCCTGGCGCTGGACGCGCGCGAGGGCGAGCGCATCGCCGCCGCCATGGGCGATGCGGACATCGGCTTTCTGGGCAACCACGGCGTGGTGGTGTGCGGCGCCCGCATCGACCACGCGTACGACGACCTTTACTACCTGGAGCGCGCCTGCGAGGCGCAGGTGCTGGCCCAATCCACCGGGCGCCCGCTGGCGCCCGTGGCGGCCGATCTGGCGGCGCGCGTGTGCGCGCAAACGCTGGGCGAGCGCCTGCAGTCCGAGCTGTTCTTTGAAGCGCTGCGCCGCAAGCTTTGAGGCCGCCCGCGCGGGCGGGTCAGCCGGCCCAGCTGCACGGCGGCCATGTCCCGCCGGCGGCAGCGCCAGGGCGGGGCCCGCTGGCAGCGGCCGTTGCCGCTAGCACAGCCCTGTTACAGTCACCGCGCTCCGAAAAATGCCGAGGATGCGGCACCGTGGGGCAAACAACCGATTGAAGGAGAGTTCCCATGAAGTTTCGTTGGCTTGCCACAGTGGCCGCTGGCCTGGCGGTGTTCGGCACCACCGTGTACGCGGATCAACTGGCGGACATCAAGAAAAAAGGCGAGCTGGTGGTGGGCGTGCTGGGCACCGATGAGCCCAACAGCTACATCGACCCGAAAACGCGCGAGCTGGTGGGCTACGAGGTGGACCTGGGCCGCGCCGTGGCGCAAAAGATCGGCGTGAAGCCGGTGTTCAAGCAGATCACCCTGGCTGCGCGCATTCCTGAGCTGCAGCAAGGCCACGTCGACCTGCTGGCCGCATCGCTCACGCACAACAAAGAGCGCGAGGCGCAGATCGATTTCTCCGTCACCACCTTCGTGGCCAACCAGCAAGTGATGGTGAAGGCCGCCAGCCCAATCAAGGACGTGCCCGACCTGGCTGGCAAGCGCGTGGCCACGGCCAAAGGCAGCTCGATGGAAGTGAACATCAAGAAAGCCGTACCGACGGTGACCGTGGTGTCGTTCGACACCTCGCCGCAGGCGCTGGTGGCCATGCAGCAAGGCAAGGCCGTGGCGTTCGTCAACGAAGACCAGAGCCTGGCGCGCGCGCTGGTGGCCATGGGCAGCGACGCCAAGAACTACCGCCTGCTGCCCACCACGATCAGCTCTGAAGCGCTGGCGCTGGGCATCAAGAAGGGCGAGCCAGCCCTGAAGAAAGTGGTGGACGACACGCTGCGCGAGCTGGAATCCACCGGCAAGGCGCAATCGCTGTACGACCAGCACTTTGGCAGCAAGAGCCCGCTGAAAATGGGCCAGCGCCGCTTCAAGATGGAAAGCGACCAGATCTCCGAATAACCGGTTGATCTTGCAGGGCCGCCGCAGCGGCCCTTTTTTGAGCCCACGCGCCCATGATCCAATTCGATCCGCAGATGCTCATCGCGGGCCAGTACCACGACATGCTGGTGTCTGGCCTGTTGATGTCGCTGCAGTACCTGTTCTACGGCCTGTGTCTGGCGCTGCCGCTGGGCCTGCTGATTGCGTTGTGCCGGCTGTCGCCGTACAAGATCCTGCGCGCGCTGGGCGCCAGCTACGTCGAGGTGGTGCGCAGCATCCCGCTGCTGGCGCAAATGCTTTTCTGGTATTTCGGCGTGCCCGAGCTGCTGCCCGAGTCGGTGAAGGCCGCACTGTACGAAGGCCCGGTGGAATCGATCTGCGCCGTGCTGGCCATCGGTTTCTACACGGCGGCGTACATGGCCGAGGACATCCGCAGCGGCATCCGCGCGGTGCCGGCGGTGCAGCTGGAGGCGGCGCGCGCCATCGGCCTGCCCTATCTGCGCGCCATGCGTCTGGTGATCCTGCCGCAGGCGTTTCGCCTGACGGTGCCGCCGCTGATCTCGCAAACGCTGAACCTGTGGAAAGGCACCTCGATCGCCACCGTGATCGGCGCGGCCGAGATGATGTACCAGGCCGGCCAGGTGGAAAGCCAGTCGTTTCGCAGCTTTGAAGCCTTCGCCTTCGCCAGCGCGGCCTACTTGACCGTGTCGATGATCATCACGGGCCTGGCTGCGTGGTTCCAGCACCGCTACCCGGTGCGCACGATGTGAGGCCGCGCCCGTGATCGAGCTGATTCAACAGTACTGGCTGTACTTCCTGGTCGGCCAGTACCCCAACGGCCCCCTGGGCGGGCTGGCACTGACGCTGATCCTGGCCACCCTGGGCCTGCTGCTGTCGCTGCCGCTGGGCCTGGTCTTCGGGCTGATGCGCGTGTCGCCCTGGGCGTGGGTGCGCGTGCCGGTCACCACCTTCATCTACTTGGTGCGCGGCATGCCGCTGCTGATGGTGGTGTTCTGGGCCTACTTCTTCCTGCCCAGCGTGACGGGCGTGAAAACCGACCAGTTCTGGACGATGCTGATCGCGCTGGTGGTGTTTGACGCGGCCTACCTGGCCGAGATCGTGCGCGCGGGCGTGCAGGGCCTGCCCAAGGGGCAGATGGAATGCGCCCGTTCGCTGGGCCTGCCCTACCTGACGGCGATGCGCACCGTGGTGCTGCCGCAGGGGCTGCGCAATTCGCTGCCCTCGCTGGTCAACCAGTTCATCTCGACCATCAAAGAGACGTCGCTGGGCTACATCATCGGCCTGACCGAGGTGAGCTTCATCGCCAACCAGATCAACACCCTGACTTTCACCAAGCCGGCCGAAGTGTTCGGCATCCTGGGGCTGACGTATTTCGTGCTGTGCTTCGGCCTGTCGCGCCTCGCGCACTACGTCGAGCGGCGCCTGGCGCGCCGGGGCCTGGGCACCCACATCGCACCGGCCATCGCAACATGATTGAACTGCAGAACGTCAACAAATGGTATGGCGACTACCACGCGCTGGTGGACGTCAATGAAATCATCACCACGGGCGAAGTGGTGGTGGTGTGCGGGCCTTCGGGCTCGGGCAAATCGACGCTGATCCGCACCATCAACCGGCTGGAAGAGATCCAGGGCGGGCGCATCCTGGTGGACGGGCAGGACGTGCATGCGCCTCAGCAGAACGTGAACGCGCTGCGTGCGGGCATTGGCTTCGTGTTTCAGCAGTTCAACCTGTTTCCGCACCTCACGGTGCTGGAAAACTGCACGCTGGCCGCCATGCAGCTCAAGAAGCTGACGCCCGCCGAGGCGCGCGAACGCGCCATGGCGCTGCTCGACCGCGTGGGCCTGGCGCACAAGGCGCAGGCCATTCCCAGCCAGCTGTCGGGCGGGCAGCAGCAGCGCGTGGCGATTGCGCGCGCCCTCACGCTGCGCCCGCCAGTCATCCTGTTCGACGAGCCCACCAGCGCGCTGGACCCGGAAATGGTGGGCGAGGTGCTGCTGGTCATGCGCGACCTGGCCAGGGACGGCATGACGATGGTCTGCGTCACGCACGAGATGGGCTTCGCCCGCGAAGTGGCCGACCGCGTGATCTTCATGGACCAGGGCGCGGTGGTAGAGCGGGCCGCGCCGCACGACTTCTTCAACCACCCGCAGCACCAGCGCACGCAGAAGTTCCTGTCCGACATCCGCTCGCCCTTCAGCAGTTGATCTGCGGCGGCGTGGTCGCCCCGTCAACCGATTGCAATGATTTTGATAGCTGCCGGCGCTTGTCACGCCTGCGCTAGAGCGTTGTTTTTCGCTCAATGCAGCAGGGCTGTCGCCCATCACCTTCTGCGCAGGACGCTGCCCCGCAAAGCTCGACCAGCGCCCGGCGCACCGCGGGCCGCCCGCTGCAGCATCAAGCGCATTTGCAGCAGGTGTTTGCTGCGCGTCAGCGCATTGCGCGGCCCAGATCGAACAGAATGACCGGCATCGCCGTGCACCACAGGATCAGGATCTACCGTGACCGCTTTAGCCGACCGCCTTGGCACCCGCCACCCCCTCATCCAGGCCCCCATGGCCGGCGTGCAAGGCAGCGCGCTGGCGCTGGCCGTCAGCGGCGCGGGCGGCTTGGGTTCGCTGCCCTGCGCCATGCTGGGCGCCGATGCGCTGCGCGCTGAACTGGGCGCGCTCAAGGCCAGCGGCCTGCCGTACAACGTCAACTACTTCAGCCACACGCCGCCCGTGCCCGATGCCGCTCGCGAAGCTGCCTGGCGCGCCGCGCTGGCGCCTTACTACGATGAACTGGGGCTGGACATTGCCGCCATCCCCGCTGGCCCAGGGCGCGCGCCGTTCACTGCCGAAGCGGCCGATCTGCTGGCCGAGTTCGCGCCGCCCGTCGTCAGCTTTCACTTCGGCCTGCCCGCGCCGGACTTGCTCGCGCGCGTCAAGGCCTGGGGCGCTTTCGTGCTGTCGTCGGCCACCACCGTGCGCGAGGCGCTATGGCTTCAAGAGCACGGCGCCGACGCCATCATCGCCCAAGGCTGGGAAGCCGGTGGCCACCGCGGCCACTTTCTGAGCGACGATTTGACCGAGCAGCCCGGCACCTTCGCGCTGCTGCCGCAGATCGTGGCCGCCGTGCGCCTGCCGGTGATCGCCGCCGGCGGCATTGCCGATGCGGCTGGCGTGCGCGCCGCGATGGCGCTGGGCGCGGCGGGCGTTCAGGTGGGCACGGCCTACCTGTGCGCGGACGAGGCCACCACCTCGCCGCTGCACCGCGCGGCGCTGCAAAGCGAGGCCGCACGCCACACCGCCGTGACCAACTGCTTCACCGGCCGGCCGGCGCGCGGCATCGTCAACCGGTTGATGCGCGAGCAAGGCCCCATCAGCCCCAATGCGCCCACCTTTCCGCTGGCCACCGCCGCCGTTGCCCCGCTGCGTGCGGCGGCTGAAAAGCTGGGCCGCAGCGATTTCACCTCGATGTGGAGCGGTCAGAACGCCAGCCAATGCCGCAGCGCGCCCGCCGCGCAGATCACGGCGGCGCTGGCCAAGGGGTTGAGCTGACGGGCCCAACCCGCCGGCACCGCCACGCTTGGGCAGCGGGTCGCACGATGGCCACGTCGACCACCACGTTGATGGCGGCCCTCTTTTCTTTTCATCCAATTGGCCGCTGGCCCGCTTGGGGCAAGCGCTCGCAGCTATCTATTTCATAGAAAAGCACACCATGTCTCTCCGCCCCACTTTGCTGGTATTGCACACACTGTCACCCGAACACCTGGCGCAGATCGGCGCGGGCTACCACATCGTCTATGCGCCCACGCCTGCCGAGCGTGCCTCCGCCATCGCCGCGCAGGGCGAACGCTTTCAAGCGGTTCTGACCATTGGCACGGTGGGGCTGACCGCCGACGAGATGGCCGCCATGCCCCAGCTGCAGCTGGTCTGCGCGCTGGGCGTGGGGTATGAAAACATCGACGTGGCGGCGGCCCGCCAGCGCGGCATCGTGGTGGCCAACGGCGCCGGCACCAACGCAGCCTGCGTGGCCGACCACGCCTTTGGACTGACGATTGGCGTGATCCGCCAGCTGCGCCCGCTGGACCAGTTGTGCCGCGCCGGTGGCTGGCGCGACAGCGTGGCCATGCCGCCCAACGTGTCGGGCAAGCGCATGGGCATCTTTGGCCTGGGCACGATCGGGCTGGCCATTGCGCGGCGCGCGGCGGGCTTCGACATGCCGGTGGGCTATCACAACCGCCAGCCGCGCCAGGACGCGGCCGAGCACCGGTATTTCGACACCCTGCTGGGCCTTGCGCAATGGTGCGACGTGCTGGTGTGCGCCACGCCCGGCGGCCCCGGCACGCGCCACGCCATCAACGCCGAAGTGCTGCAGGCGCTGGGCCCGCGCGGTTACTTGATCAACATCTCGCGCGGCAGCGTGGTCGACACCGACGCGCTGGCGCAGGCCCTGCGCAGCGGCACCATTGCCGGCGCGGGCCTGGACGTGTATGAGAACGAGCCACGCCCGCCCGAGCAGCTGGTCGCGCTGGACAACGTGCTGCTGTCGCCCCACCTGGCAGGCTGGTCGCCCGAGGCCGTACAGGCCACGGTCGACCATTTCCTGCGCAACGCGGACGGCTTCTTTGCGGGCACGGGCGTGGTGACCGCCGTGGATTGAGCGCGTTTCGACGCGCGCACCGGGCTATCCTCAAGCCATGCCGACACCCACCGCCCCCGCCGACCAGCGGCCGCAACAAGCTCAGACGCCCCACGCGGGCTTTGCGCCAGACGAACGCGCCCGCCTGCTGGCCTTGCGCGGCGTTGGCCCGACGGTGGTGCAGCGGCTGGAAGAAGCGGGGTTTGAAAGCCTGGATCAGCTGGCCGGCCTGGACGCCGCCGCGATCACCCAGCGCGTAGCCCACATGCTGCGCGCGAGCTGCTGGCACAACAGCCCGCAGGCGCGCGCCGCCATCGCGGCGGTGGTGGCGCTGGCGAATGCGCAAGGCGCGGCCAGCTGAGTTGACTGGGCGTGCCCCTTACCAATGGAGGCATGTCGGGGTGACGTGCCCAGGTAGGTTTGGCCTTCATTTCGGCCGCCAGCGCCATTGCCATAAGCGCCGACAGCTATCAAAAACGAAGCACCCACACTTTCGGGCGGCGCGCCGCACGCGCCCAGCCCTTCGCGTCAATGCACGGCCAGCTCGCCCTTGGTCTCGCGCCCCAGCACGGCCACGGCCAACGCGCCGACGACGATGGTGACGGCGAACAGGCCAAAGATGGCACCGGTGGCCCAGCCCTGCGCGCCCAGGTACGGGATGGTCAGCGGCCCCAGAATGCCGCCGATGCGCCCGATGCCCGCCGCCATGCCCACGCCGCTGGCGCGAATCTGGGCGGGATAGTTCTCGGGCGAATACGCGTACAGCGCACCCCAGGCGCCCAGGTTGAAGAACGACAGCAGCGCGCCCCACAGCAGCAGCGCTTCTTGCGTGTCGGCGCTGCCGAACATCCAGGCGCTGCCCGCCGTGCCCAGCAGGTACACCACCAGCACGAACTTGCGGCCCATGCGCTCGATCAGCCACGCGGCGGTGAAGTAGCCAGGCAGCTGCGCCAGCGTCATCAGCAGCACGTATTCAAAGCTTTTGATCAGCGCGAAGCCCTTGCCGATCATCACGCTGGGCAGCCACAGGAACATGCCATAGTACGAGAACACCACCGTGAACCACAGCACCCACAGCATCACGGTGGCGCGCTTGTATTCGGGCGCCCACAGGCGCGCCAGCCGCGCCGTCCAGGGCAGGCCGGCCGACGGCGGCGCAGTGGGCTTGTCATCAGGCAACTTGCGGCGCAGGTACAGCGCGTAGAACGCCGGCAGCGCGCCCAGCAGCAGCGCCACGCGCCAGCCCGTGTCCTTGTCGAAGCGCGGAATGACGAAGTAGGCGATCAGCGCGGCCAATATCCAGCCCAGCGCCCAGAAGCTTTCCAGCAGCACCACGACGCGGCCCCGCTCGTGCGCGGGCACGCGCTCGGACACATAAGTGCTGGCCACCGGCAACTCGCCCCCTAGCCCCATGCCGATGAAAAAGCGCAGCACCATCAGCACCGCCAGCGTACTGGCAAAGGCCGACAGGCCGCTGGCAATGGCAAACAGCAGCAGCGTGATGACGAACACGTGCTTGCGGCCGATGCGGTCGGCCATCATGCCGAACATCATGGCGCCCACGGCCATACCGATCGAGTTGATGGCGCCGATCCAGCCCATCTGGCCGGCCGACAGGCCCCAGTCGGCCTTCAGCGCCGCGAGGATGAAGGACAGCAGCCCCACGTCCATGGCGTCGAACATCCAGCCCATGCCGGAGGTGACCAGCAGGCGGTTGCGTGAAGGCGTGGGCGGCGGCGAAGAAGCTGGGCCGGGCGGTACAACAGCGTTCATCGAAATCTCCAAGGAACGGGGTCAACCGGGCGAGCGCCGGCGGTGCAGGGCCTGGCGGCGGCACCCCCGTTAAGTGGGAAGTACAACCCCTTCGCCCCGGCGCATTGTCATCGCAAAGTCAGCCAGGGCCAACGACCATCTGCGTTGCCTGGAAATCGACGGGCAAGCGACGGGCTCGGGCTTTGGGCACAGGCGGCGGGCTTGGGGCCGCCACTTGGCCGCGCCCGCGCCTGGATTGCCCGGCACCCGTATAGTCCCCCGCCATGGCCAAAGAGAAGACTTCCTACGTCTGCAACGAATGCGGCGCCAGCAGCCCGCGCTGGCTGGGCAAGTGCCCCGGCTGCGGGGCGTGGAACACGCTGGTCGAATCCGCGCCAGAGCCGGCTGGCGGCGGCAAGAACCGCCTGGGCAGCGCCTTCACTGCGCTGGCGCCTGCGGCGGCGGTGCAGGCGCTCAGCGCCATCGAGGCGGTGGACGTGGCGCGCTCGCCCACCGGCCAGCCAGAGCTGGATCGCGTGCTGGGCGGCGGCATCGTCGAAGGCGGCGTGGTGCTGATCGGCGGCGACCCGGGCATCGGTAAATCCACCCTTTTGCTGCAAGCGTTGGACTCGCTGCAGCGCAGCCTGCTGCCGACGCCCGAGTCGCCGCCGGGCCGCCCCAAGGCGGCGAGCGCCCCACGCACCAGCGAAGCTGGGGCCCCCTCCCCTGCCCGGGGCAGCGCAACTGGCGCAGCCGTGGAGCGCGGGGGCATGTTGTACGTGACGGGCGAAGAAAGCGGCGCGCAGGTGGCGCTGCGGGCGCGCCGCCTGGGTATCACCGGCTCTCAGGTGGCGGTGCTGGCGGAGATTCAGCTTGAAAAAATCATAGCAACCCTCGCAGAGCAGAAGCCGGCTGTGGCCGTTATTGACTCCATTCAAACCGTGTACAGCGACCAGCTGACCAGCGCGCCGGGCAGCGTGGCGCAGGTGCGCGAGTGCGCGGCGCACCTGACGCGCTGGGCCAAGTCCAGCGGCTGCGCCATCGTGCTGGTGGGCCACGTGACGAAAGACGGCCAGCTGGCCGGCCCGCGCGTTCTGGAACACATGGTGGACACGGTGCTGTACTTTGAGGGCGACACGCACAGCAGCTACCGCCTGATCCGCGCGATCAAGAACCGCTTTGGCGCGGTGAACGAGATCGGCGTGTTCGCCATGACCGAGAAGGGCCTGAAGGGCGTCAGCAACCCCAGCGCGATCTTCTTGAGCCAGCACAGCCAGCCGGTGCCGGGCAGCTGCGTGCTGGTCACGCTGGAAGGCACGCGGCCGATGCTGGTGGAGATTCAGGCCTTGGTCGACACCGGTGGCATCAGCCCGCGCCGCCTGTCGGTGGGGCTGGAGCGCGACCGCCTGGCCATGCTGCTGGCGGTGCTGCACCAGCACGCGGGCGTGGCCACGGGCGACCAGGACGTGTTCGTCAACGCCGTGGGCGGCGTGCGCATCAGCGAACCGGCGGCCGACCTGGCGGTGCTGTTGGCCATCACCAGCAGCCTGCGCGGCAAGGCACTGCCCAAGGGCTTCATTGCCTTCGGCGAAGTGGGACTGGCCGGCGAAGTGCGGCCGGCCCCGCGCGGGCAGGAACGCCTGCGCGAAGCGACCAAGCTGGGTTTTTCGGTGGCGGTGGTGCCGAAAGCCAACGCGCCCAAGAAAAACGACAAGGCGTTTGAGGGGCTGACGATCCACACCGTGGACCGCATCGAAGAGGCACTCGAAGTGGTGCGCTCGCTGGCCTGAGCTGGGCTTGGCCGCCGGCAGAGACCGCTCAGTCGCGCGCGCCGCGGATCAGGTCGCTGATCTGCCCGATGGCCACTTTGGCTTCCTTCAGGAACGTCAGGGCCATGAAGACGTGGAACATCTTCGGGTATTCGTAGAAGTTGTAGGGAATGTGCTCGGACTTGAGCCGATCCTTCAATTCGTGCGCGTCGGCGTTGACGATGTCGTAGGTACCGGTGAACACGCTGACCGGCGGCAGGTTTTGTAGGTCGCCAAACAAGGGGCTCACGCGGTAGTCGTCGTACGGCACGTCGCCCACATAGGCCTTGGCGGCCATACGCACGGGCATCAGCGGCAGCATGGGGTCGTGGCGGTCGATTTCCAGCTGCTTGGGGTTGGTGGTGCTGATGTCCAGCCAGGGCGACAGCAGGATGATGCGGTTGGCCTGCGGCTGGCCGTGATTGCGCAGCCACTGCGACCACGCGTAGCTCAAGCCGCCACCGGCCGAGTCGCCCATGATCGTCCAGGGGCGGTTGGCGCGGAACCGGTGAAAGTCGGGCATCAGCCGATCAAGGTAGGTAAACACATCCAGGCACGTGGCGGCGCTGGCCAGCGGGTAGTCCGGCACCATGACGCTGGCCTGCGTCTGGTCGATCAGGCATTCGATCAGGCTCCAGTGCGGGCGGATGATGTTGGCGATGTACGCCCCGCCGTGCAGATACAGCACCACTTTGTCGGATCGGCCGCCCTTGGGCGACAGTGTCCACACCGGTCGGCCTTCGAATTCACGCTGAACCACGTCGAACTTGGCCAACATCCGCGCCGGAATGGGCGCGGGCAGCGAATCCTTGTCGATGGCCTCCCGCGCCTTGTCCGCGCTTTGCCGCTTGATTCCAGACAGCCGAAAGCCGAGGACGCAGAGCTTGGACAAAAAACTGGGCGGCTCGGCGTGGGTGTATTCGTACGAGGTGTTCATGGGGCTGCAAGCAAAGGCCGCGGAGGTCGTGGCCGCTTGGGTTGGCGGCCACCGCGCTAGAGAAAGACCGCGCCGCGCCCACGGGCGACGCTGCGGCAGATGTGACGAAGATACCGGCGCCCGGCCGTCGCGCCTGTCGGACAGTGGCGCTTCGCGCGTCGGCCATGCACGCATTGGTGCCTTTTTCTGGCGCGGGTGTGCTGGCCGGTGCTCACGGATTTGCAGCTCCATCAAGGCCTGGCTGGCGCGTCTTCATATCAATAAATGCCATCAGTGTTGATTTGTAATTCCAAATAACATATAATGACAACTCTTCAGGCCGGCGCCCGCCTATCTCGGGGCCGCATCGGCTTGTCACAGCGCAACGGCCGCTTCTTGCCGTGGGCCGCGTCCCCGCCGTCTTTTCAGATCGGTTTTGGGGTGTGGCCAAGGACTTGCTGGGGCCGCACGCGCTCCACATCGCCCGTTCTTGGGGGCGTTGCCCGATTACGGTAACCCCACCCTTCCCAACCCGTTTGTCGCGCAGCGGCGTGCGGTTGGCGTCCTTGTTGCTGCCATCCGCCACGCGGCTGCCTCGCCACTTCAGGAGGAGCCATGGCCAAAAACATTCAGATAGACCACGTATTCAAGGTCTTCGGCGAAGAGCCGAAGCGCGCCTTGGCGCTTGCACGCCAGGGGCTGAGCAAGCAGGACATCGTGTCGCAGACCGGCCAGTCGATCGGCGTGTTCGACGCCAGCTTCACCATTGAGGCGGGCGAGATCTTCGTCGTGATGGGCTTGTCGGGCTCGGGTAAATCGACGCTGGTGCGCATGCTCAACCGGCTGATCGAGCCGACGGCCGGGCGCATCGTGGTCGACGGCGAGGACATCGCGCAGTACAGCGACGCGCAGCTGCGCGACTTTCGGCGCAAGCACATCAGCATGGTGTTTCAGTCGTTTGCGCTGCTGCCGCACCTGACGGTGCTGGACAACACCGCCTTCGGGCTGGAACTGGCGGGCGTGCCCCGCGCCGAGCGCGAAGCCGCTGCGCGCGACGCGCTGGCGCAGGTCGGGCTGGGCGTGTGGGCGGGCAGCTACCCCGACGAGCTGTCCGGCGGCATGCAGCAGCGCGTGGGCCTGGCGCGTGCGCTGGCGGCCGACCCGTCCATCCTGCTGATGGACGAGGCCTTTTCGGCGCTGGACCCGATCATCCGCACCGAAATGCAGGACGAGCTGCTGCGCCTGCAGCAGATCAAGCGCCGCACCATCGTCTTCATCTCGCACGACCTGGACGAGGCGATGCGCATCGGCGACCACATCGCCATCATGAAAGACGGCCAGGTGGAGCAGGTGGGCACGCCCGAAGACATCCTGCGTCAGCCTGCCAACGACTACGTGCGCCAGTTCGTGCGCGGCGTGGATGCGGCCATCGTCTTCAAGGCGGCCGACATTGCCCGCAAGACGCAGGTAGAAGTGTCTGAAAGCCCCACGCGCGGCTGCCGCCCGGCCCTGCGCCGCCTGCAGGACCAAGACCGGGAATGGGCCTACGTGGTGGACACCCAGCACCGCTACATGGGCGCCGTGTCGGCCGATTCGCTGCGCGCCGCACTGCACGGCCATGAAGGCACGCTGGGGCTGCGCCACGCCTTCGTGCCCGAGGTGGAAGCCGTTGCGGCCGACACCCCCATCGCCGACCTGTACAGCCGCATGGCGGCGCACCCGGCGCCACTGCCCGTCGTGGCCGAAGACGGGCGCCTGGTGGGCACCATCAGCCGCAACACGCTGCTGAAATTCCTCGACCCCACCACCGACCCGCGCGGCAACCCGCTGCCCGCGCCGGCTGAAGCCGAAGCGCCCGAAGCCGCCACCCCCACCGAGCCGACCGAGCCCGCGCTGAACGCGTGAACCCACCGCAGGAACAAGCACGCCCATGAGCACCCCCATTTCGACTGCCCCGATGGCAGACACCGCTACCGCAACCACAACTGCAACCACCGCCGCCGACACCGCCAGCGCCGCCGCGCCCGCCTACATCGACCCCTATCAGGCCCCGCCCGCCGAAGCCAGCCCCGCCTGGCTGGGCGGCCCGCAGGCGGTGACGCACGACGTGACCGCGCCCGGCGACGGCCTGGTGGCCGCCGCGCACGCCGCCAGCCAGGGCACCCCGCAAGGCACCCCGGGCGCTGACAGCGGTGCCCACGCGGTCGCCAGCTGGTTCGACGGCGGCCTGCCCGTGCAGGCCTGGATCAACGACGGCCTGGCCTGGTTCGTGGCGCACTTCCGCCCCTTCTTCCAGGCCCTGCGCGGGCCGGTGGACGCGCTGCTGGGCGGCGTGGAAGCCGCGCTGCTGTACCCGCCCACGATGGTGATGATCGGCCTGCTGTCGCTGCTGGCCTGGCAACTGGCCGGCGGCCGCATGGCGATCGCCACGCTGATCTCGCTGATGGTGATCGGCCTGCTGGGCATCTGGCCCGAAGCCATGGTCACGCTGTCGCTGGTGCTGACGGCGTTGTTCTTCTGCGTGCTGATCGGCCTGCCGCTGGGCGTGTGGCTGGCGCGCAGCGACCGCGCCAACCGCGTCATGCGCCCGCTGCTGGACGCGATGCAGACCACGCCCGCCTTCGTGTACCTGGTGCCGGTGGTGATGCTGTTCGGCATCGGCAACGTGCCGGGCGTGATCGTGACCATCATCTTTGCGCTGCCGCCGCTGGTGCGCCTGACCAATCTGGGCATCCGCCAGGTTCGGCCTGACCTGGTGGAAGCCGCCACCGCCTACGGCGCCTCGCCCATGCAGCTGCTGGCCAAGGTGCAGCTGCCGCTGGCCATGCCCTCGATCATGGCGGGCATCAACCAGTCGCTGATGCTCAGCCTGTCGATGGTGGTGATCGCCTCCATGATCGCCGTGGGCGGCCTGGGCCTGATGGTGCTGCGCGGCATTGGCCGCCTGGACATGGGCCTGGCCACCGTAGGCGGCCTGGGCATCGTGATCCTGGCCATCATGCTGGACCGTCTGACGCAGGCGCTCAGCCAGCCCACGCGCCACGGCCAGCCGTGGACGATGCGCGGCCCCATCGGCCTGGTGCGCCGCCTGACCGGCCGCCCGGCCACCGCCAAGGCTGGCGACGCTGCCGCCACCACCGCCTCGCGCGCCCAGCCCGCCTGAACTGGAAGGAATCGACATGACCCCATCCCTCTCCCCACTCACCCGCTGGCGCGCCCTCGGCGCCGCCGTGCTCACCGCCGGCCTGCTGGCCCTGGGCAGCCCCGCCGCCTTCGCGGCCGCCGACCCGGCACAGCCCGGCAAAGGCGTGCGCGTGCAGCCGCTGAAAAGCTCGATCGCGGAAGAAACCTTCCAGACGCTGCTGGTCATGAAAGGGCTGCAGCGCCTGGGCTACGACGTGCAGCCGATCCGCGAAGTGGAATACCCCACGGCGCACCTGGCCATCGGCAACGGCGACGCCACCTTCATGGCCGCCCACTGGGACCCGCTGCACGCCGACTACTACCGCAACGCGGGCGGCGACGCCAAGCTGTGGCGGGACAACGCCTATTCGGGCAACGCCATCCAGGGCTACCTGATCGACAAGAAAACCGCCGAGGCGCACGGCATCACCAACCTCAGCCAGCTGAGCGACCCGGCCATCGCCAAGCTGTTCGACACCGATGGCGACGGCAAGGCCAACCTCACGGGCTGCACGCCCGGCTGGGGCTGCGAGGCGCAGATCGAAACGCAGCTGACCGCCTACAAGCTGCGCCCCACCGTGCAGCACGTGCAGGGCAGCTACCCCGCGCTGATGGCCGACGTGATCCAGCGCTACCAGGCGGGCCAGCCCATCCTGTACTTCACCTGGACGCCCTACTGGGTCAGCAACGTGCTGGTGCCGGGCAAGGACGTGGTCTGGCTGCAGGTGCCGTTCTCGGCGCTGCCCGGCGACCAGGCCAAGGTGGACACCACGCTGCCCAACGGCCGCAACTACGGCGCCGTCATCAACACACAGCGCATCCTGGCCAACCGCGCGTTCATCGACGCGCACCCGGACGCGGCCAAGCTGTTCAGCCTGATGAAGCTGCCGGTGGCCGACATCACCGCGCAGAACAACGCCATGAACAACGGCCAGAACAAGCAGGCCGATATCGAGCGGCACACCGAGGGGTGGATCAAGGCACACCAGACCTTGTTTGACAGCTGGATCGACCAGGCCCGCGCCGCGGCGCGTTGACCGTTGCGCCAGGCCCGGCCCACGCCGGGACAGCGTGGGCAGCATGGCCTGCTTACCCAGGCCATTTACTATTCAATTGATAGCTGCCAGCGCTCTAGCCACCTGCGCCAGAGGCCGATTTGACTCGTAAGTCAAAGCCGCCACGCGGCCCGGCGACAATCCCCGCATGAGCTGGAAAAGAATTCTGACCCTCGCCATCGCCGTGGCCCTGGGCGCCGGTGCCTGGCGCGCCGGCGGCTGGGCCGGGCTGGCCCTGGCCGCCAGCGCGCTGGTGCTGTGGTTCCTGCTGTACTACACGCGGCTGATTCAGGTGATGAAACGCGCCGCCGACCGTCCCATCGGCTACGTGGGCAGCGCGGTCATGCTGAACGCCAAGCTCAAGCCGCGCCAGGCGCTGCTGCACGTCATCGCGCTGACGCAAGCGCTGGGCGAACGCCTGTCGCCCGAGGGCGCCGAGCCGGAGGTCTATCGCTGGACGGACCCGGGCGGCTCTCACGTCACCGCCGAATTCCAGGGCGGCAAGCTTAGCCAGTGGCGCCTGGAGCGGCCCGCTGCCGAGCCCCAGCCGCCCGCGCCCGAAGAAAGCCCCGCCAGCGCCACCCGCGCGAGCTGAGCGGCCCGCCGCCGCGCCAGTCGACGGCCGACGCCGCCGGGCATAAAATCCGCCGTTGACCATTCGGCTGAGGGGGGTTTTGCTGCCTGCGGCCGCCCAGCGTGCACCCACAGGTACTTTCATGAGCAATCCTCCCCTTTCCATGGCCGACCGCGACGGCCAGATCTGGTTCGACGGCCAGCTGGTGGACTGGCGCGACGCCAAGATCCACGTGCTGACGCACACGCTGCACTACGGCTGCGGCGCTTTTGAAGGCGTGCGCGCCTACCAGACGGATGCGGGCACGGCGATCTTCCGCTTACAAGAACATACGCAACGCCTGTTCAACAGCGCGAAGATTCTGCGCATGCAGATTCCCTTCACGCAGGATCAAGTCAACGAAGCCCAACGCGAAGTGGTGCGCGTCAACCAGCTGGAAAGCTGCTACCTGCGCCCGCTGACCTGGATCGGCTCTGAAAAGCTGGGCGTCAGCCCCCGCGGCAACACCATCCACCTGATGGTGGCGGCGTGGGCCTGGGGCGCCTACCTGGGCGAGGAGGGCATGAAAAAAGGCATCCGCGTCAAGACCAGCAGCTACAGCCGCCACCACGTCAACATCACCATGACGCAGGCCAAGGCCGTCAGCAACTACAGCAACTCGATCCTCGCCAACATGGAAGCGCTGGACGACGGGTACGACGAGGCGCTGCTGCTGGACACCAGCGGCTTCGTCAGCGAAGGCGCGGGCGAAAACGTGTTTCTGGTCAAAGACGGCGTGATCTATACGCCCGACCTGTCGGCCGGCGCGCTGAACGGCATCACCCGCAACACCGTGCTGCACATCTGCGAAGACCTGGGCATCAAGCTGGTGCAAAAACGCATCACCCGCGACGAGTGTTACATCTCTGACGAAATATTCTTTACCGGCACGGCGGCCGAAGTCACGCCGATCCGCGAGCTGGACCGCGTGCAGATCGGCGCCGGCGAGCGCGGCCCGGTGACCGAGAAGATCCAGAGCGCCTTCTTCGACATCGTCCACGGTCGCAATCCCAAGTACGCCCACTGGCTGACGCCGGTCTAAGCGGCCCTCAGCCAGCGGTTCGGCGCGCGGCCGCCTCGGCCCGTGCCCAGAACATGCGCATTGCACACCTGATCCTCACGCGCCACTTCGCGGGCAGCGAACGCCACGCGGTCGAGCTGGCCAATGCCCAGGCGCGCGAGCACGAAGTCACCCTCATCCTGCGCCAGGGCGCCGCGGGCAAGCACGCAGACGCCTTTGCCGACCGTGTGAGCCCGCAGGTGCGCACGGTGCTGGTGCCCAACTGGCTGCCCGTCTGGCACGCCGCCAACGCGGTCAAGGCGCTGCGCCCGGACGTGGCCCACGCGCACCTCAGCGGCGCCTGCCGCGCCTTGAGTGGCCTGCACGGCGTTTGCCTGCGTGTGGCCACCCTGCACATCCGCTACAAACCCAGTCAGCACGCCACAATGGACGCGCTGGTGGCGGTGGCGCCCTGGCAGCTCAACGACATTCCGCCGCCGCTGCGCGAGCACACCGCGCAGATCGACAACTGGATCCTGCCCGCGCGCGGCTCGCCCGAATCCCGCGCGCGCCTGCGCGCCGAGTACGGCGTGCCGCAAGACGCCTGGGTGTTCGGCGCCGTCGGCCGAGCCGAGGCCAGCAAAGGTTTGGACGTGCTGATCGACGCGTTCGAGCGCGCCGCACTGCCCAACGCCTGGCTGGTGATCGTCGGCCACGGCGACGCCCTGCCCAAGCTGCGCCGCCAGGCGGGGCCGCGCGTGGTGCTGCCGGGCTTTTCGCGGAAGCCCAAGGACTGGATGGCGGCCTTCGACGCCTTCGTGAGCCCCGCGCGCTTCGAGCCCTTCGGCCTGGTGCTGCTGGAGGCGATGCAGGCGGGCCTGCCGATCATTGCCTCGCGCTCGGAAGGGGCACTGCACCTGGCGCAGACGATGCAGCCGGATCTGGTGCCGATCGACGATGTCGCCGCGCTGGCCCAGGCATTGCAGCGCATGGATCAATCGCGCCCTCGCCGCCGCCAATACGACCTAGCCCGCTTCAGTATTGAGAGCAAATTGGCGCAACTGGATGCGTTTTACCGGCGCGAGCTGGACGCACTGGCACGCCCGCTTGTGCTGCCCGCAGATGCGCGCCCCGATACGCCCTGAACGCGGCGCACACTACACTTCGCACCTGCGGCCTGCGCGCGCCGATCGCCCCGAAGCGGCGCAGCGCGGCCTTTCGCTGACCCGAGATTCCAACCACCATGACTTCCACGACGTCAACGCCGATTCAGCTGCTCGCCAAGGACCTGACGCCGCAAGGCAGCGTTTTCTGCCCCAATCCGCTGGCCAAGATGGCGCTCTGGAACTCGCACCCCAAGGTGTATCTGGATGTGGCACACACGGGGCAAGCCAAATGCCCGTATTGCGGCACGGTCTACCAGCTCAAGGCGGGCGAGAAGTTTTCCGCCCACTGAAAGCCACGCCCGTGGCTACCTCGGGTGACAGCTACTCCAGCCGCCTGAGCACATCTTGAACCTGACCGAAGCGACGCACCTTCGCCTGACCAGCCTGGCGGCTTTCCTGGTGCCTGCGCTGGCGCTGTGGCTGCCCTCGGGCTACGCGTGGGGCACGGCGCTGCTGCTCGTCGGCGCGCTGCTCGGGTGGCCCTGCTGGCTGCGCTGGCCAACCGCCCCGGCTACGCGCTGGCTGGCTGGGGCGGTGCTGGTGATGGCCCTGGTCTGGCTGCACGGCAGCGACTGGTCCAAAGGGGTGGCCGTGCTGAACAAGCCCGTGCGCTACCTGCTGGTGGTGCCCTGCCTGCTGTATTTGATGCGCTTTCCGCCGCAGCTTCGCTTCTTGCTGGCCGGATTCGCGGTGGGCGCGGCCTGCGGCGGCGTGCGCGCGGTGATCGAAGTCATGGTGCTCGGCCTGGAGCGGCCGTGGACCAGCGCCGAAAAGACCAGTGGCGCCATCCAGCTCGGCAACCTGTGCGGCTTGTTTGGCGTGATGTGCTGGCTGCAGCTGGCGGTGTATTGGCAGCGCTGGCGCTGGCCGTTGCGGCTGGCGGTGCTGGTCTGCTGCGGGCTGGGCTTGCTCGGCTCGCTGCTGTCGCAGACGCGTGGCGGCTGGCTGGCCATTGCGCTTTGCCTGCCGGTGCTGGTGTGGCTGATTGCGCGCTGGGTGTCGCGCCGCCGTGCGGTTCTGGCCATCGCGGTGCTGTGCGTGCCGGTGGTGCCGCTGGGCTGGCACATGGCGCCGCAACTGGAGCAGCGCCTGGATTGGGCGATTCACGAGGTGACGTCGTACGAATCCACGGGCGACGCCAACACGTCGGTCGGCCAACGTTTGGACCACTGGAAGCTGGCCTGGGCCATGGGCAAGGACAAGCCGCTGCTCGGTTGGGGCGAAGTGGGCTACGTTGAAGAAAAGGCGCGCCGCGTGGCTGCAGGCCAGGCCAGTCCGGTGATTCTGGAATTCGGTCACGCCCACAACGAGGTGCTGGACATGTTCGTCAAGCGCGGGCTGATCGGCGTGGCGGGCCTGGGCATGCTGTACTTCGTGCCGCTGGCCCTGTTCTGGCCGCGCCGCCGCACCGTGGGCACCAACGCCGCGCTGCCGCTTGAAGACGACGTGTGCATCCGCCTGATGGGCGTGACGGTGGTTTTGGCGCACATGGGGTTCGGGCTGACCCAGGTGTTCTTTGCGCACTACAACGGGGTGGTGATCTACCTCGCGCTGACGAGCCTGCTGTGGGCCTCGTTGCACCCACACCTTGCGAACGCCGCTACCCAAGGCCAAGGCGGCTGGCGGCCCAAAGCCGTGGGCGCACCCAGGAGCTGATGCCGCGCTGCTCAGCCAAAAACGCGCGGCCAAGGGTGTTTCAGGCGCGCCAAAAGAAAACCGCCCAATGAAGGGCGGTTTCCAGTGACGCTTCTTGAGGACCTTTTTGACTCTTATCACCATGCGGCGCTCGCGTAAGCAAGGCCCTGGCCAGAAGCAGTGTGACAGCAAAACACCTACTTTACAAGTTGCTTGAATTGTGGAAACCCCTCATTCCGGGGTAATGCATCCATTGCGCGTCAAAACGCACACCAAAGGCCTCAGCTGTGGGGAGAAACCAACGGAAGCGCCAACCGAAAACGGGCGCCACCACCTTCGCGCGGCCCGCAGCTGGCCTGCCCGCCATGCCGCTCGGCAATCGATCGCACCAGCGCCAGGCCCAGGCCGACGCCTCCGTGGCTCTCACTCGCGCCGGGCATTCGATAGAACGGCTCGAAGATGCGTTCGCGCTGTTCCGCAGGCACGCCGGGCCCGCGGTCGTTGACCACCACCACCGCTTGGTCGCCTTCGGTCCACAGTTCGGCCTGCACGTCCTGGCCGCCGTAGCGGCGCGCGTTCTCCAGCAGGTTGCGCACCGCGCGCCGCAGCAGCTTGCTGACACCCGGCACGATGACGCTGACCACGCCCGGCGCCAGCTCAAACGCGGCGTTCACCCGTGCGGCTTCTTCGGCCACCAGGCCCACCAGGTCGACCTCTTCCATGGTGCCCAGGTCCAGCTCCTTGGCGTCCAACCGGCTGGCCAGCAGGATTTCGTCGATCAGCTGGTCCAGCTCGATGATGTTGCGGCCGATTTCGGCCCGCACGGTCGGCGTGGGGGCCGAGCCCGACAGCTCCAGCGCCATGCGGATGCGCGCCAGGGGCGAGCGCAGCTCGTGCGAGGCGTTGGCCAGCAGCGACTTTTGCGAACGCAGCAGCGCGGTCTGCGAATCCATCAGGCTTTGCACGCGCTCGGCGGCGTCGTTGAAGCGGCGCGACAGGTCGGCCACCTCGTCCTGCCCGCCCGTGGGCAGGCGCACCGACAGATCGCCCTCGCCCCAGCGCTGCACGCCGCGCTGCAGGCCTTCGAGCCGCTGCGTCAGGCGCCGCGCCACGGGGAACACGCCGATCATCACGACCAGGCCCGCCAGCCCCAGCACCCACAGAAAGCCGAACGGCGGCCGCAGCCAGCCCATGATGTCGGCGGGGCGGTGGATGCGGCTGGGCGGGCGCGGGCGCGGCATCTGCAGCACCATTTCGTGGCCGTCTTGCAGCGTCACCACGAATTCCACCCCGCCGGGGTCGCCCGGGGTGGGCGGCACGCGACGGGCTTGCGCTTCGGCGGTGCCGATGACGGCACCGGCCGCGTCGCGCACCACCACTTCGCGCGAAGGCGGGTTCTGGCGCTCGCGGTCGCGCTGCTCGTCGGCCTTGTGCCACGCCCATCCCACGACCAGGCTGAGCACGGCCACGCTGCCGACCACGGCCAGCCAGATGCGCAGGTACAGCTTGCGGGCGATCGGGTTGGGCAGGCGCACGCGCAGTCAGTCCTGCTGCTTGGCGAACACGTAGCCCACACCGCGCACGGTGACGATGCGCTTGGGGCTTTTCACGTCTTCTTCGATGGCGGCGCGGATGCGCCCCATGTGCACGTCGATGCTGCGGTCAAACGCCTCCAGCTCGCGCCCGCGCACGGCTTCCATGATCTGCTCGCGCGTCAGCACGCGGCCGGCGCGCTCGGCCAGGGTGACGAGCAGGTCGAACTGGTAGCTGGTCAGCTCGGCCGGCTGGCCCGCCACGGTGACGACGCGCGCGTCGCGGTCGATCTCCAGCGTGCCGAAGCGCAGCACCTGGTGCTCGGGGGCGGCGCCGGGCTGGTGGCGGCGCAGCACGGCGCGGATGCGCGCCAGCAGCTCGCGCGGCTCAAACGGCTTAGGCAGGTAGTCGTCGGCGCCCAGCTCCAGGCCGATGATGCGGTCCATCGGGTCGCCCTTGGCGGTGAGCATCAGCACCGGCGTGCGTGCCACGTCACCCGGCAGCGCGCGCAGGCGGCGGCAGACTTCCAGGCCGTCGATGTCGGGCAGCATCAGGTCCAGAACGACCAGGTCGAAAGGCTTGTCTTGCAGCAGGTTCAGGCCGGACACGCCGTCGCCCGCGTGTTCCACGGCAAAGCCGGATTGCGTGAGGTACTCGCCGACCATGCCGGCCAGGCGGGCGTCGTCTTCGATCATCAACAGGCGTTGGGTACTCATGCGCATCTTTCTGGCACGCGGGCCGATGGCCTTCTGCGCCGATCAGCCCCATCATGGTGGCGCCGCCCGCGCGGGGGCTTGAAGGCGGGGTAAAGAAAGGTAAACCGCCAGGCCCGACGGCGCTGCAGGGTGGCCAGGCAAATACTATCTTTTCGATAGCTGCCAGCGCTCATCCACCGGGCGCCAGAGCCTGATTTGACTCTGAACTTCGCCGCGCCGCGCGCGCCGCCAAGGCCACCAGCACGAGCACGGGCAAGCCCAGCAAGGCCGTGGCGGTGAAGAAGTTGGCGTAGCCGAAGGCGTTGACAAAGTCGCCCGAAAAGCCCGCCACGAACTTGGGCAGCAGCAGCATCAGCGACGAAAACAGCGCGTACTGCGTGGCCGAATAGCTGATGTTGGTCAGGCTGGACAGGTAGCCCACGAACGCCGCGGAGGCGATGCCCGAAGCCAGGTTGTCGGCCGACACCACGAAGATCAGCGCCGTGACGTCGTGGCCAAAACCCGCCAGCCAGGCGAACAGCAGGTTGGTGAAGGCCGACAGCACGGCGCCCAGCATCAGGATGCGCATCACGCCAAAGCGCATGGCCAGCCCGCCGCCCACAAAGGCGCCCACCAGCGTCATGATGACGCCGTAGATCTTGGTGACGGCGGCCACCTCGTCCTTGGTGTAGCCCATGTCCACATAGAAGGGGTTGGCCATGATGCCCATCACCACGTCGCTGATGCGGTAGATGGCGATCAGCGCCAGGATCAGCGCGGCCTGCCACTTGTAGCGGCGAAAGAAGTCGGCAAAGGGCTCGATCAGCGCGGTCTGGACCCACTCGCGCGCGCCGCGGGCGGGTTTGAGCGCCACCGGCGCCGGTTCGGGCGAGGCCAGCACCGTCAGCACGCCCACCACCATCGACGCGGCCATCACCAGGTACGCCACCTGCCAGGCCGCCTGGTCGTAGCCCGTGTTGGCGCCCTGCGCGCGTGCGGCCAGCCACAGCACGCCTGCGCCCGCCCAGATCATGGCCAGGCGGTAGCCGGTCTGGTAACTGGCGGCCAGCGCGGGTTGCTGCACGGTGGGGGCCGATTCGATGCGGTAGGCGTCCAGCGCGATGTCTTGCGTGGCCGACGCGAAGGCCACGGCCAGCGCCGCCCACACCATGCCCGAGAGCGACACGCGCGGGTCGGTCATGGCCATGCCGACGATGCCCGCCACCACGCCCAACTGCGCCAGCAGCAGCCAGCTGCGCCGCCGCCCCAGCCAGTGCGTCAGGCCCGGCAGTGGCACGCGGTCGACCAGCGGCGCCCACACCCACTTGAAGCCGTAGGCCAGGCCCACCCAGCTGAGGTAACCTATGGTGGAGCGGTCGATGCCCGCCTCGCGCAATCGAAAAGATAGCGTGCCCAGCACCAGCAGCAAGGGCAAGCCGGCAGAAAAGCCCAGGGCCAGCATGCGCAGGCTGGCGGGGGTCAGGTAAACCCGCAGCGCGCGGTACCAGGGCAAGCGCGGCGCGGCTGCCTGGGCGGCATCGACGGGGCCGCCACCCACCGCGTCAGACAAGGGCCGCCCCGGGTTGGGCCGCGTCGGGCGCGGGGGCCGTGCGGGTGGGGCGCTGGCGGGCCGGTGGGGTGGTCATGAGGGATGTCATCGTTCTCTATTATTCACCCGCCGCTCGCCGCGCCGGCCCGAGCAGGCGGCGCGAATTGGCCCCGGGGATGCGCTGGCACGCCGCCACGCGGCGCGCCATCCGGGCCTGCCGCGCCCCGGTCAGGCGCCGCGCACGTGGGGGTTGTGGCGCCGCTCTTCACCCAGCGTGCTTTCCGGCCCGTGGCCGGGTATGAAGACCGTGTCGTCGCCCATCGGCCAGAGGCGCTCGCGGATGCTGGCGATCAGCTGCGCGTGATTGCCGCCCGGGAAATCGGTGCGCCCGATGCCGCCGGCAAACAGCACGTCGCCCACGAACGCTCGCCGCGCCTCGGCCGCGTGGAACACCACATGCCCCGGCGTGTGGCCCGGACAGTGACGCACGGCCAGGCGGCAGTTGCCCACCTGCACGGTATCGCCGTCCTGCAACCAGCGCGTGGGCACGAAGGGCTCGGCCGGCGCAAAGCCGAACATGCGCGCCTGCTCGGCCAGGCCGGTGATCCAGAACTGGTCGCCCGGGTGTGGGCCAATGATGGGCAGACCCAGGCGCCGGCTCAACTCGCCCGCGCCGCCGGCATGGTCGATGTGCGCGTGCGTGAGCCAGATCTGACCCAGCTTGACCTCCCGCTCGCGCGCCGCCGCCTCGATGCGCGGCAGATCGCCGCCGGGGTCGATAACGGCGGCCTGGCGCGTGGCGTCGCACCAGACGATCGAGCAGTTTTGCTGAAACGGAGTGACGGGGACGGTGCGGTAGCGCAGCATGTCAGTTTATGAATGAAATTGGCATCTGGCGCCCGCCCAGAAAGCGCCAGCAGCTATAAAAATAATAGAATCATCAACTCAGCACCAACGCGCAGTCGACATGGCTGGCGCATGGCTGCTGATTTTCTGGTCTCCACGGATCGATTCGACGTACGCCAGCGCGGCGATGGGCGGGACCACCGGGATGAATGATCACATCTTCGGCTCGCAGCGGTTCGCAGGCCGCGCCGCCGCCTGCCTCAGCGCGGCTTCAGCTGGGCATACACCTCTTGCGAAACCCGCATCAGCTCGGCCCGATCGGCCCCGGCCGAGATGGCGTAGCCGAACTGATTCTCGACCCAATAGAACACGTTGACGGGACCGTCGGTGCCGAAGTGGAACGAGGTGCTCGCGTCGCCCGGCACCTCGCGCGTCACGTACAGGGTCAGGCGTTGCCCGCTCGTGGTGCCATACATGAACTGGGCCACCGGCCCCTTGTCACCCGGCAGGAGGCGGCCGCCCATCAGCTCGTAGCCCAGGTTGGTGAGCATCGGCGGCCGCACGGCCGTGCCCATGCGTTTGGTCAACCAGGTCACCAGGGCCTGCTCCTGATCGGCACCCAACTCCACGGGCCGACGCACGTCGGGGCTGTACACCACGTGGGCGATGGCGGCACGGCGGGCAAAGCCGGACAGCGTACCGTCGCCTGCCATCGAGGCCGCGCTGGACTGGCTGGCTTGGACCAGCCGCATGCTCTCGGCATCCAGGTGGCCGCGCAGCGACCACGCGGAGCCGCCGCTGACGACGGCCACCAGCACGCCGGCGGCGAGCCCCCGCCACGGCAAGGCACCGGCGGGGCGCTTCAGCGGCAGGCCCAGGGGCAGCGGCTCGTCGAGCACAGGGTCCAGCCAGCGGTGCAGCAGCCGGTTCTGCTGCTGCCAGTCGCGCACGCGCTCCTGCTCCTGCGGATGCGTCGCCAGGTATTGCTCGACCAGCGCCGTCCGCTGGCCGGACAACTGGCGGTCGGCGTAAGCGTGCAGATCCGCCTCGGTGATGGGGGCTGGTGCACCGGGGCCGATGCCCGAGCCGACGCTTCGGGGCTTGTTGTCGTCCATGGTCATTTCACGCGTTGAATCTTGCTCGCAGGGGCGGCATGGCCTTGAAGTTGCTCGCGCAGGCGCGCACGGGCACGCGACAGGCGTGACATCACGGTGCCAACCGGTATGCCCAACACGGCGGCCACCTCCTGGTAGCTCAGCTCTTCCAAGCCCACCAGCAGCAGCACCTCGCGGTGTTCGGGCGGCAACCGCTGAAGAGCGCGATCGAGGTCGCGCAGTTCCAGCGCATCGGTCTGCCGCGGGCGCTGCGGTGTCTCGGGCAGATCGTCTCCGGCGCTGTCCTCGGGGCGGCTGCGTTGCGCGCGCAAGCGGTCGACGAAGTGGTTGTGCAGGATACCGAACATCCACGCCCGGATGTCGCCACGCCTTTGCCACATCGAGAAGCGGCTCCAAGCGCGCTCCAGCGTGTCCTGCACCAGGTCGTCGGCTCGGTCTCGGTCCGATACCAGCCCGCGCGCGTAGCGCCGCAGGCTGGGAATGCAAGCAACGATCTCGGCTTCGTCTTGCGCGCGCATCGTGGGATCAGGCGGTCATGCGTGGCGTGCTTACTTGATGACGTGCCACACATCCTTGAAGTTGTCGCCCGTCACGTCGCCGGGCTTCTTGTCTGCGGCATAGGTGTAAACCGGCTTGCCCTTGTAGGCCCACTGCTTGCTGCCGTCGTCGCGGGTGACGATGCTCAGGTCCCCTTCGGCTTTGGCGTCGGCCGCAACGGCCGCCGGCGGCCAGAGGGTGGCGCAAGGGCCGTTGCAAGTGCTCTTGCCGCTGCCGGCGACGTCCTTGTCGAAGGTGTAGAGCGTCATGCCGCTGGTGTTGACCAGCATGCCGCCGGCCATCTTGGCAGCGGGCTCGGCGTGGGCCAACGTCGCGAAGACAGCGGTCAGTGACAAAGCCAGGGTAGGCAGCAAACGAACAGTCATGGTCAGTTCTCCAAAAAAAGTTTGTAACGCTGACATAGACGATTGGCTTTGCGGGTTTATTCCACCAGTGCCTTGAAATTCACCTGGCGGTCTCGCAGTGGTCCACGAACCTCTGCAGGCCTGCCGAGAACTGCTTTTGCCGATGGTGCACTAGGTAAAAGCGTCGGCTTAGCCGCGGCAGGCTGCTGTTGACGACCACCAGCCGCCGCAACGTCAACAGGTCCTGGACGGCACACAGGGACAGGCAGGCGAGCCCCAGGCCCTCGGCGGCGGCCTGCTTGATGGCCTCGGTGCTGCCCAATTGCATCGTTTGCTCCCACTGGTGCAGGTGCGGAAGCAGCGCGTGCTCCACCGCTTCCCTGGTTCCCGAGCCCGGTTCACGCACCAGCCAGCATTGCAAGCGCAGCGCCTTCAGTCCGATACGGGCGGCAGGATCGCCTGCCAGCAAAGGGTGTGATGGGGCGCAGACCAGCACCAGTTCGTCCTCCAGCCAAGGCCGCACCTGCAGCGCGGACTCATGGCAGGGACCTTCGATCAGCCCCAGGTCCACGTCCAGTCGCGCCACCGCAGCGGCGACGTCGCTCGTGTTGCCGATGGTCGCGTCAATGGCGGTGCCGGGAGCTTCGCGCAGGTGGCTGGCCACCAGTGCCGGCAGCAGGTAGTTGCCGATGGTCGTGCTCGCGCCGACGCGTAAGCGGGTGCGCATGACCGGGGAAGAACGCTCGCCTGCGCCGATGCCGAACTGGCTCTCGATGCCCGCTGCGCCGTCCAACAGCGCCCGCGCCTGGGGCAGCAGGCCGCGCCCCGTGTCGTTGAGCACCAGGCGTTTGCCGATGCGGTCGAACAACGGAACTCCCAGCAGCCCTTCCAGCTCGTTGAGCGCGGCGCTGGACGCAGACTGAGACAGCGCGACCCGCAGCCCGGCGGCGGTGGTGCTGCCAGTGTCGGCCACCGCGGCAAAGATCTGCAATTGACGCAACGTGAGACGCATGTCGGTGCTTGATTAGCTGATTTGCAGCTAGATCATACAAAAACTACCCGTTTGTCAGATTGATGGAGCCGCTGCACAGTCTGGGGCATGTCCTCGTCCCGCCCGAATCCAGTACGTCTGGAGCTCCCCATGCCCGCCCATTCGACCTTCGCAGCGCCGCACAGCCACATGCCTTCGCATGGCGCGCAGCGCGCCATCCAGCTCCTGCCGGGCCTGGCCCTGGCCGGCGCGCTGGCAGCCGCGGCCATCGCGCTGGGCCGGCTGGGCTGGCTGCAGCACAACGGCATCAGCGCGCTCACCATCGCCATCGTGCTGGGCATGCTGGTCGGCAACACCGCGTACGCACACATCGCGCCAGCGAGCGCGGCGGGCGTGACGTTCTCCAAGCAGACTCTGCTGCGTCTGGGGATCATCCTGTACGGCCTGCGCCTGACCTTCCAGGACATCGGCCATGTCGGCCTGGCCGGCGTGCTGATCGATGCGCTGGTGTTGAGCAGCACCTTTGCACTGGCCTGGTTCCTCGGCACCCGCGTGTTCGGCCTGGACCGCAAGACCGCCATGCTGATCGGCGCGGGCAGCTCCATCTGCGGCGCTGCTGCCGTGATGGCCGCCGAGCCCGTGGTGCGCGGTCGCGCCGAACAGGTGACAGTGGCCGTCTCCACCGTGGTCGTCTTCGGCACGCTGGCCATCTTCCTGTACCCGGTGCTGTACCACCTGAACGCGCAGTACCAGTTGGTCACAATGTCTCCGACCGCCTACGGCATCTTTGCAGGGTCGACGATCCACGAGGTGGCGCAGGTGGTCGCCGCGGGCAACGCGGTAGGCATCGACGCGGGCAACACCGCGGTGATCGCCAAGATGGTGCGCGTGATGATGCTGGCGCCGTTCCTGATCGTGCTCTCGGCCTATCTCTCGCGCGCCAAGGACCCCAGCGCGGCCCACGCCACGCCGGACGCCGATGGCGCGCGCGACAAGCCCGGCCGCATCGTGATCCCATGGTTCGCGCTGGGCTTCCTGGCCGTGGCCGGCCTCAACTCCCTGGCCCTGCTGCCCCAGCAGGTCGTCAGCACGGCGATCGACATCGACACGGTGCTGCTCGCGATGGCCATGGCCGCCCTGGGCCTGACGACGCATGTCTCGGCCATCCGCAGCGCTGGCATCAAGCCGCTGGCATTGGCGGCACTGCTGTTCGCCTGGCTTATCGGTGGCGGGTTGGCCATCAACGCGGGTGTGGCGGCTCTATTTGCCTGATCGGGGCCGACTTTTTTGGAGCGTATGGAATGTTTGAGGGGCGCCATCCGTCCATCTCGGTAGACATCCGATGAAGTCGACAGGAAGCACCATGAAAGCCCCCCTCTCGGCGCCGCACTCACGCCGGCGCCGCCGCCCTCCGCTTGTTCCATCAGGGGCAAGCCGGCAAGCCCAGCGCTCCGCGCCCCTGACTGCACCATCCAACGCGCTGCCCATCCATCTGGACGATCGACTGGCAGCTGTGTCTTGCAGCAAGCCCCGACGCGGTCATCTACGACCCGAGGAATGGCCAGACAAGGACTCACAGCCGGTACCCCACAAAGACTTGAACGTAACCAAGATCGGTTGCGCAAGCCCATGCCTGGTCGCCACGCTCGCTAGACCAATGCGGCTGAATTGATATCTACCAACCCAGGAGTCCCCGCATGCACAAGGTTCAACGTGTTCGTTCAGCCCTCGTCCTTTGTCTGACCATGGCGTTGGTTGCCTTCAGCGCCCAGGCGCAGGAAGTGCTCCACGTCTACGGACCCGGCGGGCCGGCCCCGGCCATGAAGGAGGCGGCGCAGGTTTTTGGCGCCGCGAACAACATCGCGGTGGAGGTCACCGCCGGCCCGACTCCGCAGTGGGTCGAGATGGCAAAGGCGAACGCCGACGTGGTGTTCAGTGGCGCCGAAAACATGATGAGCGAGTTCGCCAAGGCGTTGCCGGGTGCATTTGAGCTGGAAAAAGCCGAGCCGCTGTACCTGCGACCTGCGGCCATCCTGGTCCGCCCAGGAAATCCGAAGCACATCCACGGGTTCCGCGATCTACTCAAGCCCGGTGTCAAAGTGATGGCCGTGGCGGGCGCGGGACAGACGGGCCTTTGGGAAGACGTGGCCGGCCGCACGGGCGACATCGCCATGGTGCGCGCTTTCCGCAAGAACCTGGTTCTGCCCGAGGCCCCCAACAGCGCGGAGGCCCGCAAGCGCTGGACCGAGCAACCCGACATCGACGTCTGGCTGATCTGGAACATCTGGCAGGTCGCCAATCCGAGTCTGGCCCAACTGGTGGAAGTGGATGAGCCGTTCCGCATCTACCGGGATACCGGCGTGGTGCTCACCCACAAGGGCGCGGAGCGGGAGCAGGCCAAGGCGTTCGTGGCCTTCCTGCAGTCGCCGCAAGGGCAATCGATCTTTGGGAAGTGGGGTTGGAAGACGACGCCTTGAAGCAGCCGACTCGCACAGGCATCGTGCGCCAGGGCGGAGCGCCGAATCCGTATAACGGCTGGTGTCCTATGGCCGCCTAGAAGCCACGGCCCCACCGTTCAGCGCGCGCCGGCAACTGGATCGGCAGTTTGCGCAGCCACGCCAACGGTCACGCGGCCTTTGCGATGGGATGTTGACGCAGGAAGACCGCTCGTCTTCCGTTGATCCGCCGCGTGCTTCCACACCCGACGGCCGGGCACCGAGGCTGGCGGACAGCTTGCGTCACGCCTGACGTGACTGATCAAAGCCCGAAATCGTAATCAACGGTGAGAGGGGCGTGGTCACTGAATCGCTCGGATTTGTAGATGCCGGTTTCTCGCGCCGCTGCGGCAAGCGGAGGCGTCGCCAATTGATAGTCCAACCGCCAACCCACGTTCTTCGCATAGGCCTGACCTCGGTTACTCCACCAGGTGTAGGCCTCGCCCGTGGTGTCGGGGTGCAGGCGGCGGTACACGTCCACCAGTTCCAGTTCGTCGATCACGCGGGTGACCCAGGCGCGCTCCTCGGGCAGGAAGCCGCTGTTCTTCTGGTTGCTCTTCCAGTTCTTGAGATCGATCTCCTGGTGCGCCACGTTGACGTCGCCGCACAGGACGAAGTCGCGCTCGGCCTTGAGGCGCTGCAGCACCGGGTAGAACTCGGCCAGGAAGCGGTACTTGGCCTCTTGCCGCTCAGGCCCGGACGAGCCGCTGGGAAAGTAGCAGCTGATCACCGAGAACTTGCGCCGCGGCGTGTCGAAACGCACTTCCAGGTAGCGGCCCTCGGCGTCGAACTCTTCCGATCCGTAGCCGGCGATCACCGCCGACGGCTCGTGGCGCGTGTACACGCCCACGCCGGAGTAGCCCTTTTTCTCGGCCAGGTGAAAGTGGCCCTTCATGCCCGCCAGCACCTCGAACCTGCCTTCGATATCGGGCAACTGGGCCTTGATTTCCTGCACGCAAATACAATCCGGCGCGTGCGAATCCAGCCACGTTTCGACACCCTTGGTGGTGGCCGAGCGGATGCCATTCAGGTTGAGGCTGGTGAGCTTGAACAAGGGGTATCTCCAATGAACAGCGCGCAAATTGGCGCCCAAGACGCGGCCATCGGGCAAGACGGACTGGCGCAGGAATTCGTGCAATTCGCCATCGACGCGGGGGTCTTGCGTTTTGGCGAATTCAAGACCAAGGCGGGGCGCATGAGCCCCTATTTCTTCAACGCCGGGCTGTTTGACGATGGCGCCAAGCTGCAGCGGCTGGCGCAATTCTATGCCCGCGCCCTGCAAGCCTCGGGCATCGAATTCGACGTGATTTTCGGCCCCGCCTACAAGGGCATTCCCCTGGGCGCGGCGGTCGCGGTGGAGCTGGCACGCCTGGGCGTGAACAAACCTTTTGCCTACAACCGCAAGGAGGCCAAGGACCACGGCGAGGGCGGCACGCTGGTGGGCGCGCCCTTGAAAGGCCGCGTGCTGATCGTGGACGACGTGATTTCCGCCGGCACCGCCGTGCGCGAATCCATCGCGCTGATCCGCGCGGCCGGCGCCACGCCGCATGCCGTGGCCATCGCGCTGGACCGGCAGGAAAAGGCCACCGAGGGCGGCCAGGACGTTTCCTGGAGCGCCGTGCAATATGTCCGCGACACGCTGGGCCTGCAGGTGTGCGCCATCGCCAATCTGGCCCAGTTATTGCAGCATTTGCAGTCAACTGACAAATTTTTGCCCTACGTCGATGCGGTCTCCGCCTACCGGAGCCGCTACGGCGTTGATCTGAGGACATGACCCTGCTTCGCCCACGCTTTTTCTGTCAACTTGCCGCTCGTTCGGCCCGCTTCAGCGCGGGCTGGGCCGCCGCCGCGCTGCTGGCGCTGGGGGTGCCCCACGCGCAGGCGCAGCAGCAAACTGGCAGCGTGGGCGGCATCTACACCTGTGTGGACGCGCAGGGCCGGCGCATCACCTCCGACCGGCCCATCATGGCCTGCAACGACCGCGAGCAGCGCGAGCTGAGCCGCAGCGGCACCGTGGTTCGCGTGATCGGCCCCACCTTGACGCCCAAAGAGCGCGAAGCCGAGGAAGCCCGGCAGCGCCAGGCCGAACTGGACCGACAGCGCGGGCGCGACGCCATCCGCCGCGACGAAGCCCTGGTCAACCGCTACCCGAACCAGGCCGCCCACGACGACGGCCGCAAGAAGGCGCTGGCCCAGACGCAGGTGGTGGTGAACGCCGCGCAGGCGCGCATCGACGATCTGAAGGCGGAGCGCAAGGGCCTGGACGAGGAGATGGAGTTCTACAAGAAAGACCCATCCAAGGCGCCCGCCAAAGTGCGCCAGGCCATCGAGACCAACGCCGAAGCCATCGCCGTGCAAGAACGCGCCATCGGCGCGCAGCAGGCCGAGCGCGACCGCATCAACGCCGCGTTTGACGAGCAGCTGGTGCGGCTCAGGCAGCTGTGGCAGATGCAATCGAGCGCTGGCCCGGCCAACGCCCCCGCCGCCACGCGCCCGGGCGGTCAGGGCCGCTGAGCTTTACAAGCCCAGCTGGCACTGGCGCAGGTGCAGCGGGCGCCAGAAGCTCTGCTTTTCATAGCAATAGCCGAACTCACGTGGGCCTGGCCGCGGTGGCATGGCCCGTACGCCGCCCTCGGTGAATTCGGCGCCTGAGGTGCAACGGAGCACGGGCGCAGCGGCTGCGCCACGCGACCCAACCCGTCTCGTCAGAGCCGTTCTGTCGGCCTGAGCCAGTCTGGATGACCTCCAAACGCAGACGTCACTCGGCACAGCAGCTGAACCGCTGGCTGCCAAGATTGGCTGTGTTGCTTCATTTTGCTATTTAAACCATAGCTTCTGGCGCAGGTCACGCCAGCGCTAGAAGGCGATTTGGCTTAAAGCCTGCCAGCCGAGCGGCACGCCATCCGCCCTGGCCTCGCCAGGCGGCGAGGCAGGCCCCCGCTGCGCCATCAGGCCAGCCGCGCCTTCAGCAATTCATTGACCTGCGCCGGGTTGGCCTTGCCTTTGCTGGCCTTCATCACCTGGCCGACCAGCGCGTTGAACGCCTTGTCCTTGCCCGCCTTGAACTGGGCCACGTTGTCGGGGTTGGCGGCGATCACCTCGTCGACGATCTTTTCCAGCGCGCCGGTGTCGTTCATCTGACGCAGCCCCAGGTCGTCGATCACCGAGCCAATCCCCTCAGGGGCGATGAACTGAAGCCCGCGCTCCCAAACGTGGGCAAACAGAGTCTTCGCCCCGCTAGAAGAAATCTGTCCATCGACGATCTGCTTGATGATTACTGCCAAGTCGGATGAACGAATCTTCTTCACGGCCTGATCAATCGACAACTCCTCCGCGTTCATTCGGCGGGAAAACTCGCCCATCACCCAGTTGCTGGCCAGCTTGGGCTGCCCGCTGGCCTTGGCGGCCGCCTCGAAGTAGGCGCCCATGGCCGGCGAGTGCGTGAGCGTGGTGGCGTCGTATTCGGGCAGGCCGTAGTCGGCCACGAAGCGCTCGGCCATCTTGCGCGGCAATTCGGGCATCAGCGCCCGTGTTTGCTCAACCCATTGCTCTGAAATGCAGAGCGGCGGCAGGTCGGGATCCGGGAAGTAGCGGTAGTCGGCCGAGTCTTCCTTGGTGCGCATGGCGCGGGTTTCGCCCGTGTCGGGGTCGAACAGCACGGTGGCCTGCTGGATGGCGTGGCCGTCTTCGATCTGCTCGATCTGCCAGCGTATCTCGAAGTCGATCGCCTGCTGCATGAAGCGAAAGCTGTTGAGGTTCTTGATCTCGCGGCGCGTGCCCAGCGGCTGGCCGGGCTTGCGCACGGAGACGTTGGCGTCGCACCGGAAGCTGCCTTCCTGCATGTTGCCGTCGCAGATGCCGATCCAGGTGACGATCTTGTGCAGCTCTTTGGCGTAGGCCACGGCTTCATCGCTGCTGCCCATGTCGGGCTCGGTGACGATCTCCAGCAGCGGCGTGCCGGCGCGGTTCAGGTCGATGCCGGAATGGCCGTGCAGGCCTTCGTGCACCGATTTGCCGGCGTCTTCTTCCAGGTGGGCGCGCACCAGGCGCACAGTTTTCTTCTGGTCTCCGACAAAAAAAGACACTTCGCCGCCCTGCACCACCGGGATCTCAAACTGGCTGATCTGGTAGCCCTTGGGCAAGTCCGGGTAGAAGTAGTTCTTGCGGGCAAAAACACTGCGCGGCGCAATGTGGGAGCCAAGGGCCAGTCCCAATTTGATAGCGCACTGCACCGCCTCGCGGTTCATCACGGGCAGCGTGCCGGGCAAGGCCAGATCGACGGCGCAGGCCTGCGTATTGGGCTCGGCGCCGAAGGCCGTGCTGGCGCGGCTGAAGATCTTGCTGTTCGTTTGCAGCTGGGTGTGGGTCTCGAAGCCGATGACGACTTCGTAGCCTTGGATGAGTTTGGGAGATGTCATGTCAGATGCCGTTTGGCTTGCGCTGGTGCCAGTCGGTGGCTTGCTGCAAACGGTGCGCCACGTTCAGCAGCCGGCCTTCCTGAAGGTAGTTGCCGATCAGCTGCAGGCCAACGGGCATGCCGGCAGCACCAAAGCCCGCGGGCACGCTCATGCCCGGCAGGCCGGCCAGCGACGCGGGCAGGGTGTAGATGTCGGCCAGGTAGTCGGCCAGCGGGTCGTCGCCGTGCGCGCCCAGGCCCCAGGCGACCGAGGGCGCCACGGGCCCGGCGATCACGTCGCATTGCGTGAAGGCCTGCTGGAAATCCTGCGCAATCAGGCGGCGCACCTTCTGCGCCTGCAGGTAGTACGCGTCGTAGTAGCCGTGAGAGAGGACGTAGGTGCCGGTCATGATGCGGCGCTGCACCTCGTCGCCAAAGCCCTGGCTGCGCGTTTTCTTGTACATGTCCTCCAGGTCGGTGTAGTCAGGGGCGCGAAAGCCGAACTTCACGCCGTCGAAGCGGCTGAGGTTGGAGCTGGCTTCGGCCGCGGCCAGCACGTAGTACACCGGGATGGCCAGGCGCGTGCGCGGCAGCGAGATGTCGACCACGGTGGCGCCCAGCTGGCGCAGCTCGGCCAGCGCGGCGTCGATGGCAGCGCGCACATCGGCGTCCAGCCCGTCACCGAAGAATTCGGTGGGCAGGCCGATGCGCAGGCCAGTCAGGTCGCCGCTCAGGCCACGCGTGAAATCTTCGGCGGGCACGTCGAGCGAGGTGGAGTCGCGGTCCAGGTCGGGCCCGCACATGGCCGACAGCAGCAGGGCGCAGTCTTCGGCGGTGCGCGCCATGGGGCCGGCCTGGTCCAGGCTGGACGCAAAAGCCACCATGCCGTAGCGGCTGGCGCGCCCGTAGGTCGGCTTGATGCCGGTGATGCCGCAGAAGCTGGCGGGCTGGCGGATGGAGCCGCCGGTATCGGTGCCGGTGGCTGCGGGGGTCAGCCGCGCGGCCACCGCCGCCGCGCTGCCGCCGGACGAGCCGCCGGGCACGCGCGCCGTGTCCCAGGGGTTTTTCACCACGCCGTAGGCCGAGTTTTCGTTGGCCGAGCCCATGGCGAATTCATCGCAGTTGAGCTTGCCCAGCGTGACCATGCCTGCACCGCCGGTCTGGCCGGGCGCTCCGACCCCCAGCCGGCGCACCACGGTGGCGTCGAACGGCGAGCGGTAGTCGGCCAGCATCTTCGAGCCGGCGGTGGTGGCGAAGTCGCGCGTGACGAAGATGTCCTTGTGCGCGATGGGCACGCCCGCCAGCGCTGGCGCGTTGCCGGCCGCCAGCAGCGCGTCGGCGGCGCGGGCCTGGGCCAGCGTGGCTTCTTCATCCATGGCCAGGTAGGCGCCCAGGTCGGCGGCGGTCTGGCTGCGGGCCAGGAAGTGGCGCGCCACTTCTTCGGCCGACACGTCGCGGGCTTTCAGGCGGGTGGCCAGTTCGGCCACCGTGAGATCGTGCAGTGGCTGAGTCATTCGATCACCCGCGGAACCAAGTACAAACCGTCTTCCACCGAAGGCGCGCTGCGCTGGTTAGCTTCGCGCTGGTTGGGCTCGGTGACCACGTCGTCGCGCAGGCGCAGGGCGACGTCCTGCATCACCGCCACGGGGTGGGCGAGCGGCTCGACGCCCTGGGTGTCGACCTCGCTCATGGCCTGCACCAGGTCAAAGAAACCATTCAATTTTGTAAGCAATTGCTCACTTTGTGCGTCGGTCAGCGCCAGTCGCGCGAGGTGCGCGATGCGGTCGACGTCGTTGGGGGTCAGCGCCATGCGAAGAAAAGCCGAAGCGGAGGGTGATTTTTGAAGGTTTTGGCCCAGTTCCGACAGGCGCCAGACAGGCCAATGCGGTATTATCCCGCCTTTGCACAACGGCCCGTCAACGGGCCGCTTTTGCACCCAAATCTCTCGCAAATCGCATCGAACACGCGCCGCCGGCGGCACGCCCGGCGTGCAGCCCCTCAAGGACATTTCATGTTTGGAGCTCTCCGTCGGTATTTCTCCACCGACCTGGCCATTGATTTGGGCACGGCCAACACCCTGATCTACGTGCGCGACAAGGGCATCGTGCTAGACGAGCCCTCGGTCGTCGCCATTCGCCACGAAGGCGGCCCGCAGGGCAAGAAGACGATCCAGGCCGTGGGTGCCGAAGCCAAGGCCATGTTGGGCAAGGTGCCCGGCAACATCGAAGCCATCCGCCCGATGAAAGACGGCGTGATCGCCGATTTCACCGTCACCGAGCAGATGCTCAAGCAGTTCATCAAGATGGTGAGCCGGCGCAATTTCTTCAACGGCCCGCGCATCATCATCTGCGTGCCCTGCGGCTCCACGCAGGTGGAACGCCGCGCCATCCGCGAGTCGGCCCTGGGCGCGGGCGCCAGCGAGGTGTACCTGATCGAAGAACCGATGGCAGCGGCCATCGGCGCTGGCCTGCCGGTCAGCGAGGCCAGCGGCTCGATGGTGGTGGACATCGGCGGCGGCACCACCGAAGTGGGCGTGATCAGCCTGGGCGGCATGGTCTACAAGGGCAGCGCCCGCGTGGGCGGCGACAAGTTCGACGACGCCATCGTCAACTACATCCGCCGCAACTACGGCATGCTGATTGGCGACCCCACGGCCGAAGCCATCAAGAAGCAGATTGGCAGCGCGTTTCCTGGCAGCGAAGTCAAGGAAATGGAAGTCAAGGGCCGCAACCTGTCCGAAGGCGTGCCGCGCAGCTTCACCATCAGCAGCAACGAAATTCTGGAAGCGCTGACCGAGCCGCTCAACAGCATCGTCTCGGAAGTCAAGAAAGCGCTGGAAGAAACCCCGCCCGAGCTGGGCGCCGACATTGCCGAGCGCGGCATGATGCTGACGGGCGGCGGCGCGCTGCTGCGCGACTTGGAGCGCCTGCTGGCCGAAGAAACCGGTCTGCCCGTGCTGGTGGCCGAAGAGCCGCTGACCTGCGTGGTGCGCGGCTGCGGCCTGGCGCTGGAGCGCATGGAACGCCTGGGCAATATCTTCACCAGCGAGTGATTTTCTCGGCGCGCCGGGCCTGTGGCCGCCCGGCCCCACGCCTTGCCGCTGCACGGGCCGAAGCACCGGCCTAAGCAAAAAACTGCCTGTCGCGCTGCCCCGAATTGCGCATAATGCTCACATTTGTGTAGCGAGATTGCCTTGATCTCGCCCGCGCCCCGGGACCCGTCCACGCCCCATGCCCCTGCAGACGCTTGACCGTTCGCCGCCGCCCTTCTTCAAGCAAGGGCCGTCGGCGCTGTCGCGGCTGGTGTTCTTCAGCGCGCTGGCGCTCTTTCTGATGGTGGCCGATGCGCGCTTTCACCTGGTGCAGCCGCTGCGCGCCGTGATCGCCACGGTGCTGTACCCCGTTCAGTGGGTGGCGCTGCAGCCGGTGCAGATGGTCAACCAGGCCACGGCCTACCTGACCGACCTGAAGACCGCGCACGCCACCGAAGATGCGGCGCGCCGCAAGCTGGCCGAGCAATCGCAGCGGGCCGGCCAGGTCGAGCAGCTGATGCTGGAGAACAACCGCCTGCGCCAGCTGCTGGATCTGCGCGACCGCGTGCAGGTCAAGGCCACCGCCGCGCAGGTGCTGTACGACGCCACCGACCCGTTCAGCCGCCGCGTGGTCATCGACAAGGGGCAGATGCAGGGGATCGAGCCCGGCTCGCCCGTGATGGACGAATCGGGCGTGCTGGGCCAGGTGACGCGCGTGTACCCGTTCGTGAGCGAAATCACCCTGCTGATCGACCGCGACCAAGTCATACCGGTGATGAACGCACGCACTGGCGCGCGCAGCGTGGCCTATGGCGACCCGTCGCAGCACCGCGGCATGATGGAGCTGCGCTACATGTCCGTCACCGAAGACGTGAAAGAAGGCGATTTGCTGACCACCAGCGGTGTAGACGGCGTATACGCCCCCGGCCTGCCGGTGGCGCGCGTCGTGCGCGTGGACCGGCGCAGCGACACCAGCTTTGCCCGCATCGTCTGCCAGCCCCTGGCCAACCTGAGCGCGGTGAACCACGTGATGGTGCTGACGCCGTTGACACCCGCGTCGGACACCGCGCCGAGCGATGTGACCGCCGCACAAGGCGCGGCATCCGGGGCTGTATCCGCCGCTTCGGCGCCAGCGGCCACGCGCCCAGGCGCGCCAGCGGCTGGGGTGGCCGCCGGTGCTGCGGCAGCCGTGGGTGCTGTGGGCGCGGCCGCCGCGCCTGCGGGCAGGGCTTCGGGCCGGGCCACACCGGCCAAGCCTGCAGCCCCCTCACGCCCTGCGGCGCCACCCGCTGCCGCCGCGCGCGCGGGTGCAGCCAGTGCCGCCGCGCCCGCCACCGCTGCCGCGTCCGCCCCGTCACCGCGCCGCCGTGCGGCTGCCCCGGCAGCGCGAACGGCGTCTGCACCGCGCGCTGCCGCTTCAGGAGCTGCCCCATGATCATGCCGCGCGGCCAGCAACTGCTGCTGCCAGCCAGCCCCGCCTTCATCTGGGGCAGCCTGCTGGTGGCGCTGCTGATCAACCTGCTGCCCCTGGGCCGCGTGCTGTGGATGCCCGACGTGCTGGCCGTGGTGCTGGTGTTCTGGAGCATCCACGAGCCGCGCCGCATCGGCCTGGGCGCGGCCTTCGTCTTCGGGCTGATTCTGGATGTGCACCAAGCTTCGCTGCTGGGCCAGCACGCGCTGGCCTATTCGGTGCTGATCTACAGCGCGATCATGGTGCACCGCCGCATCCTGTGGTTTTCGGTGCCGGGGCAGGCGGTGCAGCTGCTGCCTTTGTTTGCGGCGGCGCACGCCATCACCATCGCGCTGCGGCTGATCGGCGGGGCGGAGTTTCCTGGCTGGCAGGTGCTGCTGGCGCCGGTGCTCGAGTCGGCCCTGTGGCCGCTGGTCAGCGTGCTGCTGTTGGCTCCGCAGCGCCGTGCGCCCAACCCCGACGCCAACCGGCCGCTATGACGCACGCCTTGATGCACGTGGCGCCTGGTGCGCCCCGCGCGCGCCCTCTGCGTGCAGCCCCGTCGGCGTGGCCGCAGTGCGGCGGCGCATTCCGGCAGTGCCGTGAGGGCATCGCCGCACCAGGCTGGCCTGCGGGCCTTTCCGCTTGTACATTGGTGCGGCTGGGCGCCACCGTGTCTGCGCCCCACACCTGTTCAATATCTTTTAGGCCTGCAGCGCCCGCCCGACGAGCGCCGGCAGCTAGATAATTCATAGCATCACCATGGCCGAGCTGCGCAACCTGGACGCCGAGCTGACGCGCTTTCGCCTGCGTCTGGCCGTGGTCGCGCTGGTGGTGCTGGGGTGCTTCACGCTGATCGGCTGGCGGCTTTACGTGCTGCAGGTGGTGCGGCACGATGCGTACGCCGAGCGCGCCGAGACCAACCGCACGGCGGTGGTGCCGATCGTGCCCAACCGCGGCGAAATCCTGGACCGCAACGGCGTGGTGCTGGCCACCAACTACAAGTCGTACACGCTGGAGATCACGCCGTCGCGCACGGGCAAGCCGGTGGACGAAGTGATCGACGCCATCCACCAGGTGGTGGAGATCAGCCCCCGCGACCGGCGCCGCTTCAAGCGCCTGCAGGAAGATTCGCGCACGTTTGAATCGCTGCCGGTGCGCATGCGCCTGACGGACGAAGAAGTGGCGCGCTTTGCCGCGCAGCGCTACCGCTTTCCGGGCGTGGAGATCAAGGCGCGGCTGTTTCGCACCTACCCGCTGGGCGAGACCGGCGGCCACATCATTGGCTACCTGGGCCGCATCAACCAGCGCGACAAAGAGCGCATCGAGGATTCCGACGACGCGGCCAACTACCGCGGCACCGACTACATCGGCAAGCTGGGCGTAGAGGCCAGCTACGAGAAAGTGCTGCACGGCACGACGGGCGTGGAGCAGATGGAAACCTCGGCCGGCGGCCACGCGGTGCGCCGCCTGGGCAGCCACCCGGCCGTGCCGGGCGAGTCGATCCGCCTGTCGATCGACATCAACCTGCAAAAGCTGGTGGAAGACATGTACGGCGAGCGCCGCGGCGCGCTGGTCGCCATCGACCCGCAGAACGGCGAGGTGCTGGCCTTCGTGAGCAAGCCCACCTTCGACCCGAACCTGTTCGTGGAAGGCATCGACCAAGAAAGCTGGTCCGAGCTGAACGAATCCATCAACAAGCCGCTGCTCAACCGCGCGCTGCGCGGCACGTACCCGCCGGGCTCCACCTACAAACCGTTCATGGGCCTGGCCGCGCTGGAAACGGGCAAGCGCCAGCCCGGCACGGTGATCATGGACGGTGGCTCGTGGACGTTTGGCGGGCACACCTTCCGATCCGGCCACGCGCTGGGCCCGGTCGACCTGTACCGCAGCATCGTCAAGTCCAGCAACGTGTACTTCTACCAACTGGCCAACGACATGGGCGTGAACGCCATTCACGACTTCATGAAGCCGCTGGGCTTTGGGCAGATCACCGGCATTGATATTCCGGGCGAAACGCGCGGCGTGCTGCCTTCCACCGAATGGAAGCGCACCACCTACAAGCGCGCGGCGCAGCAAAAGTGGTACGCGGGCGAGACGATTTCGCTGGGCATTGGCCAGGGCTACAACAACTTCACCATGCTGCAGCTGGCCAGCGCCACGGCCACGCTGGCCGCCGGCGGCACCAAGCACACGCCGCACCTCGTCAAGGCCGAGCAAGACCCGCAGACGCTGCAGTTCAAGGACATCGCGCAGCCGCCCGGCGCCGACCTGGGCTACAAAGCCGCCAACGTGGCGCTGGTCAAACGCGGCATGGTGGGCGTGACGCAGGAAGGCACCTCGCGCGGCGTATTTGCGGGTGCGCCCTACCTGTCGGGCGGCAAGACCGGCACCGCGCAGGCGGTGACCATCGGGCAGAAAGCCCGCTACGACGCGCGCCGCCTGGCCGAACACCAGCGCGACCACTCGCTGTACATCGCCTTCGCCCCGGCCGACAACCCGCGCATCGCCGTGGCCGCCATCGTCGAAAACGCCGGCTTTGGCGCCGCCCACGCCGCACCGCTGGTGCGCCGCGTGATGGACTACTGGCTGGCGGGCCAGTACCCCAGCGAGGCCGATCTGCGCGCCGTGCAGCAGGGCCAGGCCGGCGCCCCCATCGGCACGCCGCGCCGCGCCGCCGACATGGCGCTGGGCATGCCCGCCTCTGCCGCTGCAGCGCCCTGAGCACTTTGCCGCCGCGCGCCTCGCGGGGCTGAGCCCGACGCTGATGGGCACGCCACCGCGCGCCCCCCTCCTACTTTCGCCTCGGCCATCGCCGGACGGCCAGCGCCATCGGTGCCGCTTAGCATGGTTGCGGCGGTATTGGCCTGGTCAATGCGCTTATTCAATCGCGTCAATAAAAACTATTGACTTTGCGCCGCCATATGGAATTCATATGATGACGTGGACTCCAACCCGTCTGCAACCCCCCAAGGAACCCCGATGAAAAGCGACGACACGATGAAGTGCCCCGTGACCCACCTGACCACCGACTTCGGTGCCCCGGTGGTCACCAACCGCGACAGCATGACCGCCGGCCCGCGCGGCCCGCTGCTGGCGCAAGACGTGTGGCTGAACGAGAAGCTGGCCAATTTCGTGCGCGAGATCGTTCCGGAGCGCCGCATGCACGCCAAGGGCTCGGGCGCTTTCGGCACCTTCACCGTCACCCACGACATCACCCGATACACGCGCGCCAAGATCTTCAGCGAAGTCGGCAAGAAGACCGAGATGTTCGCCCGCTTCACCACCGTGGCCGGTGAACGCGGCGCCGCCGACGCCGAGCGCGACATCCGCGGCTTTGCCCTGAAGTTCTACACCGAAGAGGGCAACTGGGACATGGTGGGCAACAACACGCCCGTGTTCTTCGTGCGCGACCCGCGCCAGTTCCCCGACCTGAACAAGGCCGTTAAGCGCGACCCGCAGACCAACATGCGTTCGGCCAAGAACAACTGGGATTACTGGACGCTGCTGCCCGAGGCGCTGCACCAGGTCACCGTGGTGATGAGCGACCGCGGCATTCCCGACGGCTACCGCCACATGCACGGCTTCAGCTCTCATACTTATAGCTTCTGGAACAACAACGGCGAGCGCTTCTGGGTCAAACTGCACTTCAAGACGCAGCAGGGCATCAAGAACCTGACCGACGCAGAGGCCGCCGAGCTGGTGGGCAAAGACCGCGAAAGCAGCCAGCGCGACCTGTTCGACGCCATCGCGCGCGGCGACTTTCCCAAGTGGAAGATGTTCATCCAGGTCATGCCCGAGCTGGAGGCCGAAAAGCAGCGCCTGCACCCGTTTGACCTGACCAAGGTTTGGTACAAGGGCGACTACCCGCTGATCGAGGTGGGCGAGTTCGAGCTGAACCGCAACCCCGAAAACTTCTTCCTGGACGTGGAGCAAAGCGCCTTCTCGCCCAGCAACCTGGTGCCGGGCATCGGCGTCAGCCCCGACCGCATGCTGCAGGCGCGCCTGTTCAACTACGCCGACGCGCAGCGCTATCGCCTGGGCGTGAACCACCAGCAGATTCCCGTGAACAAGGCGCGTTGCCCGGTGCACAGCAACCACCGCGACGGGATGGGCCGCGTGGACGGCAACTACGGCGCGCTGCCGCACTACGAGCCCAACAGCTACGGCCAATGGCAAGCCCAGCCCGAGTTTGAAGAGCCGCCGCTGAAGATCAACGGCGACGCCAAGTTCTGGCCCTTCCACCAGGACGACAGCGACTACTTTGAGCAGCCGCGCAAGCTGTTCCAGCTGATGACGCCCGCGCAGCAGGAAGCCCTGTTCGGCAACACCGCCCGCGCGATGGGCGACGCGCCGGAGTTCATCAAGTTCCGCCACATCCGCAACTGCAACGTCGCCGATCCGGCCTACGCAGCCGGCGTGGCCAAGGCGCTGGGGCTGGACTTGCAGAAGGCGCTGGCGTCCAAGAAGGACGACCCGATGTTCGGCAACCCGTTGGTGCCGCTGCCTGCGTGATAGGGGCTGCCCCCTGAGGCGCCAACCGCCCGGTGCTCGTTGCCAGAGGCAACGGCCCCTTGGCCCGTCCCTATCTGCGCAGGCAGATAGGGAGCCGCGGGTACGGCCACCTCGCTCGCTCGGCTGGCCTGATGCGCGGCCACTTGAGCCGGGTGGCGTGGGCGGTGGCTGTGCTCGGGCGAGTGTCGTGCTCGGGGTGATGCTGGACAGCGGTTTAGCTACCTGCTGCTGCCGATAGCCACTTGAAACCTTGTATCAGCGCCCGGCGCCGGGGCGCAAAACAATCAAATTTGATAGCGTCCAGCGCTGATGGCACCAGCGCCAGAGGCTGTTTTTCTTTTAATTTCAGACCAGCGCCGCGATGGCCGCGCCCATCTCGGCGGTGTTGGCTAGGCCGCCCAGGTCGCGCGTGCGCGGGCCGTGGGCCAGCACGTGTTCGATGGCGTGCAGCATGGCGTCGTGCGCGGCCTGCTCGCCCAGGAACTGCAGCATCAGCGCGGCCGACCAGATCATCGCCACGGGGTTGGCGATGCCCTGGCCGTAGATGTCGGGCGCCGAGCCGTGCACCGGCTCAAACAGGCTGGGGAAGGTGCGCTCGGGGTTCAGGTTGGCCGAGGGCGCCAGGCCGATGGTGCCGGTGCAGGCCGGGCCCAGGTCGGAGAGGATGTCGCCAAACAGGTTGCTGGCCACCACCACGTCGAAGCGCTGCGGCTGCAGCACGAAGCGCGCGGCAAGGATGTCGATGTGGTGTTTCTCGACCGCGATCTGCGGGTAGTGCTGCGCCATGGCGTCGGCGCGGCCGTCCCACCAGGGCATGCTGATGGCGATGCCGTTGCTTTTGGTGGCCACGTCGAGCTTCTGGCGCGGGCGGGCGGCGGCCTGCTCGAAGGCGAACTTGAGCACGCGATCGGCGCCGAAGCGGCTCATCACGGTTTCCTGCAGGACGATTTCGCGGTCGGTGCCGGCGTACATCACGCCGCCCAGGTTGGTGTATTCGCCCTCGGTGTTCTCGCGCACCACCAGAAAGTCGATGTCGCCCGGCTTGCGCCCGGCCAGCGGGCAGGGCACGCCTTCAAACAGGCGCACGGGGCGCAGGTTGATGTACTGGTCAAACTCACGCCGGAACTTCAGCAGGCTGCCCCACAGCGAGATGTGGTCGGGCACCGTGGCCGGCCAGCCGACAGCGCCGAACAGGATGGCGTCCACGCCCTGCAGCTGCTGCTTCCAGTCGTCGGGCATCATCTGGCCGTGCTCGGCGTAATAGTCGCAGCTGGCCCAGTCGATGGGCACCAGCTCCAGCGGCAGATCGAACTTTTGCTGCGCCGCGCTCAACACGCGCAGCGCTTCGGGCATCACTTCCTTGCCGATGCCATCGCCCGCAATGACGGCGATGCGGTGGCGGCGGCGGCCATCGGGGTTCTGGGCGGGACTCATTCGGGGCTCCTGGGTGGGTGGCCGTGAGCATAGCCGCTCGGGTAAGGCCCCAGTTGCGCCCCACAGGGTTCACGCTACGATGCAGCTGCATCAAAAAAAGGAGACGCACATGCCTGTGAAAGACCCGCGCTGGAGCTGGAAGCTCAGCGCCCTGGCCGTCGCCGTGGCGGTCACGCTGACCGCCTGCGGTGGTGGCGACGACAACAACGGCGACAACCCCTTGGGCATCACCGCCGTGAAGGTGTTTGGCGATTCCCTCAGCGACAGCGGCACCTTCCGGGGCCTGCCGGGCGTGGGGCGCACTTTCACCGTGCAGGGCTCGCGCAGCGAACCCAATGTGCTGTGGGTGGAGCACGTCACCGCCGCGTACGGCCTGGCGGCGCAATGCCCGGTGTACCGCTTCAACGGCGTCACGTTCGCGCGCAACAGCACGCCGGGCTGCACCAACTACGCCGTGGGCGGCGGGCGTATCAGCAACCCGCTGGCTGCGGGCGGCATTGCCGCGCCGCTGTCCATCCTGCGGCAGCTGGAAGACGGCGCCAACGCCGGCTGGTCCAAGACCGACCTGCTGATCGTCGATGGCGGCGGCAACGACGCGGCCGATTTGATCGGCACCTACCTGGGCGCCTCGCGCGACAAGGGCGTGGCCTACACCGCGCTGCTGTCCACCCTGATCCCGGCGCAAACGCTGGCCAACGTGCTGGCCGGCCCCAATGGAGCCGAAACCGCCGGCGTGCTGTACATGCAGGCGCTGGCCGACACCTTTGCCAACGGCGTTCGCACCCAGGCGCTGGCCAAGGGCGCGCAGCAGGTGGTGGTGGCCAACATGCCCACCATTACCTACACGCCGCGCTTTCAGGCGGTGCTGGATCAGGTGGCCGGCGCTGCGGGCGGTGGTGCGGCAGGCTCGGCGGCGCGCGCGCAGGCCGAATCGCTGTTCCAGGGCTGGATAAATGCCTTCAACCAGCGCCTTTCGACCTCGTTTGGCGGTGAGCCGCGCGTGCGCGTGTTCGACTTCGCCGGTCGCTTCACCGACCAGATGCTGCACCCCGGCGCCTGGGGCGTGACCAACGTGACGCTGCCCGTGTGCGGCGGCAGCGGCATCACCGCCGTGCCTGAGCGCAACTTTGCCGACTGCACGGCCTCGGCCCTGTCCAACACCCCCGCACCTGCGGGCGGCCCCGGCGGCACCAACTGGTGGGAGCGCTACTTCTTCGCCGACGGCTTCCACCCCACGCCCTACGGTCATGCGCTGATGGCCAACGAGCTGATCGACATGCTGGACAAACAGGACTGGCTGTAAAGCCCTGCGCGCCCGCCAAGCCGAAAGGTGCGGTGGGTGGCGCGGCGGGTAGTCCAGCCCACAAAAAAGCCGGCCATCGGGCCGGCTTTTTTGGGGGTGCCACCGGCGGCCTGGTGACAGCCGCCCGCTGCGCTTACCAGCGGTTCTTGAACTTGTCGTAAGCGTTTTCGGTGTAGCTGCGGTCGACAAAGTTGCGCTGAACCTTCGGCGTGAAGTTCAGGCTGTCGGCGTACATGTAGCGGTTGTAGTCGGTGCTGACCACCGAGCTGGGCGTGCAGGTGCTGGCGTCGGGCGTGGTGCAAACCGGGTCGGTCGCGTTGTCAACAGAATAGCGCTCGGGCTTGTTGTTGATCAGGTTGAAGAACAGCGACGAATCGAAGTACAGCACCGTGGCGCCCATGTCGGCAATGTCGATCAGCAGCGCGTCGTTGAAGGCCACCGACAGCTTTTCGATGTCGGCCTGCTGGCCCAGGCGCACCGCCCAGGGCGTCAGCCCGACGTTTTGCACGCCGGTGACCACGACGTGCGTGGCACCCGCAGCCACCACGCGGCGCACCTGCGCGGCCAGCGCCTGGCCGGCGGCCTTCACGGTGGCGGTGGTCTGGTCGGAAATGCCGGTGGCGGTCACGGCGGCCACGATGTCGTGCATGCCGCCGTTGAGCATCATCACGTCGCCCTCTTGCATGGTGGTGCGGGCCAGCAGCTGGTCGATCTGCTGCTTGACGCTGGGGGCGGCGGTGCCGCTGCTGGTGTCGGCGGAATCCACGCGGGCGTAGCCTTGCGCATAGCCCCAGCCGCCGGCCGATGCCGGGTCCACCGTCAGGTTGTAGTTGGCCGCCAGTTGCTGCACCCAGGTAAGGCTGCCGTCGTTCACGGTGTATTTACCGCTGGCCTGGCCGACGTCGGCAAAGCTGTCACCCACGGTGATGAAACGGGCGGGTTTGAGGTCGGAGACGACCGAGCCGTCGCCGCAGGCGGCCATCATCGCGGCGGCGCTCACGCCGACCAGCGCCAGCGCGGCGCGTCGAGTCCAGGAAGCTTTCATAACAGGCATCTCCAATTTCTGGGGCGTAGTTTAGGGCAAGGCCAGTGGCCAGACGGGGGCGAAGTGCTTCGCGCGGTTTCGGCCGGTGGCAGCGCGAGGCCCGCGCGGCCCAGGGTTTCGGGCCTTGAAAGCGGGCGGCACGAGCGGCTTCAGGCGGAGGCCGCCGCGCGCGCAAGGCGGTCGCGCACGCCGTCCCAGGCGCCGTCGTCGGGCACGGCTTCCACCCAGATCAGCTTGACCTGCGCTTCGTCAAAACCGCGCAGCACGGCAAACAGCTGCTGGGCGGCGGCATCGGCGTCGTCGGGCATGCGGCGCAGCACCAGCTGGCGCGACTCGGAATGCAGCGGCGTGCGCGCCCACACGGCGATGTTTTTCGCGTCGGCGCCCAGCAGCTCCAGCGCGGTGCGCAGCTCGCGGGCGTTCATCAGGCGCAGCTTGGCGCGCGGCGCGTAATGGGCTGAAAGCGTACCTGGCGCTTGTGGGTCGGGCGCAGACATCTCTTCTTTCGATAGCATTCGTGTTCCTGCAACCTGCTCGATGCGGGCGCGCGGCAGCTGGCCGGGGCGCAGCAGCACGGGCGCGCCGCGCGTGCAGTCGATGATGGTCGATTCAATGCCCACTGCGCACGCGCCGCCGTCCAGCACCAGCAGGTCAGCGCCGAATTCGGCCGCCACGTGCGCGGCGGTGGTGGGGCTGATGCGGCCAAAGCGGTTGGCGCTGGGCGCGGCCAGGCCGGCGATACCGCGCGCCGCCGCGGCCGACAAAAGCGCGTGCGCCACGGGGTGCGACGGGCAGCGCAAGCCGATGGTGGGGTGCCCGCCGGCCGCCGCGTCGGCCACGCCGGGGCGGCGCGGCAGGATGAGGGTGAGCGGGCCGGGCCAGAAGGCGTCGATCAAGCGCTGCGCAAACGGGGGCACTTCGGCCGCGAAGGCCGCCACGCCCTCGGCGCTGGCCACGTGCACGATCAGCGGGTGGTCGGCCGGGCGGCCCTTGGCGGCGAAGATGGCGCGCACGGCGGCGTCGTTGCCCGCATCGGCGGCCAGGCCGTAGACGGTTTCGGTCGGCAGGCCGACCAGGCGGCCGGCCGCCAGCGCATCCACCGCCGCGGCGATGGCCTCGGGTTGCTGACCGTCCAGCGTCATGCCGCGCGCCGCGAAGCCAGCAGGCCCGCCGCCGCGCCGGTCAGCAGCACGGCGCAGCCGCGGTTGAAGAGGCGCTGCCCTCGCGCCTGCGCCAGCCAGCGGCGCATGTGCAGGCCCATCAGCGCGTACAGGGCGATGGCCACCACTTCCAGCAGTAAAAACAATGTGCCCAGCACCACGAACTGTGGGGTGGCGGGCAGCGCCGGGTTGACGAACTGCGGCAGGAAGGCGGTGAAGATCAGGATGGCCTTGGGGTTGCCCGCCGCCACCCAGAATTCCTGCCGCGCCAGCGCCCACACCGAAACGGCGGGCGCCGTGGCCGCCACATCGCCAGCCGTGCCATCCGCCACGGGCGCGCGCCACAGCTGCACGGCCAGGTAGAGCAGGTAGGCCGCGCCGGCCAGCTTGATGAGGCCAAACAGCCATTCGGACGTGTGCAGCACCACCGCCAGGCCCACCGAGGCCAGCGCGATCATCCCGGCGAAGGCCAGCAGCCGCCCCAGCCCGCCCGCGCAGGCAGCGCGAAAGCCGTAGCGCGTGGCGTTGCTGACCGACAGCAGGTTGTTGGGCCCAGGCGCCATGTTCAGCGCGAAGCAGGCGGGGATGAACAGCAGCAGGGTGGCGCTGGGCATGGGCGTTGCAGGCGGGACTTGAAAAGCAAGGCTCAGAAAGCGGGCATGCCCAGCAGCTCGGCTGCGCGCAGGGCGGTGGCGCGCACGGCGGCGGCGCTGGGGCCAGTCAGCGTCAGGTGGCCCATCTTGCGGCCACGGCGCGCCTCGGTCTTGCCGTACAGGTGCAGGTGCGCGCCGGGCAGGGCCAGCACGTCTGCCCAGGGGGGCGTGTGCGGCTCGCCGCTGGCGGTGTACCAAAGGTCGCCCAGCAGGTTGAGCATGATGGCCGCGCTGTGCTGGCGCGGCGCGGCCAGCGGCAGGCCGGCCAGGGTGCGCACCTGCAGCTCAAACTGCGAGACGTCGCACGCGTCCACGGTGTAGTGGCCGCTGTTGTGCGGGCGCGGCGCCATTTCGTTGACGACCAGGCGGCCGTCTTGCAGCACGAAGTATTCAACGCACAGCACGCCGACGTAGTTCAGCTCGTTTGCTATCGCTTCGGTAGCTGCCTGCGCTTGTTGCGCCAGCGCTGGCGGCAGATTTCCTTCATAAACCTCGGTCACGGCCAGGATGCCGTCGCGGTGCAGGTTGCGCTGCACCGGCAGGCTGACCACCTGCCCGTCGCGCCCGCGCGCCACGATCACCGAGCATTCCAGCGCCAGCGGCAACAGCTGCTCGAGCACGCAGGGCACGCCGCCCATGTCGTGCCATTCGGCGGCCAGGGCTTCGCGCGTGGCCACGCGCGCCTGGCCCTTGCCGTCGTAGCCCATGCGCGCGGTTTTCAGCACGCCAGGCAGCAGCGATTCGGGCACGGCGGCCAAGTCGGCGGCGGTCTGGATCACCGCGTACGGCGCGGGCGCGACGCCGCCCAGCCCCGAGGGCGCCTGTTCGGCACGCGCGGCGCAGCGGGTGAAGTGCGCCTTTTCACGGATGCGGTCTTGCGCGATGGCCACGCATTCGGCCGAGGGCGACACCGGGCGGTTGACGGCCAGCGCCGCCAGCGCTTCGGCGGGCACGTTCTCGAATTCGGTGGTGATGGCGCTGGCGTCGTCGGCCAGCACGCGCAGCGCGCTCAGGTCGCGGTAGTCGGCCTGCACAAAGTGCTGGCTGACGCGGCCGGCGGGGCTGCTGGCGTCCGGGTCCAGCACCACGGTTTCGTAGCCCAGCGCCTGCGCGGCGTGCACGAACATGCGGCCCAACTGGCCGCCGCCCAGCACGCCCAGCACCACCGGGCGGCCATCGATCAGGCTGCCAGGCAGCAGCGGCAGGGAAGTGGCGTGGGTCGTTTCAGGCACGTTGGAATTGGATATGAAACAAGGCGCTGGCGCTGGTGCAGCCTGCGCTGGCAGCTATGGAAATAATAGTTTTGTTGGGGTGACAGACACCCGCTCAGGCCACGGGCGGCAGCGCCATGGCGCGCGCAGCGGCGGTTTGTTCGGCGCGGAAGGCTTCCAGTTTGGCGCGCAGTGCGTCGTCGGTGCTGGCCAGCATGGCCACGGCAAACAGCGCCGCGTTGGCCGCACCCGCCTGGCCGATGGCGAAGGTGGCCACGGGCACGCCCTTGGGCATTTGCACGATGCTGTGCAGCGAATCCACGCCCTGCAGGTGGCGGCTGGCCACCGGCACGCCCAGCACGGGCACCACCGTCTTGGCGGCCAGCATGCCCGGCAGGTGCGCGGCGCCGCCCGCCCCGGCGATGATCGCGCGCAGCCCGCGCTGCACGGCGCTTTCGGCATAGGCGAACATGTCGTCCGGCATGCGGTGGGCCGACACCACGCGCGCCTCATGCGGCACGCCAAACTGCGTGAGGATCTGCACCGCGTGCTGCATCGTGTCCCAGTCGCTGCTGGAACCCATCACCACGCCGACGAGGGGAGAAGTCATCCGTTAGGCCCTACCTAATAAGCTCCAGCGCACAGCGAACGGGGCCGCCCGCCAAACGCTGGTGGACTTGCTATGCTCGCCCCGTGGGCCCCGCCGTAGCGCGGCGAGCGCCCCGGCCGATCCCGCCCCGCCCTGCGGCATGGCGCCCCGTTGCACCGCAAGCGGGCCATTTCTGCCGCTGGAATTCACCGATTTTGCCTTCAGATACGCCCGATGATTGACGTCACCCTAGAAAACTTCGAAACCGAGGTCATGCTGGCCTCCACCCAGGTGCCGGTGCTGGTCGACATCTGGGCCGAATGGTGCGGCCCCTGCAAGCAGCTGGGGCCCGTGCTTGAGCAGCTGGAGGCGGAATACGCCGGCCGCTTCGTCCTGGCCAAGCTGGACGCCGACAAAGTGCAGCAGCTGGCCGGCCAGCTGTCGCAGATGTTCGGCGTGCGCAGCATTCCGTTTTGCGTGCTGTTCAAGGGCGGCCAGCCGGTGGATGGCTTCGTCGGCGCGCTGCCCGCGGCGCAGGTGCGCGAATTCCTCGACAAGCACGTGCCCAGCGAAGGCGCGCTGACGGCCGAGGCCGACGTGGGCGAGGCCGAGGCGCTGCTGCAATCGGGCGACACCGACGCCGCCCTGGCCAAGCTGGCCGACGCCGTCGCTCAAGACCCGGGCAACGACGACGCGCGCGCCGACTACATCCGCCTGCTGATCGGCACCGGCGCCTACGAAGAAGCCGCCGCCGTCTTGGAAGAGCCCCTGAAGCGCGAGCCGCGCCCGCTGCGCTTTGACGCGCTGCGCCGCTGGCTGGATGCGCGCGAATTTGTCGAGCGCGATGAGCGCGGAAACTGGGAGATCAGCGCTTTTGACGCCAAGATCGCTGAAAACAAGCGCGATTTCGACACGCGCTTTGCCAAGGCCCAGGCGCTGATGGCCGAAGGCCAGTGGACAGCCGCGATGGATGAGCTGCTGGAAATCATCATGCGCGACCGCAAGTGGAACGACGACCTGGCGCGCAAAACCTACGTGGCCATCCTGGAGCTGCTGACCCCGCCGCCCGCCCGCGCAGGCGCCGCCGCCGATGGCAAAAGCGCCGGCGGTATCGAGCTGACGGGCAAGGCCGCCAAGCAGGAAGACCCGCAGGCCGAGCTGCTGTCCAGCTACCGGCGCAAGCTGAGCATGGCGCTGAACTGAGGCGGGCTGGGCACGCCGGCTGCGGCCTACGGGGGCGGCACGCTGGCCGAGCCGCCCGTGCGGCAAGCGAGCGACGCTGTCACGCGGCGCACCGCGCGCGCCGCTGGTTGGAGCGCAGCCAGGCAAACACTGTCGGCCAGAAACGCGAAACGCCTTGAACTTCAAGGCGTTTCTGGCATTTGGCGCGGCTGGCGGGGATCGAACCCACGACTTTGCCGCCCGTCACCCTATTGATTGAAGCGCCTTTGTAGCACGGTTTTGTAGCATTCGCGCCATCTCAGAGGATCACTTCCGAGCCTGCTAATCGGCTTCGTGGAATTTCCGATGCTGGGATATTCCGCCCGCTCCCAACGCGCATGCTTTCCTAGGGCGTCATTATAATTTCATGGTTCTGACCGCCTTTAAGTGAAATTCTTTCCATTAGCATTCCACCCTCGGTAGAGTAGCCCACCAGCCAGATCACGCCGGTGACTACGAACCAGTTACCATCTCCCACATTCTTGAATGTGAACTTTCCCTGGGGGTCGCATCGGGTTTTCAATGTGCTCTCAAGATACCCAGGTGGATTGGCTATTTGAATGCGCGCCTGATACACATTAATATAGCCTCGATCCGTGCTTCCATACGCCTTTCCGATGCGTTGATTCGCATATTCCGTCTCCGGCACAAGGTTGACCTCCTCCCCTGCGCAGGTAACAACGCCACCTCCCGCTTGCCTCATCATCGCCGAGCCAGAAATAGAATTTTTTCCAGGCTTTAGCATAGCCTTCGCCTCCTCAAGATTAAAGGGGGCGGATACTTCGATCTTTCTCGGTGCTGCTGCACAGCCAAGCAAGGCAACAGAAAGTGCAGTAATTGTAAGCAGCTTAAGATGTCTAGCCATATAAAAACTCTTCGCCTTAATAGAATCCGAAAAATAGTTATGCAACACGCAAGGCACGCTCACGCAACATAGACTCGCGAGGATTATATGTAAATTTTGAATCACTAGACACAAAAAATTACATAGATGGCGGCTCAAGTTGACATCTAGCAACAGTGCCTTTCCCGGTTGATTCGCAGAATCGTCTTGAACCTCATGGAAGAATGCGGATAACTACGAATTGTGCGTTAACACCCTCTGCACCTGCCTCAGCGTCCAGCTGCCCCCTCTAGGCGCCTTCACCCTCGCCAGATTGAGTTCAGCCACCATCTGCCGTTGCGTCAACCCCCTGGCCTTAAACCCTTTCGCCAGCCCGTCCAGCCTTTGCGCAAACGCCCGGGCAGCGTCTTGCTTTTCTTCGGTGTGCCGCTTCAGGTTGTCCCGTCCCGTCGCCCCCAGCACCACCCCACGGGCTTTGGCCGCCGCCAACGCCGCTTTGGTCCGCTCGCTGATCTGATCGCGCTCCCACTCACTCATCACCGCGTGCATCTGGATCATCACCTTGTTGGCCTGCGGCATGTCCGCCGCCACGAAGTCCACCCCCATCTCTATCAGCCCTGACACGAAGTGAATATTGCGGGCCAATCGGTCCAGCTTCGCAATCAACAAGGTGGCCCCTGTCTTCTTGCAAAGCTCCAACGCTGCCTTCAGCTGCGGGCGCTTCTCCAAAGCATTCGCACCTTTGCCAGTCTCTGTCTCTACGAACTCAGCCAAGGGCGAGCAAGCGCGCTCAGACAAGAAGCGCGCCACCATCTGACGCTGCGCTTCAATCCCTAGACCCGAAGCGCCCTGTCGCTGGGTGCTGACGCGGTAGTAAGCGACGAACGAAGGTGCTGTGAACGACTGGGGCTGAAACATGCGCGCTTTGGGGCTGGTTGATCTTGGCTACACATAAGGACGACCGTCCTGTATGTAGCCAAAGCCTACAAAGGCAGCGCCGTGCCGGGAAGGATGTTCGCCGGTGTGCGTTGTTTTGCCGAGGATTGCCAACTTCTGCTTGACTGCGCCAGTTAGCCAGTACGGCAGCAGTCGCCAACCGCTGAGTATTGAAGGGAAACAGCAGCGACCTTGCACCCCTTATGCCGAATCGCGCAGACCCGTGGCCCTTCACGCCGCGTTTTTCCTACTCGCCAGAAACTGATCGTGTTTGCTGGGCTATCGATTCATGAACGCCCATAGGACGCGCGTAACACCGCTTGGTGCTCGTGCCGCTTCAAACAGCTACCCACCCAGCTCCAAGGTTTTTAAATGGCTACGGCGCGTTTAAACCGAATTCTCAATGCAATCCCACCGCCGAGCAGTTCGTCAGATTGTTCACATTTGATTTTGGCACTGTAATGCATATAATATGCAACAGCTGGTCTACCAAGCCAGCTGCATTCAGGCTTTATCGGTGAATCGTACGTTCGGGCATGAATGAAGAAGGTGAATACCTTCAACGCCTAGAAGAGAGTCCGGCCCAAGGCGAGGGGTTGTGTAGCCGCGAGAGCGTCGCTGCCCCGCCGGATGAGATAAGTGTGGTCGCCCGGACTCTCAGGGTCGCACTTTGTCAATACCAGAGCGACTAACTGAGAGAGGTGGAACCCTATACGGATGTTGTGATTCGGAAGGGCGATTGGGCCGCTAACCTATGCCGTGCGCATGGGTTAGGGGAGTATTGCCCTTCCCCAACCGGATATCTTCAATTTATCTTCTATTATTAATTCTTGCTATCTTAGATTGAAATTATTTCAACCTGTATTAGCCCGAATTGCAGCCAAATAAGGCGAACGATAGATCCCGAGGGCGTGTTGAGGCTGGCTGGCCGATTGCTTCTGTGTATTCCAGAGCGTTGTGCGGCCTATTGTGTGAGTTATTGCATTTTATTCTGAAAACTCGGGCTTCAAAACTCCAATTGGCGAGAACACTTTGCTGCTTACTGTAAGAACTCCGGGTTTGCAATGGGAATAGTGAGGGATTACACACTCCCTGCGGCTGCCACAAAATCAGGCTCCTCAAATGGCTGTGCAAGGGTGTTCCGGCTGCTGGGATCAACAGTCTGCCAACGCAACGTCAAGGCAATGCGCGTGTTTAGGGCCTCAAAGTAGGTTTTACCCATCTCGGCCCAAGCGTAGCAATTCCGCCTGCACCACTTCCAGTGCCTGCCGAACATCTTCTACTCCCAGCTGCACATAGTGCCGGTGCAGTACATCTGCTTTGGGCGGGGTGTGGTTCAAGATGCGCCTGAGCACCGCACTGGTCAGGCCCAGCCGTTCACCCACCGTCGCCAGCAACTTGCGCAAATCGTGCAGCATGAACTTGGGCGAACCCATGCGCCCTGCCATCTGCGACAGATGATCCTCAGACACCCCGGCAAACAGTTCATCGCCCGCTTCCAGGCCCTCACAGCGTCTGGCCAGAATCTCCCGCACAGGGGTGTAATGGGCAAGCTGTGGGCCTTGCCATTCTTAACCTCAGAAATCCTCGGGAAGCCTTATTAATTTAACGTCATCGGCGTCCGGCGTATTTTTCCTTAAACATTCTCGCCATACGTGCGAGTCGACAGAAATAACCCTGCAGGGGTTATACCAAGGCTGCAATTGGAGCTGACGGTCGCCGCCATTTGCCAGCGCCAATACTTTCAAGGCCCCGATTATCACCCTTTTTTCGGGCCAATGCCGCATCAACCTGTGCCAGCCCAAAACTCACTTCAAATGGCACGATGGACGGCAACCCGTGCGATACCCCAGCAATGAGCGCAGCTTTGTCCTTCAGCGGTGCAGCCGTGTAGTGCTTCTTATTGTGTCATCTCCGAGTTCATGGCCCATTATCTTGTATTGCAGAAACTGCTTGTATAGCTCACCCCCACCGCCCAACACAGATGCGTCAACTTTAAGAATCGCGTTGTTGGCATTGTGTCTAAAACAGTGAAATACGACTGTCCCATCGCGCGGCCATCCTAGAGCTGCAAACATTTTTGTGAATTTGTTTGATGCGGTGCCACTATATCCGGATGCGCTTTCATACGTTAATTCCGGGAACAACCTCACGTAACCGCTGTCGCGAAGAGCCTCTCGATATTTAAGCAAGCCGAGGCGAATCAATTCCGGGTGGACGGGAATCTCTCTAGCGGCATTGTCGTTCTTGAGTGATTTTTCACGCCTTGAATTGATGTCAAAAAACCAAATTCCATCCTCGCAAGAAAGGTCTTCAAGATGCAACTGGGCCGCTTCTTCAATCCGCAAACCAGCATACAACGCAAGCAAGGGCAGCCAATACTCAAACGGGTACATTGTGCCATTCTTGTGCGTGACTTCCTTCCCCCCCACTTTTAAAGCGCCCTTTTTCGAAAATCGCGACCAACTGATCGTCGCTGAACGGGTTACGCGTACGCTCACCGCCGGCTTTACTACCTTTCTTTCGCTTTTCGATGATCTTTTTACCGAGAAATGACGCAGCTGGATTCGCACCAATATATCCCGATTCGTGCGCCCAAACAAAGATGTTGCAGAGCCACTGACGCCGCTCATCACGGGCAGCATCAGTTATTTTTTGCCAAGTTTTGCCATTAACGGTCCAACTGCGCGCCTCCAGCGTAGAGATGATCTCTTTCATGGTTGCTTTTCGGCGGCTTCCTTCCGCATTTTCAACCCATGTCACATCACCCGGAAGGTTATTCGGCTTGTTTGGCACCTCAGGCAATACCTCATAAAGGTATTTCGCAAGAATATCACGATCGATCGCTGTGATAAGCATATCGCCCATAAGCTCAGCGAAGAGCAAGAGCGCTCTTTTTCTCAGTGCAATCTCGTTTTTCTCAGACAGCTTGCGGGACAATCCATGGGGGTCCTCGCAGTAAATAGCTACCGCCTCAGAGAATCTCTTCCCCGCCAGTTTCTCAGTTTTTTCGGGCGCCCTCGCTACATGTTTTTTTTCGGTGCCGCTCGATAAGACTGCCTTTCTTGCGTCTTCAGCCCGCTTTGGCGACACGGCTGCAGCGAGTTCCACACGAATGCTCTCTATGTCGCGCTTCGCGACTAGAAGTAGCGACGTGGGCACCTCGGTGAATTCGACATCTGGGAAGTACCACTTTTCAGGCGCCAGTTCAGCTTCTAACCGCTGCCCGTCCTTGACCACGTTTGCAACCGAAGCATTTGCACGCACACCGGCCTGATCAGGCGCTCGCAATACAAACCCAGTTACGGCGTCTTTGCCATCCAAAAGGAGGCCTGCGAAGAGCGCACCGTCCACCAAGCGTAGTGTTTGCCCTGATACGTTGATTCGCTGTGCGGACGCGGGCGCGCTATTGCCCTTGAAATTCGGGGCGATGATGCCAGCATCGATGCCAAGTTCTGGGTCATCCGGCTCAAGGTCGGGCTTCGGCACTTTGTAACCGTTGCCATTGGCATGCGGCACCGTGTAGTGAAGCCCGAGCGCCCCGCGCTGTACGCGTCTTAACAGCTCAGATTCGGGCAAGCCGCTAGCCTGTGCGGCTTCTTTGAGAGACAAGAAACCATCACCGTTCAGAAGCGGGCTGCCAGACACAAGTTTGAGAATGTCGCGCTCGTCCATACGCCGCGAATCTAACCTCAACAGCTGGTGCCGCCATGCAGCGATCAGGCTAGCAGCGACGACTTTAGCGACTTCATGATGATAGGTTCGTGTCGATTGCACGAACTCGCGCCGCCCAGCGGCAGCGCGTAAGTGCTCGGGAATGGCTAGTCGCGCCCACCAGACGCCGCCCCGGCGAAATAGACCGTTCATCGCTTGCCCTTTGTAGCAGGGCGACGTAACAGTCAAAAAAATCCTTGTAACCCATTGGTTTAAAAGGACTTTTCGTTGTACTGGTGCGGCTGGCGGGGATCGAACCCACGACCCTCGGCTTCGGAGGCCGATACTCTATCCACTGAGCTACAGCCGCTAGTGCAAGGCCGCGATTATCCCTGATTGGCGGCGCCCGCAGACGCGCAGGTCAAAGGCGGCATCAGGCCAGCCCCGGCCAGGTAGGTTTCCATAGCCAGAACGGCAGTCTGCTCCAAGGGAAAACTGCGCCCCAGCAGCCAGCTGAAAACCAGGCCGTGGATCAGCGAGTGGTAGCCCTCGGCCAGCGTGCGGGCCGGGGCGGGCAGTGCTTTGTGGCGCAGCGCTGCCGCACGCTCGAGCGCCTGCGTCATCAGATGGAGCTTGTCCCGGTGGGCGGCCACGTAGCGGTCGCGCACCGGGCCCATGTCATCGACGTGCTCCACCTTCAGCGTGGCGATTTCCAGCACGTTCTGGGTGAGCGCATCGTGCTCGATGGTGCGCATGGCGCGGCGCATTTTGTCCAGCAGCTCCACCACCGGGTCGCCCTGGCCTTCGCAATGGCCGATGAGGTCGGCCTCCAGCGGCAGGGTCACGCGATCCATCATCGCGTTGAACAACTCACCTTTGTCCTTGAAGTGCCAGTAGACGGCACCCCGGGTCAAACCCGCCTGCTCGGCGATCTCGGCCAGCGAACTGCGTGCGACGCCGCGGCGCCCGAACACGCACACTGCGGCATCCAGCAGGGCCTCGCGGGTAGCGAGGGCATCTTCCTTGGTGCGGCGCGCCATTGATAACAAGACCCTATTTGATGTGGCAGATACGTCATTCTACCATTTACATACATTCATGAATGTATATAGAATGGCCTCCACCTCTTCAGTGCGTCTGCATCTCGCGATGCTTGCTGACAGTATTTGTCACGCAGCTCCTGCAACATGGCGCGTTCGCTGCTGCTACTGATGACGTTGCCTTGCCGGAGGGGCTTGGCAACCATCCCTCTTTTTCCGAAACGAGAACTTCCATGCCCGAACACCGCACCGTTCGCCGCTTTGCGCCCCACCATCTGCTGCCGCTGGGCGCAGCTGTCCTGATCGCCCTCAGTCTTGCGGCCTGCGGCGAGAAGAAAGAAGCGGGCGGGGCTGGCGCGCCCGGCTCTGCCGCGCCTCCGCCGCCCGAAGTGGGCGTGATCACCGCGCAGCCCGAATCCGTCGGCCTGACCACCGAGCTGCCCGGTCGGCTGGAGGCTTCTCGCGTGGCGCAGGTGCGCGCGCGGGCCACCGGCATCCTGACCAAGCGCGTGTTCACCGAAGGCTCGGACGTTCGCGCTGGCCAGCTGCTCTATCAGATCGACGCGGCGCCTTACCAGGCCAGCGAGCAGAGCGCGCAGGCGCAACTGGCGCAGGCGCAGGCGCAGCTGGCCAACGCCAGCGGCGTGGTCACGCGCTATCGCCCGCTGGTGGCCGCCAACGCGGTCAGCAAGCAGGAATACGACGCTGCCGTGGCCTCGGAGAAAGCCGCGCAGGCGCAGGTGGCTGTGGCGCGCGCTGCCGTGCGCACGGCTGGCATCAACCTGGGCTACGCCACGGTGACGGCCCCGATCTCGGGTCGCATCGGCCGCTCGCTGGTCACCGAAGGTGCGCTGGTCAGCGCCACCGAAGGCACGCAGCTGGCCACGATCCAGCAGATCAATCCGCTGTATGTCAACTTCACGCAATCGGCCACGGATGCGCTGCGCCTGCGCCGCGCGATGGAAGCCGGCACGCTCAAGAGCGCTGGCGCCGGTGCGGCGTCGGTGCGCATCGTGCTGGAAGACGGCACCGAGTACGCCCAGCGCGCGAAGCTGCTGTTTTCTGACCTGACGGTGGATGAGGCCACTGGCCAGGTCACCCTGCGCGCCGAAGTGCCCAACCCGAAGGGTGATTTGCTGCCGGGCCTGTATGTGCGCATCCGCGCCGAGCAAGCCGAAGTGAGCAACGCCATTGCCGTGCCGCAGCAGGCCGTGACGCGCAGCGACACCGGCGACACGCTGACAGTGGTGGGCGAGGGCGGCAAGCTGGAGAAGCGCCAGGTGAAAGTCACTGCCGGGCAAAACAACCGCTGGATCGTCACCGAGGGCCTGAAAGCGGGCGAGCAGGTCATGGTCGACGGCTTCCAAAAGCTGCAAATGATGCCGCCCGGCACACCGGTGAAACCCGTGCCCTGGAAGCAAAACGCTGGTTCCGCGCCTGCGGGCAAGGCGGCGGCCGGGGCTTCCGCACCGGCTTCGGCGGCTGTGCCTGCCTCAGCGCCCGCGTCGGCCGCCTCGTCTGCCCAAGCCCCTGCTCCGAAGCAGTAACTTTGTAACCACGGAAAAGCACCACAAGGGCATCTATGGCCAAGTTCTTTATCGAACGCCCGATCTTCGCCTGGGTGATCGCGCTGTTCATCATCGTGATGGGCTCCGTCTCCATCACCCAGCTGCCGGTCGCGCAGTACCCGCCCGTCGCACCGCCGGCGATTCTGATCAGCACCGCCTACCCGGGCGCCTCAGCGCAGACGCTGGAGGACAGCGTGCTGTCCGTCATCGAGCGCGAGATGAACGGCGCACCTGGCCTGATCTACATGGAATCGGTGGCCCAGGCCGATGGCTCGGGCTCGATCACCATCACGTTCGAGCCTGGCACCAACGAAGATCTGGCGCAGGTGGAGGTGCAAAACCGCCTGTCGCGCGCCACTTCGCGCCTGCCAGCGGCCGTGACCCAGCAGGGCGTGTTGGTGGACAAGGCGCGCGACAACTTCCTGTTGTTCGCGATGCTGAGCTCGGACAACCCGAACTTCGACCCGGTGATGCTGGGCGACTACGCGGCCCGCAACGTCCAGCCTGAACTGCAGCGCGTCAAGGGCATCGGCAAGGTGCAGCTGTTCGGCTCAGAAACGGCCATGCGCATCTGGATCGACCCTGCCAAGCTGCAAGGCTACGGCCTGTCGGCGGCGCAAGTCTCGGCCGCGATCCGCGCGCAGAACGCCCAGGTGGCGTCGGGCACCATTGGCGACCTGCCGAACGTCGCTGGCCAGAGCATCGCCGCCACGGTGGTGGTCAAAGGGCAGCTTTCCAGCGTGGAGCAGTTCAAGAACATCGTGCTGCGCGCCAACGCAGATGGCTCTTCGGTGCGCCTGAAAGACGTCGCTCGCGTGGAGCTTGGCGGCCAGAGCTACGCCACGTCGGCGCGCCTGGATGGCGTGCCCGCCGTGGGCCTGGGCGTGCAGCTGGCCCCCAGCGGCAACGCCATGGAATCCGCGCGCCTGACGCGCGAGAAGATGACCGAGCTGGCCAAATTCTTCCCGCAGGGCGTGAAGTGGAGCATTCCTTACGACAGCTCTGAATTCGTCAGCATCTCCATCAAGCAGGTCACTGAAACACTGTTCGAAGCCGTGGCGCTGGTGTTCCTGGTGATGTTCCTGTTCCTGCAGAACTGGCGCTACACCGTGATTCCCACGCTGGTGGTGCCCATTGCCTTGCTGGGTACGTTTGCCACGTTGCTGGCACTGGGTTTCTCGATCAACGTGCTGACCATGTTCGGCATGGTGCTGGTGATCGGTATCGTGGTGGATGACGCCATCGTGGTGGTCGAGAACGTCGAGCGCATCATGAGCGAGGAAGGCCTGCCGCCGCGCGAGGCTACCAAGAAAGCCATGCAGCAGATCTCGGGCGCCATCATCGGCGTGACCGTGGTGTTGATCTCGGTGTTCGTGCCGCTGGCCTTCTTCTCGGGCTCCACGGGCAACATCTACCGGCAGTTCTCTGCGGTGATGGTCGCCTCGATCGGGTTCTCGGCCTTCATGGCGCTGTCGCTCACACCTGCGCTGTGCGCCACGCTGCTCAAGCCGGTCGAGGCCGGCCACCACCACGAGAAGTCCGGCTTCTTCGGCTGGTTCAACCGTGGCTTCACACGCACGGCCAAGGGCTATGAAAGCGTGGTGTCGCGCATCCTGAAACGCGCCGCGCGCTACCTGGTGATCTACGTGGCCATCATCGGCGCGGTGGTCATCCTGTACCAGCGCCTGCCCAGCTCTTTCCTGCCCAACGAAGACCAGGGCAACATCCTGGTGAACGTCCAGCTGCCCCCCGGCGCCACGCAGGAACGCATGGTCAACGTGATGGAGCAGGTGGAGGGCTACATCCTCAAGCAGCCGGAAGTCAAAAGCATGGTCAGCGTGCTGGGCTTCAGCTTCTCGGGCCAGGGCCAGAACGCGGGTATCGGCTTCGTGACGCTGAAAGACTGGAGCGAACGCAAGGGCGCGGGCGAAAGCGCCTCGGCGCTGGCCGGGCGTGCGTTTGGCGCGCTGTCGGGCATCCGCGACGCTTTCATCTACCCGTTGAGCCCCCCGCCCATCCCTGAACTGGGTGCCGCCAGCGGCTTCAGCTTCCGTTTGCAGGATCGCGCCGGACAGGGCCACCAGGCCTTGGTGAACGCGCGCAACCAGTTGCTGGGCATGGCCTCGCAAAGCAAGGTGCTGTCGCAGGTGCGCCCGGACGGCCTGGAAGACGCGCCGCAGCTGCAGATCGACATCGACCGCGACAAGGCGCAGGCGCTGGGCGTGGGCTTTGACGCCATCAACAGCTCGCTGTCCACCGCGCTGGGCTCCAGCTATCTCAACGACTTCCCCAACCGCGGCCGCTTGCAGCGGGTGGTGATCCAGGCCGACGCGCCTGCGCGCATGCAGCCTGAGGATTTGCTCAAGCTGACCGCGCCCAACGCCCAAGGCCAGTCCGTTCCGCTGTCGGCATTTGCCACCACGCACTGGATCACAGGCGCGCAGCAAACCGTGCGCTACAACGGCTATCCGTCGATGCGGATCAGCGGTGATGCGGCGCACGGCTTCAGCACGGGCGCGGCCATGGCGGAAATGGAAAAGCTCGCTGCCAAGTTGCCCCCAGGCTTTGGCTATGAGTGGACGGGCCAGTCGCGTGAGGAAAAGCTGGCGGGCTCGCAGTCCATCATCCTGTATGGCTTCGCCATCCTGGCGGTGTTCCTCTGCCTGGCAGCGCTCTACGAGAGCTGGTCGATCCCGCTGTCGGTGATTCTGGTCGTGCCGCTGGGCATTCTGGGGGTGCTGAGCGCCACCATGCTGCGCGGTTATTCGAACGACGTGTACTTCCAGGTGGGCCTGATCACCATCATTGGCCTGTCGGCGAAGAACGCCATTCTGATCATCGAATTCGCCAAGGACCTGCAGGCGCAAGGCAAGAACGTGGTTGCCGCCGCGCTGGAAGCGGCCCACCTGCGTTTCCGCCCAATCATCATGACCTCGCTGGCGTTTGGCCTCGGCGTGGTGCCGCTGTTCATTGCCTCTGGCGCCGGCTCGGCCAGCCAGCGCGCGATCGGCACCGGCGTGATCGGCGGGATGGTGACAGGCACCGCCTTGTCCGTGTTCTTCGTTCCCATCTTCTTCGTGGTGGTGCGCACGCTGTTCAAGGGCAGCAAGCGCCAGCAGGAACGGGACAAACAGCACGCTCAAGGCGCAGGCATTCAGGAAGAACCCCAACCATGAGCGACATGATCCTCACCCGCTGGTCGCCGCTGGCGCTGGCCACTGCACTGCTGGTCAGCGGCTGCTCGCTGACACCCCACTACGAACGGCCCGCCGCACCAGTGGCCACCGCGTGGCCGGCCAGCGCCGGCGCGCAGCCGGAAGGCCTGATTGCCGCTGCCGAGCTGCCTTGGCAGCAGTTTGTTCAGGACGAGCAGCTGCGCCAGCTGGTGCAGCTGTCGATCGACAACAACCGCGACCTGCGCGTGGCGGTGCAGAACATCGAGCAGGCGCGCGCGCAGTACCAGATCCGCCGCGCCGACCAGGTGCCCACGCTCGGCGCCACCGCCGGTGGCACACGCTCGGCCCCCAACCCCTATGCGGCGCTGGGTGGCGGCAGTGTGTCCTCGACCTATTCGGTGGGCATCGGCGTGTCCGCCTGGGAGCTGGACTTCTTCGGCCGCGTCGCCGCACTGAAGGATGCCGCCCTGGCCGACTACCTGGCCACCGAAGAGGCTCGCAAATCGGCGCAGATCAGCCTGATTGCCAGCGTGATGAGCACCTGGCTGCAGCTCAAGACCGACACCGAGCTGCTGGCCCTGGCCGACCGCACACTGGCCACGCGCGACCAGTCGCTGCGCCTGACCAAGCTGCGCTTTGACAATGGCGCCTCTTCGGCGCTGGACATGCGCCAGGCCGAGTCGCTCAGCGCCAACGCACAGGCCACCCGCGCGCAGCAGCAACGCCTGCGTGCGCAGGACATCAACCTGCTCACGCTGTTGGTGGGCGCGCCCATTCCGGAATCGCTCATCCCCGCTGTGCCGCCGGTCACCGCAGCGCAAGCCAGCAACGACCTGACGCAGCCGACCCCGGCCGCGGAGCCCGCCGCCGCACTGCCGCGTTTTGCCGAGGTGCCCGCGGGCTTGCCGTCTGACTTGCTGCTGCGCCGCCCGGACATCCGCGCGGCCGAGCAGCAGCTGATCGGCGCCAACGCCAACATCGGCGCGGCGCGGGCCAACTTCTTCCCGCGCATCACGCTCACCGGCTCGCTGGGCCGCGTCAGTGCCGATCTGGACGGGCTGTTCGGCTCGGGCGGCAGCAGGGCCTGGTCTTTCGGCCCCAGCATCACGCTGCCCATTTTCGACATGGGCCGCAACGTGGCGGGGCTGAATTCGGCCAAGGCGGGCCGCGAGATCGCGGTGGCGCAGTATGAAAAAACCATCCAGACCGCGTTCCGCGAAGTGGCCGACGGGCTGGCGGGCCGCGCCACACTGGCCGACCAGGTGACCGCACTCAACGCGCAGGCCGAGGCCGAACGCGACCGCTTCCGCCTGGCCGACCTGCGTTACCGCAATGGCATTGCCAACTACCTGGATCTGCTGGACGCACAGCGTTCGCTCTTCGCGGTGGAACAGGCGCTGGCGCAAACGCAGCTGGCGCAGCGGGCCAACGAAGTGCAGCTGTACAAGGCCCTGGGCGGCGGCTGGATCGACGCCCAGCCCGAGGCCACCGCGGCCAGCGCGCCAGCGCGCTGAGCAGGGGCGCCGCCCGCCTCGGGGCCTGGGGCGGGCTCTCCTATAATCCGGGGTTGCCGGGCCCAGCGCCGCGCGCTGCGCCCCTAACGAAATACCACGACGAGAGCCCCGAGGACGCCATGAGCGAGAACACGCACGAGGAAGCACACACCGGCCCGGTCAAGACCCCCAAGCAGCTGTTCTGGGTCAGTGTGGGGGCCTTCGTGATCCCCGTGTTCGTCATCATCGGGCTGGTCTATTTCGTCACTTCCGGCAACAAGCAAGCACCCGGCGCCACCGACGTGGCGCGCGGCATTGCCGAACGCCTGCAGAAAGTCGGCACCGTGGAAGTGCGCGACGCCAACCGTCCGCTGGAAGAAGGCGCTACCGTCTACAAGACCCAATGCGCGGCCTGCCACGCAGCGGGTGTGTCCGGCGCGCCCAAGTTTGGCGATGCTGCCGCCTGGGGCCCGCGCATTGCGCTGGGTTTTGACACGCTGGTGCACGACGCGCTGAAGGGCAAGAACGCCATGCCTCCGCAAGGCGGCGGCAACTTCAACGACACCGAGATCGCCCGCGCCGTGGCCTACATGGCCAACGCTGGCGGCGCCAAGTTCACCGAACCGGCTGCGCCTGCTGCTGGCGCCAGCGACGCCGCTTCGGCCGCGGGTGATGCCGCCCCTGCAGCAGCAGCGCCCGCCGCTGCCGCTGCGCCGGCACCTGCGGCGGCTCCGGCCGCCTCTGCCCAAGCCCCTGCTGCCGCAGCTGTAGCAGCTGCCCCGGCGGCTGCGGCCGTGGCCGCTGCGCCGGCCGCTGCCGATCCTGGCGTGGGCAAGGCGCTGTACGAGAAAAGCTGCGTGCTGTGCCATGGCGCTGGCGTGGCCGGCGCACCCAAGTTTGGCGACAAGGCCGCCTGGGCGCCCTACGTGGCGACCGGCATCGACACCATGCTGAAAGTGGCTATCAGCGGCAAAGGCGCCATGCCGCCGCGCGGCGCCAGCACCGCGACCGACGACGAGCTGCGTGCTGCCATCCAGTACATGGTGGACCACGCCAAGTAAGCGCCCCGGCCAGCGATGGCCCCCAGAAAAAGCCGCTCACCGAGCGGCTTTTTTCATGGATGTTTTCAGGCCCTGGCGCAGGCGCAACGAGCGCCGACAGCTATTTATTTGATAGTGAAATGCGCCACCCGCTCAGCGGCTGGGCGCGGCATCCGCTTGCGGGCTGAGCACGTAGCCGCCCAGTGTCGGCAAGTCGGCGCTGCGCACGTCGCGTGGCTGCCAGCGGCCGGCTTCCAGCGCATCGGCCAGCAGGCCCATGTCTTGCGTGTGCACCAGGCCCATGCCGCGGTCGGTGCGCAGGAAGACGCGGCCAAGCTCGTCCACCAGCACGGCCTGAACGTCGGCAGGGCGGCCGTCGCGGCTGCGCACGCTGCCGTCGGGCGACAGCCGCCACACCCACGGGGCGACTTCCAGCTCGACGAACACGCGCTGCGGGCCGTTCTGGAAGAACCAGCGCCCCTGGGCGTCGGCCTCGTAGTTGCGCTGGATGAAGTCGATGAACTTGGCGTGCTCCAGGCGCGAACCCTTGGCGCCCGGCGCGCCGATGGTGAAGGCGCCCTGCGCCTGCGCCGCAGCGTCGCGCAGGTACCAGTCGCCGCGCGCGTCCAGGCCCAGCCAGCCGTAGCAGTCGGGCACGTTGGGCCACTTGGCCATCGCCTGCAGAACCATGTCGTCCATGCGGTTCATGATACGCGGCGCTGTACTTGGCGACAGGCGGGCCGCGCGTGCATCGCCATGGCGCAGCCCATAATCGGCGGGCTTCGCCAGGCGGCGGCGCCACGCGCTGGGTCGCCCAAGCGGAAGGCGCCCGCGCTTTCCGCCAACGTTGCACCGGCGCGCCTCCTTTCTAGCGCCGCGCCCTGATGTCGTACCAGGAGACTGCCATGCCACCGCTGCACACCGCGCCCAGCGCCGCCCAGCCAGCGGCCGCTGGCGATGCGCGCCTGCGCCCCGCCGCGCGCAAGGCGCCAGGGGTGCACCTGCTGGGCGACTTGCACGGCTGCCGAGGCGATGCGCGCCTGATGCGCGACGCCGCCCACCTGCAGGCGTTCTGCCAGCGCGCGGTGGCCGCTGCCGGGCTGACCGCCGTGGGCGCCCTGTTTCACAGCTTTGGCGAAGGCGCCGGGGTAACGGGCGTGGTGGTCCTGGCGGAATCGCACCTGTCCGTGCACACCTGGCCAGAAGACGGCTATGTGACGCTGGACGTGTACGTCTGCAGCTACAGCACCGACAACCGCCAGCGCGCGCAAGCGCTGTTCGACGCCGTGGTGCAGGCCTTCAGCCCGGCCGAGCCACACCTGCAGCGCATTGAACGTGGTTAGGCGCCAGCGCTCGCCCCGGATGGGCGCGGCCAGGCGCCGAAGCATGCTTGCCCTGCGCAGCCACGGCGCCTTGCCGACGCAAAGCAGCCATCAAGCCACGCGATTCGGGCGCGCCCATCCGCCTGTCAGCTGTTAACGTCCGGGCACGGGCGCCGCGATGCACCGCAGCGCCCCTTCGCCACCCACCTTTCAACGCACCATGAAAACCCTCGCCATCGCTCTTGTGGCCGCCTGCAGCGCCCTGGCCTGCACCAGCCCGACGCCCGCCCCGCCAACCGATCCAACGCCCGCCGTGCGCAATGTCCGGTTCACCTGCACGAACGGCGAATGGCTGTCGGTGCGCTTTTTCACCGAAGAAGCGCGCGCCATCCTGACGCGCAACGGGCATGACATCGCACTGCAGCAGCAGCCCAGCGGATCGGGCTTCATCTACAGCAACGGGCCGAACACGATTCGCGGCAAGGGGCAGGATCTGACGGTGGAAATCGGCCGCAGGGTGCCGCTGCAATGCCAGGCGCGTTGATGGGGTGGCAGCGCTGCGCTCGACAAACAGTTAACTAGTTTTTTTATAGCGTCTGGCGCAAGTGGGCCGTGCGCTGGCGCCCTGTTTGATCCAGATCGTTCAACGCACGGCGCGCGCCCGCCGCGCCGTGCCGTGCCGCAGCTAATAGGCGCGGCGCGAATCACGCGACCCAGCGCGCCGATGGGCCAGCGCTCGTTCACATGGCCTAAGCCGTCCGGTGTATCGACGGGGCGGCCTGGGCTGCCTAGGCTTGGCAGGGTTTTGCAACCCTTCGTCAGGACTGCCATGAGCTTCATCCCGCCCCGCGCTGCGCTGGCCCGCAGCCGCACGCGCCCCGCCGTGCGCCGCAGCAGGCACCCCACGCGCCGCGCCAAGCACCTGGGCGTCGTGGCGGCCCTGGCGCTGCTCGCGCTGCCCGCCGCACCCGCGCTGGCAGAGACGTACCACTTCACCTCGCCCAACTTCACCAGCGCCTACATCGGCGCCCCCGGCCCCACGGGCGCCTACACCAGCAGCATGCGGGTAACGGGCAGCTTCACCACGGCCGCGCCCTTGCCCGCCAACATGCCGCTGACGCCCATCGGCCCCGGCGCCAGCCCGGTGCGGGTGACGTCGTGGAGCTTTTTTGACGGCGTTCGCACCTACACCTCGGCCGACTCGGCTTTGCTGTACGGCCTGCCGGCGCAGTTTGCGGTGGCCACCGACGCGACCGGCCAGATCGTAGGCCATGAGATCGACCTGATCCAGCCACCGCCGCCGCACGTGTTGAACCAGGTGGTCGCGTCGTTGGCGTTGAACGGCACACGCACGCTGGTGGTGGGCGATTCGGTCTGCCAGGCCGTGTCGGCCACCCCGCCCGTGATCTGCACCAGCGTGCGGCAGATGGGCGCCCTTGAATCGGCCCAAGGTCCCGGCGGGGGCACGTGGTCGGTCACGGCCGACCCGGCCAGCGTGCCCACGCTGTCGCTGGCCAGTCTGGCTGCGCTGGGCGCGGCGCTGGCGGGCGTGGCCGCAGCCTCGCGCCGACGACGCGCGGGCTGAGCGGGGCGCGGCGGCGGTGTGCGCGTGCGACGGGCTACAAGTGCAGCGTGGCCGATTCGCCCGGCGCAAGCGGCGGACGGGCCTTGGTCGCAAACCGGCGTGCGCGCACCGGCGCTTTTCAACAGCGGGCAGCCTGTCAGGCGATCACGCCCCCAGGCCCGCCGCCGCCAACAGCCAGCCGCCCACTGCCCGTGGCATCCAATGCACGTCGCCCGGCGGCCAGCGGCCTTCGGCAAAGCCCACATGGCCGCCCTGCGCGGGCTGCCACAGGGTGACGTGGCGGCTGACCTCGTCCGCGCGGGGCAGCGATGCGGCGGGCACGAAAGGGTCGTTGCGCGCGTTCAGCACCAGGGCGGGCACGCGCACGGCGCCCAGATGCGGCTTGGCGGAGCCGCAGCGCCAGTAGTCGTCTACCCCCGCGAAGCCGTGCAGCGGCGCGGTGAAGAGGTCGTCAAACTCATACAGATCGCGCGCGGCGGCCAGCCGCCGCGCGTTGAACAGGCCGGGGTACTGCGCCAGCTTGGCGCGTGCCTTGGCCTTCATCGTTCGCAGGAACATGCGGGTGTACACCTGCCGGTTGAAGCCCCGGCCGATGGCGTGGCCGCTGGCGGCCATGTCCAGCGGTGCGCACACGCCGGCAACCGCCTGCACGGTGCGCGCGGCCTCAGCGCCCGCTTCGCCGGCCCAGCGCAGCAGCGCGTTGCCACCCAGCGAGACGCCCACGGCCAGCACCGGGCCGCCGCCGCGCGCCTGTTGCGCGGCGTGAAAGCGCTGCAAAAGCCAGCCGATCTCGGCAAAGTCGCCACAGTGGTAGGCGCGTGGCGCGCGGTTGATCGTGCCCGAACAGCCGCGAAAGTGCGGCACGGCGAAGGCCACGCCCTGCGCGCGCGCCCAGTCGGCCAGGGCTTCGGCATAGTGGCTGCGCGACGAGCCTTCCAGGCCGTGGAAGAGCACGAGCAGCGGCTGTGATGACCGGCTGGCGCCCGCGCCGGGTGGGTTGACGGGCGCCGCCTTCGCCGCGGGGCCGGTCGCTGTCTCGGTTGCCGCTGCCGCGGCGGGCGCGGCGTTGTCCAGCCAATCCACGTCCACGAAGTCGCCATCGGGCGTGTCCCAGCGCTCGCGCCGGTAGCGGATGGTCGGGCCGGTCACGCGGCGCGCCCACAGCGCGGGCCCGATCGTCTGCAGCTGCCCGCCGGGCAGCCAGACGGGGGCTTGGTAAGCGGCTTTCACTTCAGTTTTGATAGCTGCCAGCGCTGATGGGGCGGGCGCTGGAGGCCGAAAATACTTGAAACGGGAATGCCACGCCTTCAATGCAGCAGCTGGCCGGGCACGGTGTGCTCTGGCTCTTCGCTGCCGCCAGGGCTGGCGTGGTGCGCCACCAGGCGCCAGCCTTCGGCCGTCTTCATGTACACGTTCGTCGCCACCACCCAGGCGTGGTGCGTGCCCTCGGCGGTGCGCAGCTCGATCCGCTCGATCACGTTGTGCACGGCCGCGCCCAGCGTTTCGATGCGGCGCACGCGCTCGGGTGTGGCGCGCAGGCTGCCGCCGGTCAGCAGGGCTTCAAAAGCGGCGCGAATGGCCACCACGCCCACCTGGCGCGGGCCGCCCGGGTGCACGCAGAACACGTCGTCCTCGTCCGCCCAGCAGGCCATGAGCTGGTCCAGATCGCCACGCTGCAGCGCTTCGTAGAACGCGGCTTCCACCTCGTCGGCGGTGCCGCCGAGTTGCGCGGCGCTGTAGCGGGACTTGGGCATGGCGGGCAAGCGGTTTCAGTGCGCAGGATGTATCGGCGTGCGGGGCATGGGCGTGCGGTGCATCGCCGGATTGTGCCCGCCGCCGGGCGTTCGCGCCCTGGAAAAACCCCTGACGGCATGGGCCGCCGGGCTGGCCCGCGGGCGCCGGGCGTCGTGCTGGCCAACCGCCATCGGTCGGCGCCATGTGGCGGCCCGGCCCGCGCCATGTGACGGTGTTGCGTGCCTTGGCCTGCGCGTGGGCCGGCAAGCGCTTGACCTACAGACGCGCGCACCCAGCTATGGTACTTTCCGCCGCAACCTACATTACGCGGATTGACCGGAGGACTTCTCATGAAAACTTGGCTCGTCAGAATGGGCACCGTGATCGCGTTGGCGCTGACGCTCACCGGTTGCGGCTACAACGATTTCCAGCGGCTGGATGAGGCCACCAACTCGGCCTGGTCCGAGGTGGTGAACCAGTACCAGCGCCGCGCCGACCTGACCGACAACCTGGTCGCCACCGTCAAGGGCGAGGCCAAGTTTGAGCAGGACACGCTGAACCAGGTGATCAACGCACGTGCCAAGGCCACGTCGATCCAGGTCACGCCCGAAACACTGAATAACCCGCAGGCCTTCCAGCAGTTTCAGGCTGCGCAAGGCGAGTTGAGCAGCGCCCTGAGCCGCCTGATGGTGACCGTGGAGCGCTACCCCGATCTGAAGGCCAACAAGGCTTTCTCTGACCTGCGCGTGGCGCTGGAAGGCACCGAAAACCGCATCGCCGTGGCGCGCAACCGCTACATCCAGGCGGTGCAGGAATACAACGTGCTGGCACGCAGCTTCCCCACGAACCTGACGGCGATGGTGTTCAGCTACAAGCCCAAGCAAAACTTCTCCGTGGCGAACGAGGCGGAAATCTCTCGCGCGCCGAAGGTGGATTTCGGCACCAGCCCCGCGCCCGCGGCGTCGCGCTGATTGTTCGCCGCATAGATCTGCCTGCTCGCCGGTATTCAGGTGCCTAATATGCGTCTGGCGCACGTCCTTAAAGCGCTGGCAGCTATCTATTTGATAGTGTTTGCCGCGCTGGGCGTGGGTGCCCAGCAGGTGCAGCCCGTGCCGCCGTTGACGGCGCGGGTGATCGACACCTCCGGCACCTTGAAGCCGGACGAGATCGCCGCGCTGGACGCCAAGCTCGCGGCGCTTGAAAAAGACAAGGGCTCGCAACTGGTGGTGCTGATGGTGCCCACCACGGCGCCTGAGGACATCGTCGCCTACGCGCAGCGCGTGGGCGACACCTGGAAGATCGGCCGCCGCAACGTGGGCGACGGCATCTTGCTGGTGGTGGCGGTGAAGGACCGGCGCGTGCGGATCGCAGTGGCCAAGACGCTGGAGGGCGCGGTGCCCGACATTGCCGCCAGCCACATCATTGAAGACGCCATCACGCCGCACTTTCGCCAAGGCCAGTACGCGCAGGGCTTGCAAGCAGGCGTGGACCAGATCGCCGCACGCGTTCGCGGCGAAGAACTGCCACCGGTGGCGGCACCGCAGCAGCAACGCGGTGGCGGCCAGGACGACAGCTTCGGCCTGCTGGAGCTGGGACTGCTGCTGTTCATCGCCTTGCCCATCGTGAACGCGCTGTCGCGCGGCATCTTCGGGCGCAAGCTGGGCGCTTTGATGACCGCCGCGGGCATGGGCGGGCTGGCGTTCGTGGTGACGGCCAGCATCGCGCTGGCCTTGGTGGCGGGCGTGATTGCGCTGCTGTATGGCCTGTTTTCCGCGGCCGCTTCGATGCTGCCGCAATCGCGCTCGGGCGGCGGCGGCATGTTCCCGCCCATGGGCGGCGGGGGCTGGGGCGGCGGTGGAGGATTCGGTGGCGGTGGCGGAGGTGGCTTCAGCTCCGGCGGCGGTGGCGATTTCGGTGGCGGCGGCGCCAGTGGGAGTTGGTGAGCATGCTGGCCAAACTGAATCGCCTGCTGCGCCACCGCTGGATGGACGAAGCCGACGCGCGCCGCGCGGTGCCGCCCGATGCGTCCGAGCGCCTGCGCCGCCGCGTGCACGCCAGCGAGCAGCGCCACACCGGCGAGGTACGCATCTGCGTGGAAGGCGGGCTGCCCACCAGCTACCTGTGGCGCCACCTGCGCGATGGGGTCTCTGCCGCAGACATCGTGCGCCAGCGGGCGCTGATGCAGTTTTCCAAGCTGCGCGTGTGGGACACCGAGGACAACAACGGCGTGTTGATCTACGTGCTGCTGGCCGAACACGCGATCGAGCTGGTGGCCGACCGTGGCGTGCACCGCCTGGTGCCCCCCGAAGAGTGGGCGGCCATTGTGGCGCGGCTTTCCAATGCGCTGCAAAGCGGCAGCTTTGAGGACGGCCTGACGCAGGCCCTGGAAGAAGTCAGCGCGGTACTGGTCGCCCATTTTCCGCAGCCTGAAGGTGGCGCAGCGGATACACCACTGCGACCCAACGCATTGCCTGACGAGCCTGTGTTGCGCTGAACGTGCGCGGGCCGATTCCGCTGCGCAGCGCTGCCGACGAACACACCCAGACCGAACGGATAGCCGGACGTTTGCACCACGCAACGCCGTGGCCCGCGCCTCAGGCCCGCGCAGCCTTCTCCAGCGCGCTGATCTGATCCAGCAGGCGCTTGTTGACCCCGTGCGCGGCGTCCAGTTCTTGCTGCAAGGCCTTGCTGACCTGGGCAAACGTCATCAGCTTGCGGTTGGTTTCGCGCAAGTGGTCCGACAGGCGTTTGGACATGGCCATCAGCAGACGGGCGGCCACGGCTGGGTGGTCGTCCAACAGGCGTGTCATGGCTTCGCGTGTCAGCACCGCCAGGGCCAGATCGGTGGCGGCGATGCAGGTGGCTGAGCGGGGCGCGTTGTCGAGGATGCCCATATCGCCGATCAGGCTGCCCGGGCCCTCTACCGACACCACCATGCTTTCGTGCGCGGCGGAGATGGAGTTCTCGATCGTCACCTCACCGTCCAGCACCAGCGCCATGAAATCGTTCTTGAGCGCTTCGCCCTCGCGGATCACCACCTCACCGGTTTTGACCAGCGAAGGCCGCATGTACGTCACTATCACCCGCGCATCGGAGGCGCTGAGTTCAACCAACGCACCCTCGGTGACCAGCATGGCCGCCGCCTTGGCTTGCACGTGGGCGCTGGCGCGCGATTTGACTGAGAACATGCCGCGATTCTAGGCACCTGCACCCAAGTACCCTAGCGAATAGTTGTTAAAAGACAAGGCCCGCGAATGGCGGGCCTTGGCAATACTGGCAGGCAGGACGCTGTCGGGCGCCCGGCCGGGTGTCAGCGCTTGTCGCGGTACTTGCGCAGCGCAGCGATCTGGGCGGCCAGAATGGCGAGTTCTGACGTGGCGCGCGCCATGTCGATCTCGCTCTTGGCGTTCTTGAGGGCCTCTTCGGCCGCGTGGCGCGCGGTGTTGGCTTTCTCTTCGTCCAGGTCCTTGCCGCGAATGGCGGTGTCGGACAACACGGTCACCACATTGGGCTGGACTTCCAGAATGCCGCCGGCCACGAAGACGAACTCTTCGCCACCGTCGGCCTTGGTGATACGAACCGAACCGGGCTTGATGCGGCTGATCAGCGGGGTGTGGCGTGGGTAGATCCCCAGCTCGCCCGCTTCACCGGGCAGCGCAACGAACGTCGCCTCGCCAGAGAAGATCGACTCCTCGGCGCTGACCACGTCAACATGAAGGGTGTGGGCCATGCGTGCTCCTGGTTAAACCTTGACGCTGGGCGCGACCGGCGGCCAAGCCGCGGTGCGCCTGAGAACTGCGTCGAATCAGACCTTCTTGGCCTTTTCGATGGCCTCGTCGATGGTGCCGACCATGTAGAAAGCCTGCTCGGGCATGTGATCGCATTCGCCATTCACGATCATCTTGAAGCCGTGAATGGTGTCCTTCAGCGACACGTATTTACCGGGCGAGCCGGTGAACACTTCCGCCACGTGGAACGGCTGGCTCAGGAAACGCTGGATCTTGCGAGCGCGTGCCACGGCCAGTTTGTCTTCAGGCGACAGCTCGTCCATGCCCAGAATGGCGATGATGTCGCGCAGTTCCTTGTAGCGCTGCAGCGTACCCTGCACCTGGCGCGCGGTGTTGTAGTGGTCGTCACCGACCACCAGCGGGTCGAGCTGGCGGCTGGTGGAGTCCAGCGGATCGACCGCAGGGTAGATACCCAGCGCGGCGATGTCACGCGACAACACGACGGTCGAATCCAAGTGGGCGAAGGTGGTGGCAGGCGACGGATCGGTCAAGTCATCCGCAGGCACGTAAACGGCCTGGATCGACGTGATCGAGCCGACCTTGGTCGACGTAATACGCTCCTGCAGGCGGCCCATCTCTTCGGCCAGCGTCGGCTGATAGCCCACGGCGGAAGGCATACGGCCCAAGAGAGCGGACACTTCGGTACCGGCCAGCGTGTAGCGGTAGATGTTGTCCACGAAGAACAGCACATCGCGGCCTTCGTCGCGGAACGATTCAGCGATGGTCAGGCCGGTCAGCGCCACGCGCAGACGGTTGCCCGGGGGCTCGTTCATCTGGCCGTACACCATGGCCACTTTCGAGTTGGGCAGGTTCTCCAGATCAACCACCTTGGAGTCGGCCATCTCGTGGTAGAAGTCGTTGCCCTCACGGGTACGCTCGCCCACGCCGGCAAACACGGACAGACCCGAGTGCGCCTTGGCGATGTTGTTGATCAACTCCATCATGTTCACGGTCTTGCCGACGCCGGCGCCGCCGAACAGACCCACCTTGCCGCCCTTGGCGAACGGGCAGATCAAGTCGATCACCTTGATGCCGGTTTCCAGCAACTCTTGCGACGGAGACAGCTCGTCGTACGTCGGCGCCTTGCGGTGGATGGAGGCAGTGTGCTCATGGCTGACCGGACCGCGTTCATCGATCGGGTTGCCCAGCACGTCCATGATGCGGCCCAGCGTGGCGGGGCCGACCGGCACCGTGATGGGCTGGCCGCTGTTGTAAACCTGGGTGCCGCGGCGCAGGCCGTCGGACGAACCCAGCGCAATGGTGCGCACCACGCCGTCGCCCAGCTGCTGCTGAACTTCCAGCGTCAGCGGCGAGCCTTCCATCTTCAGCGCGTCGTACACCTTGGGCATCTGATCGCGAGGGAACTCGACGTCCACCACGGCGCCAATGCACTGAACAATTTTTCCTTGGGGTTGAGCCATGTTTTGCTCCAGTAATTTGAATCTTGCTTGCTGGGCCCGGACTTACGCCGAGATGGCCGCAGCCCCGGACACGATCTCAGAAAGCTCTTTGGTGATCGCCGCCTGACGCGTTTTGTTGTAGACCAGCTTCAATTCGCCGATCACGTTGCCTGCGTTGTCGGTTGCGGCCTTCATGGCCACCATGCGCGCAGCGTGCTCGGACGCCATGTTTTCCGCCACGGCCTGGTAGGCCAGCGCTTCGACATAGCGGATCAACAGGTCGTCAATGACGCTTTTGGCATCGGGTTCGTAGATGTAATCCCACGCGTGCTGTGTACCGCTGGCACGCGTTTCCTCATGCATCTTCTCAGCCGACAGGGGCAACAACTGCTCGATCACCGCTTCCTGCCGCATCGTGTTCACGAAGCGTGTGTAGGCGATGTAGACGGCGTTGAGCTCGCCCTTTTCGTACTCGTCCAAGAGCGTCTTCATCGGGCCGATCAGGCGCTCAAGGTGTGGCGTATCACCCAGCTGAGTGACCTGCGAAACCACCTTGGCGCCAATGCGCGTCAGGAAGCCAAGGCCCTTGTTGCCGACCGCCACCGTGTCCGTGGACACACCAGCGCTTTGCAGTTCACGCAGACGACCGGTGACCACGCGCAACACGTTGGTGTTCATGCCGCCGCACAGCCCCTTGTCCGTGGTGACGACGATGATGCCGGCTTTCTTGACATCGTTCGTCTTCATGAACGGGTGCACGTACTCGGGATTGGCCTGACCAAGGTGAGACGCGATGTTGCGCACCTTCTCCGCGTAGGGGCGGGCCGCACGCATGCGATCCTGCGCCTTGCGCATCTTGGACACGGAAATCATTTCCATGGCCTTGGTGATCTTCTTCGTGCTCTCGAAGTTCTTGATCTTGCCGCGGATTTCCTTGCCTGTTGCCATGCGTGACTCCTAATGCCTTGCCGCCCGAATCAGGCGAAAGACTTTTTGAAGGCGGTGATGGCGGCGGTCAGTTCGGCCTCGGCGTCCTTGTCCTTCTCGATCGCCTTGCCCGTTTCCATCTTGGCCAGCAGCGCTGCGTGCTTGTCCTTCAGGTAGCTGTGCATGCCCGATTCGAACGGAAGCACTTGCTTAACTTCCAGATCGTCCATGAAGCCTTTGTTCACGGCGAAAAGCGAAGCACCCATCAGGCTGATCGGCAGCGGGCTGTACTGGGGCTGCTTGAGCAGTTCCGTCACGCGGGCGCCGCGGTCCAGCTGCTTCTTGGTGGCCGCGTCCAGATCGGAAGCGAACTGCGCGAACGCAGCCAGTTCACGGTACTGGGCGAGGTCGGTACGGATACCGCCGGACAGCTTCTTGATCAGGTCGGTTTGCGCTGCACCACCCACACGGGACACCGAAATACCGGCGTTGATAGCGGGGCGGATACCGGCGTTGAACAGGTTGGTTTCCAGGAAGATCTGGCCGTCGGTGATCGAGATCACGTTCGTCGGCACGAAGGCAGACACGTCGCCAGCCTGCGTTTCGATGATGGGCAGCGCGGTCAGCGAACCGGTCTTGCCCTTGACTTCACCCTTGGTGAAGGCTTCGACGTAGTCGCCGTTCACGCGGGCTGCGCGCTCGAGCAGACGGCTGTGCAGATAGAACACGTCGCCTGGATAGGCTTCGCGGCCCGGCGGGCGACGCAGCAGCAGCGAGACCTGACGGTAGGCGACAGCTTGCTTGGACAGATCGTCGTACACGATCAGAGCGTCTTCGCCGCGGTCGCGGAAGTATTCGCCCATCGTGCAGCCCGAATAGGCCGACACGTACTGCATCGCTGCGGACTCGGATGCCGAGGCGGCCACCACGATGGTGTAGTCCATCGCGCCGGCTTTTTCCAGAGAGCGCACCACGTTCTTGATCGACGAGGCCTTTTGGCCAATCGCGACGTAAACGCAGACCATGTTCTGGCCCTTCTGGTTGATGATCGCGTCGATGGCCACGGCCGTCTTACCGGTCTGGCGGTCGCCAATGATCAGCTCGCGCTGGCCACGGCCGATCGGCACCATGGAGTCGATGGCCTTCAGGCCGGTTTGCACAGGCTGGTCAACCGACTGACGTGCAATCACGCCCGGCGCCACTTTCTCGATGACGTCGGTCATCTTGGCGTTGATCGGGCCTTTGCCGTCGATGGGCTGACCCAGCGCGTTCACCACGCGGCCAATCAGCTCGGGGCCAACGGGCACTTCCAGAATGCGGCCCGTGCACTTGACGGTGTCGCCTTCGGAAATATGCTCGTACTCGCCCAGAATCACGGCGCCGACAGAGTCGCGCTCAAGGTTCAGGGCCAGGCCGAACGTCGGCGTGCCATCGGCGGTTGCCGGGAATTCCAGCATCTCGCCCTGCATGGCGTCAGACAGGCCGTGCACACGCACGATGCCGTCGGTGACCGACACCACGGTGCCCTGGTTGCGCACGTCGGCGCTGACGCCCAGGCCCTCGATGCGGCTCTTGATCAGTTCTGAAATTTCTGCGGGATTGAGTTGCATGACTCTTTCCTAGTACTAAGGGTTTTATCGAGGTGCCTGCGCCCGGGGCTCAGGCGATCAGGGCCGATTTCATTTGCTCAAGGCGGGCCTTGACGGAGGTGTCCAGCACCTCATCGCCTACCGCCACGCGCACGCCGCCGATCAACTCGGGATCGATCTTCACCGACGCTTCCAGCTTTCGCCCGAAGCGTTTTTCGAGTGTGGCGACGAGCTGCTGCAGCTCAGCCTGATCGATAGGGAAGGCGCTGACGATGACGGCGTCGGAACTGCCCGACACCTCGTTGGCCAGCACCCGGAACTGCCGCGCCACTTCGGGCACAGCCGCCAAGCGATCGTTGTCGATCACCATGCGCAGGAAGTTGACGCCGTGCTCAGGCAGGCCGTCTTTGATTGCGCTGGTAACCACGTGGAACACCTGGGTGGCATTCACGCGCGGATTGGCGGCAAAGTCCAGCAATTCCTGGCTGCTTGCCGCGGCGGCCAGGTGGTCAAGCCACGCCTGGGTTTGCGGCAGGTTGCCACGAGACGCCTTGAACAAGGCGTCTGCGTAGGGTCTTGCGATGGTGGCGAGTTCTGCCATGGTCGTTTCCTTTGACGCTTGCCCTGAGGATCAGAGCTCGGTCTTCAGACGAGACAGCAGTTCCGCATGCACCGTCGGATTGACTTCCTTGCGCAGGATCTGCTCAGCGCCACGCACAGCCAGCGCTGCCACTTGCTCGCGCAGGGCTTCACGTGCCTGGACCACCTGCTGCTCGGCCTCGGCACGGGCAGCGACGATGATGCGGTTGGCCTCTTCAGAGGCGCGCACCTTGGCTTCTTCGATGATCTGCTGCGCGCGCCGGTCGGCATCGGCCAGCCGGGAGGCGGTCTCGTTGCGCGATGTGGCCAATTCCTGCTCGACGCGCTGATTAGCGGCGGCGAGTTCGGTTTTGGCTTTATCGGCAGCGGCCAGCCCGGCGGCGATTTTCTGCGTCCGCTCGTCCAGTGCCTTCGTGATCGGCGGCCACACGAACTTCATCGTGAACCACACCAGGATCGCGAAGACAACGGCCTGCAGGAACAGGGTCGCGTTGATATTCACGGTTCGACTCCTTTCAGTCTAGAAAGGCTCAGTCGATCAGGCGAGCGTGAAGGGGTTGGCGAAGGCGAACAGCAGTGCGATGGCCACACCGATCAGGAACGCGGCGTCGATCAGACCGGCCAGAACGAACATCTTGGTTTGCAGTTCGTTCATCAGTTCGGGCTGGCGAGCAGACGATTCCAGGAACTTGCCGCCCATCAGGGCGATACCGATGGAGGCACCGACGGCGCCCAGGCCGACGATCAAACCACAAGCCAGAGCGACGAGACCGAGTACGTTTTCCATGATTGCTCCTAGATAAAGAAAAAAGAAAAGTTGAAGGAAGAGTGAAGTGGTTGACGGAAGTTAGTGCGCGTCGTGCGCCTGACCCACGTAGATGAGCGTCAGCATCATGAAGATGAACGCTTGCAGCGTAATGATCAGGATGTGGAAGATCGCCCACACAGACCCCGCAATCACGTGCCCGATGCCCAGCCAGAAACCACCCGAGAGGGGGTTGAACTGCCAGGCCCATACGCCGCCCATCAGAGCGATCAGCATGAAAACCAGCTCGCCGGCAAACATGTTGCCGAACAGTCGCATGCCGTGCGAAACGGTCTTGGCGACGAATTCGATGATCTGCATCAGGAAGTTGATGGGCCACAGGATCGGGTTGGCACCGAAGGGCGCCGTGACCAATTCGTGCGACCAGCCGCCCAGGCCCTTGATTTTCAGGCTGTAGACGATGCAGACCAGCAGCACGCTGACCGACAGGCCCAGCGTGGTGGAGAGATCGGCCGTGGGCACCACGCGCTGGAAGGCGTGGTGGTCGCCCACTGCGTACTGGTAGGCCATCGGCAGCAGGTCGACCGGCAGCATGTCCATGGCGTTCATCAGGAAGATCCAGACGAAGACGCTCAGCGCCAGGGGGCCGACCAGACGGCGGCTTTTTTCGTTGTGGATGACGCCCTTGGCCTGGTTGTCCACCATCTCGACGAGGATTTCCATCGCCGCCTGGAACCGACCCGGCACGCCAGCCGTAGCATGGCGCGCAGCGCGCCACATCACGAAGCAGCCGATCACGCCCAGCAGGACGGACCAGAACACCGAGTCCAGGTTGAAGACGCCAAAGTCGACGATCTTTTTCTGGACCACGTCGTTGAACGCGAAGTCCTTTTGCAGATGATGCAAGTGATGCTGGATGTACTCACCAGCGGTTGGAGCTCCAACGGATTCAGCAGCCATAGGTCACCATCTCTCGAGTCTCACTCAGTTCGCGCCGAACGGCGCTTTGCCGATTTCAGCCACAAGGCCACCCAAGCAGCCTTGATCGTCACAACAAAACCAGCCAGCAGAGCCAACCAGTGCACTTGCGCCAGGATCTTGGGCGCCGCCAGAAGCAGCGCCACCGTCAAAGCGACCTTGATACCCTCCCCCACCATCAGCGCCATCAAGGCGCCGTGCGGGCTGGCTTGCCGCCGCATCCGGCGGGCCACCATGCGGGCAAACAAGACCGCCGGTACCCACGCTGCCAAAACCCCGTAGGCCGCCGAGTACGTCACGGCGGTCATGCCGCCAGACCATACCAGCGCCACAAGTACCACCGCCAGTCCGGCAACCGCTTGCCACCCGACCACGGGCCAGGGCGACATCGGGGGGTGCGCTGCACGCCATTCGCGCGCCTGTTCGGCGCTCCAGGGCTTGAAATCTGCGTCAGAAGCGTTAGTTGCTTCTTCGGCGGACCCGCTTCCTCCCGATGCGGGCTCGATTGTGGCCATGTCGAATTACGTGCAGTTGACGTTTGGCAACGCCTGCAAAGCCTCTGATTATAGGGTTTCCAGAAGGCATTTTTTAACGTTGCGTTGCAAAAGCGTGGCTTGACTGCGTCAAGCCCGCCGCCGGGCGGCCTGGGTAACAATGCAGGATCGATCCATCTATCCACCCGCCGCGCGCCGCGCGCGCCGCCACTTTCAGCCTCTGCCACCATGCCCACTGACCGCGCCGACCACCTGCCCGAGCTGCCCTGCTACCTGAATGGCGAGATCGTGCCCATGCGCGAAGCGCGCATCAGCCCGTTCGACCGCGGCTTCATCTTCGGCGACGGTGTGTACGAAGGTATTTCTTTCTACGGCCGGCCCGGCCAAGCCCCGCAGCCGTACCGCTTTGACCAGCACATGGCGCGCCTGGAGCGCAGCCTGGGCGAAACGCGCATCGCCAACCCGCACACGCGTGAGGAGTGGCGCCAGATTGCTCTGGATTTGGTAGCTGCCTACGCCGACGCAGCGGGCGCTGTCGCCCAAAAAGATTCAAAAGACTGGCCGCAGGACTGGTTCTATTACTTTCAGGTGACGCGCGGCGTGGCCCTGCGCGACCACCCGATGCTGGAGGGCCTGACGCCCACCGTCTTCGCTACCTGCCTGCCGATGAAGACCGCCACGGCCGAGCAGCGCGCGCAGGGCGTGGCCTGCGTCACCGCCGACGATTTCCGCTGGCAGAAGGCGCACATCAAGTCCATCAGCCTGCTGGGCGCGGTGTTTGCGCGCCAGATCAGCTTTGAGCAGGGCGCGCTGGAGACGGTGATGTTCCGCGACGGCCTGCTGAGCGAGGCCGCCGCCAGCAACGTGTGGGTGGTGAAAAACGGCACCGTGATGGGCCCGCCCAAGAACAACCTGGTGCTGGAAGGCATTCGCTACGGCGCCGTGGAAGAACTGTGCCGCCAGCAAGGCATTGCCTTCGAGCTGCGCCCCATCACCCGCGCCGAAGTGCTGGACGCCGACGAACTGATGCTGTCGTCTGCCACCAAGGAAGTGCTGCCGATCACCAAGCTGGACGGCCAGCCCGTCGGCACAGGCCAACCCGGGCCGGTGTACCAAAAGCTGTACGCCGCCTACCAACGCGACAAGGACGCGCTTTTCAACGCATGAGCTCCAACTCCACGCCCCCCAACGCCAGCCCCGCCCCGAACGCCGTCGATGCAGCCACCACCCCCCCCGAGGGCGTGGAGGTGCAGCCGCTGACGCCCGAGGGCCGCGAATCGCTGATCGAGTTTCCCAGCGCCTTTCCGATCAAGGTGGTGGGCAGCAACGAAGACGGCTTTGTGCACGCCATCACGCACATCGCCAAGCAGTTTGACCCGAGCTTTGACGCCAGCACCATCGAGCTGCGCGAAAGCGGCGGCGGCAAGTACCTGGGCCTGACCATCACGGTGCAGGCCACCAGCCGCGAGCAGCTGGACGACCTGTACCGCGCGCTCAGCACGCACCCGATGGCCAAGTGGGTGCTGTGAGGCTGCGCGCCAGCGGCGCCCGTCGCTGAGAGGACGCTGAGAGGGCGCGAACGCCGGGGCGGAACCGGCTGGCGGAACATCGCGATCCGCCCGTTGCGATCTGCCTATCTCGACGCACCTTTTGCGACCCACCTCTCTCGACCGATCTATCGCGTACCGCGAGCCCGCAACCCGCTTGCACGAGGCGGCGTGCACCGCCGCGCGGCCCGCACGCACCGGCTTGGCGACCTGCCGGCTCGGCTGCGCTGGCGTATCTTTTCTCAAGTCTTTCAGGCCGTCAGCGCACGTCCAATCAGCGCCGGCAGCTATTGGTTTCGGAGCAAACCGGCGCTGCGGCTCAGCGGTAGCGGTCTACCCACTCCAGCTTCAGCGGGCGCTGGTCCACCAGCCAACCCTCCGGCAGCGTGAACCAGAATTGCCCGGCGCTGCGGCGCATGGGCAGGTCTGGCAGCTTCAGCGTCTGCCAGTCGGCGGTGCTGTCAAAGCTGTTGGCGGGCGTTTGCAGGGTCAGGCCCTCCAGCGCGGTGAAGGGGCGGTCGGGCGTGTAGCGGAATTCCAGGCGCAGCTCGCGCGGCCAGGTGCCTGAGGTGGGCTGAAACAGCGCGCCGCCCACGCCGCTGGCGGAGGTGACGGTGAGCGTGCTGCTGCCGCCGGGCCGGTCCAGCACGATGCCATCGCCGGGCTGGCGCGTGAGCGGGCGGCCCCAGATGAGCGTGTAGCTGCCCGCGCCGCCTTTGTCGGGCTCACGCTCGGACGCGCCGGGCGGCGCAGCGCAGCCGCCCAGCGCCATCGTCAACACGGTGGCCAGCACCGTCGTCGTCGCCAATGCGCCGGGCATCGCGCTGCCCGCGCCCTTGTGTGGCCTGCCAAGCCGCAGCCAACCCATTCGCCATCGTCCTTTCGCAGCGGCGCACCGCGTGCAGCCATGGCGGACATTCGCCGCGGCGGCGAACGCCCGCCGCTGGTGCGCGGGGCCGTGGCGCAGGGTACCAAACCCGCAGAACAAGCGGGCGGCGCGGGCGTTAAGCGACAAGGGAAATGATGGGGCGGCACGCGCGCCAGCGCTGCGCATGGCACAGGCTCGGCGGCCCTGCTCCGCAGGTGGGCAGCGGTGGCGCCGCGCCCGGCGGGGTTTGGTGCCAAATCACCTTCCAGCGCACGCCGCACCAGCGCCGGCAGCTATCAATTTAAAAGCGATCTACCCCTGATGCTGCCCGGTGGCAGCACCCGCGCGGGCCGTCACTCGCCCAAATCGCCCACCTTGTCGGACGGAAACTTGAACGAGTCGCGCAGCAGAAAGGACATGGGCATCTGCATCACCACGCCCTTGGGCGGCACGGGGCGCTCAAACCACTTCGTGTACAGCTGGTAGATCTCGCCCGTGCGGATCAGGCGGCGGATTTCATCGCCCACCAGCGCCTTGAACTCGGGCTCGTCCTTGGGCAGCATGATGGCGTAGGGCTCGATGGTCAGCGGCTTGCCCACCACCACGAAATCGTCCGGCTTGGCGGCGATGGCGCGCTGGCCGTACAGCAGCACGTCGTCCATGACGAAGGCGTCGGCCTCGCCCTTGGCCACGGCCGCAAAGGCGGCGGCGTGGTCGTCGGCCTTTTGCACGGTGGCGCGCAGGCCCAGTTCTTTGTCCAGCCGGCGAAACACGGTCAGCGACGTGGTGCCTTTGGTGGACACCACGCGCTTGCCGGCCAGGTCTTCGATGCGCTGGATGCCCGAGGCTTTCTTGACCAGAAAGCGCGACGACGAGATGAAGTGCGGGATGGTGTAGTCCACCTGCTTGCGGCGCTCGGCGGTGTTGGTGGTGGAGCCGCATTCCAGCGACGCCTTGTGCGAGGCGATGGCGGGCACGCGCGAGCTGGCCGTCACCATCAGGTATTCCACCGGCAGGTCGGGCATCTTGAGCTGCGCGCGGATGGCGTTGATCACGCGCGCGCAGATGTCCATCGAATACCCCACGGGCCGCTGGTTCGCGTCGAGGTAGGAAAATGGGATGGAGCTTTCGCGGTGCGCCACCACGATCTTGCCCGCCTGGCGAATGCGGTCCAGCTCTGCCGCGCCACTGGCCGTGGCCGTGCCGGCGCACAGCGCTGCCAGAACGCCGCATCGCGCCCAGTTTGCCAAGCCCATCCACCGCCCGTCACGTTTCGTCCAAGCCAACATCGGAACCCTTTCAGTGCATGCATTGCACCCGCGGTCGCGGCAGCAAGATCTGCGCCAACGCGCCGTGCTGCCACCAGCGCAAACGTGCGAGTTTGTATATGAAACAAAGTGTTTTTTATGAAAAACCCTGTCACCAATCTGGACTTGCCCGTGCACGACCTGGGGCGCGTGGACTACCTGCCCACGTTCCAAGCGATGAAGGAATTCGGCCTCCAGCCCCCGCCGGATGAGCGCGAGCAGCTATGGCTTTGTGAGCACCCACCGGTATTTACCCTAGGCCTGGCCGGACGGCCCGAGCATGTGTTGGCGCCAGGTGACATTCCGGTGGTGGCCACCGACCGCGGCGGTCAGGTGACCTACCACGGCCCCGGCCAAGTGGTGGCCTACCCGCTGATCGACCTGAAAGCGCGCCCCTATTTCGTCAAGGAATACGTGCACCGGCTGGAAGAGGCGGTGATCCGCACGCTGGCGGACCTGGGCGTCACCGGCCACCGCGTGGCGGGCGCGCCGGGCATCTACGTGCGGCTTGACGACCCTTTCAGCCACGCCGTTTTGCTACAAAAACCACAGCATCGCGCGCCCGGCAGTCCTGCGCCGCAGCCCGATTTCACTGGGCTGGGCAAGATCGCTGCGCTGGGCATCAAGGTCAGCAACCACCGCGCCTACCACGGCGTGGCGCTGAACGTGGCGATGGATCTGGAGCCCTTTTCGCGCATCAACCCTTGCGGCTACGCGGGGCTGCCCACGGTTGACCTTTCTACAATGGGCGTATCGGTCACCTGGGACGACGCGGCGCGCCAACTGGCCACGCACCTCACCCGCCTGCTGGCCGCCTGAGAAAGCACACCACGCCATGTCCACCCCGCTTGTCGGCCCCGACGCCCCCACCGTACGCGACGCGCAGCCGCAAGGCAGCTACGACGCCAACGCCAAGCAAAAAGCCGGCGCCAAGCTGTCGCGCATCCCCGTCAAGGTGCAAAACACCGGCCCTGCGCTGAAAAAGCCCGAATGGATTCGCGTGAAGGCGGGCAGCGCCAACACGCGCTTCTACGAAATCAAGGACATCCTGCGCAAGAACAACCTGGTGACGGTGTGCGAGGAAGCCAGCTGCCCCAACATCGGCGAATGCTTCGGCCACGGCACGGCCACGTTCATGATCATGGGCGACAAGTGCACGCGCCGCTGCCCGTTCTGCGACGTGGGCCACGGCCGCCCCGACCCGCTGGACGTGAACGAGCCGGCCAACCTGTCGAACACCATCGCGCAGCTCAAGCTGAAGTACGTGGTCATCACCAGCGTGGACCGCGACGACCTGCGCGACGGCGGTGCGCAGCATTTTGTGGACTGCATCCGCGAGACGCGCGCCAAATCGCCGCTGACGCAGATCGAAATCCTCACGCCCGACTTTCGTGGCCGCGACGACCGGGCGCTGGCCATCCTCACCGCCGCGCCGCCGGATGTGATGAACCACAACCTTGAAACCGTGCCGCGCCTGTACAAGCAGGCGCGCCCTGGGTCTGACTACGCCTATTCGCTGAACCTGCTCAAGAAGTTCAAGGCGCTGCACCCCGACGTGCCGACCAAGAGCGGCCTGATGGTCGGGCTGGGCGAGACCGACGAGGAAATCCTGGAAGTGATGCGCGATCTGCGCGCGCATGGCGTGGACATGCTCACCATTGGCCAGTACCTGGCGCCCAGCAACGCCCACATTCCGGTGGCGCGCTACGTGCACCCGGACACCTTCAAGATGTTCGAGCGCGAGGCCTACGCCATGGGCTTCACCCACGCCGCCGTGGGCGCGATGGTGCGCAGCAGCTACCACGCCGACAAGCAGGCGCAGGCCGCGGGCGTGACGGACGGCGCCGCGGGCTGACCTGCGCGGCAGCACTGCGCTGCCCCGATTCGCCCATCCGGCAGCTGACGCGCGGCGCGCGAGTTGCCCCGCGTCGTCCGTGCACAGGCGGTGCGTGGGTCGCGCCGGCCGCTTCGGCCGCCGCTTGTGGCGGTCTTCTTGACGTGACGACTTTGGCGCACATGCACGCGCCGCGCTGGCGCTCGCGTGGCCAGCCAGCCGCCTGGCCGCCATGCACGTCGCCACGATTCCTGCCAGCCAGAGACATCGCCGCGCCAGTTCCAGACAGCGCGGCGCCGCAGCCCGCCCTAGAGTGAAGGCGCGTCGGACGCCGGGCCGCCGGGCGGCGCGAAACCACACCAAAAACAGGAGACAAAGACATGCCACAAGGCACCATCACGTCTGCGCTGGACGCGCTGCTCACCCAGACCACCCAGCGCCACGGCGGCGTACCCGGCGTGGTCGCCATGGTCACCGACCGCGACGGCAACTTCTACGAAGGCGCGGCCGGCACGCGCGAGCTGGGCCAGGACCAGCCCATGACCACCGACGCGGTGTTCGCCATCTTCTCGACCACCAAGGCGCTGACTGGCGCGTGCGTGATGCAGCTGGTGGAAGAAGGCAAGATCCGCCTGGACGACCCCGCCGGCCGCTACGTGCCCGAGATCGACGAGCTGCAAGTGCTGGACGGCTTTGACGCCGCCGGCCAGCCCCGCACCCGCCCGCCCAAGCGCGCGATCACCGTCAACGACCTGATGCTGCACACCTCGGGCCTGGCGTATGAGTTTTTCAGCGCCGACGACCTGGCCTACCGCACGGCCAAGGGCATCCCGACGGTGGTGGGCTGCGACTTTGCCTCCATCCGTACCGTGCTGGTGCACGAGCCGGGCGCCGCCTGGACTTACGGGCCCAACATCGACTGGCTGGGCCGCATCGTCGAACAGCAGCGCGGCCAACGCCTGGGCGCGGTGATGGCCGAGCGCATCTTCGGCCCGCTGGGCATGAAGGACATCGGCTTCGGCATGACCGAATCCATGCGCAGCCGCCGCGTGACCATCCATGACCGCGCGGCCGACGGCAAGCTGACGCCGCTGCCCGTGCTGGCGCTGCCCGATCCGCCCCCCATGGACATGGGCGGCCACGGCCTGTACGCCACGGTGGGCGAATACATGAAGTTCATCCGCATGATGCTGAACGACGGCGCCGGCCCGCACGGCCGCGTGCTCAAGCCCGAGACGGTGCAGGCGATGGGCCGCGACGGCCTGGCGCCCATGGGCCTGTCGACCGGCGGGTGGACGACCTCGATCCCCTCGCTCAGCAACAGCGGCGAGTTCTTTCCGGGTTCGCCCAAGGGCTGGGCGTACACCTTCCTCACCAACCGCGAGCGCACGCCGTCCGGCCGCGCAGCGGGCTCGTTGATGTGGGCGGGCCTGGCCAACTGCTACTACTGGATCGACCGCGCCAGCGGCATCGGCGGCTACTGGGCCACGCAGATCCTGCCGTTCCAGGACGCGGTGTCGTACCCCGGCTTCGTCGAGTTCGAAACCACCGTTTACCATCATCGCTGAGCCGCAGCACCGCGCGGCGCCCCAAGGAGCGTGCCGGTATGCAAGCGATGCGCGATGTGCTGATCACCAGCGCCGATGGCGCGCCCACGCAGCGCCACCGGCTGGTGGCGTCCACCGACTGGGACGAGGTGCAACACTGGTGCCGGCAGATCTACCTGCCGTACGACGCGACGCCCGCCGGCCCGGCGCGCCAGCCCAACGCCGTGCTGGACGCCATGCAGATCGGGCAGCTCACGCTCAGCCGGTTCAGCTACGGCGTGCCGGTGCACCTGAGCGGCTTTGACGAAGGCGCTGGCATTGGCCTGGTGCTGACCACGCTGCAAGGCGCGGTGCGGCACTGGTCCAGCGGCCGCACGCACGCCGACACCGGCGTGGGCGATTCGTACCTGGTCGATCTGTCGCGCGCGCACTACCGCCTGGACGCCGACGCCCTGCACCTGCAGGTCAACCTGACGTTTCGCCACGACGCCATGGCCGCGCTGCACCAGCGCTGGTTCGGCTGCCCCGCCGATGAACGCATGTGGGCGCGCGCCTACCGCTTTGGCGGCGCGCAATCCAGCTGGATGCAGCTGCTGGGCTACGTCTGCCGCTGCATCACCGAGATGCCCGACGCGGTGCAGCACGGCCCGCTGGGGCGCCACCTGGAGGAAATGATCGGCGTGCACCTGCTGACGCAATGGCGCCAGCAGCTGGACGCACCCACATCGCCCACGCTGCACAGCCTGGCGCCGCGCCACGTGCTGACGGCCGAGCAGCACATTCGCGACCGCGCGCGCGAGGCGCCCACGCTGAGCGCGCTGGCCAGCCACGCGGGTGTCAGCGTGCGCACGCTCAACGCCGCGTTTCGCGAATACCGCCAATGCACGCCGATGCAGGCGCTGCGCGACGCGCGCCTGGCTGGCGTGCGCGCCGACCTGCTGGCGGCGCGGCCCGGCGCGCGGGTGCGCGACGTGGCCGAGGCCTGGGGCTACGCGCAGCTGGGCATCTTCGCGGCCAACTACCGCCGGCGGTTCGGCGAATCGCCTTCTGAAACACTGAAGCGCCGCGCCTGATGCCCGGCGGCGCTGCCGCGGCGAATGACTTTCAGAATAAAACAGGCTCTAGCGCCCGCCTGATCAGCGCTGACAGCTATATTTATTGAAGCAAACCATCATCCTGCTGCACCCGCCTGCATGACAAAAAAAGGCCCGCCGGCGCATGACTGCGCGGCGGGCCAACTCCATCCATGCCGTCCGGGGCAGGGGCCTCAGAAGAAGCCGAGCTTGTTCTCGCTGTAGCTGACCAGCAGGTTCTTGGTCTGCTGGTAGTTGTTCAGCGCCATCTGGTGGTTTTCGCGGCCGATGCCGGATTTCTTGTAGCCACCGAAGGCCGCGTGCGCGGGGTACAGGTGGTAGCAGTTGGTCCACACCCGGCCGGCCTGGATGGCGCGGCCCGCCTTGTAGGCCACGTTGCCATTGCGCGACCACACGCCGGCGCCCAGGCCGAAAGTGGTGTCGTTGGCGATGTGGATGGCTTCGTCCATGTCCTTGAAGGTGGTGACCGACGCCACGGGGCCGAAGATCTCTTCCTGGAACACGCGCATGTCGTTCTTGCCGAACAGCAGCGTGGGCTTGACGTAGAAGCCGTCGTTGATGTCGCCGCCCTGGCGGTTGCGCTCGCCGCCGGTCAGGGTCTGCACGCCTTCATTGCGGCCGATGTCGATGTAGCCCAGGATGCGCTCCATCTGCTGCTGCGACACCTGCGCGCCCACCATGGTGCTGGTGTCCAGCGGGTGGCCTTGCTTGATGGCGGACACGCGCTTCAAGGCGCGCTCGATGAAGCGGTCGTAGATCGATTCTTGAATCAGGATGCGCGACGGGCAGGTGCAAATCTCGCCCTGGTTCAGCGCGAACATCGACAGGCCTTCCAGCGCCTTGTCGAGGAAGGCGTCGTCGTGGTCCATCACGTCGGCAAAGAAGATGTTGGGGCTCTTGCCACCCAGCTCGACGGTGGAGGGGATCAGGTTGTCGGCCGCCGCGCGCAGGATACGCTGGCCCACGGGGGTGGAGCCGGTGAAGGCAATTTTTGCAATGCGCGTGCTGGTGGCCAGCGCCTCGCCCGCTTCCTTGCCGAAGCCGTTGACGATGTTGACCACGCCGGGCGGCAGCAGGTCGCCGATCAGCTCCATCAGCACCATGATGGAGGCGGGCGTTTGCTCGGCGGGCTTCATCACCACGCAGCAGCCGGCGGCCAGCGCGGGCGGCAGCTTCCACGAAGCCATCAGCAGCGGGAAGTTCCAGGGAATGATCTGGCCGACCACGCCGATGGGCTCATGAAAGTGGTAGGCGACGGTGGTTTCGTCGATCTCGGAGATGCCGCCTTCCTGCGCGCGGATGGCGCCAGCGAAGTAGCGGAAATGGTCGATGGCCAGCGGAATGTCGGCCGCCATGGTTTCGCGCAGCGGCTTGCCGTTGTCGATGGTTTCAGCGATGGCCAGCGTCTGCAGATGCTGCTCCATGCGGTCGGCGATCTTCAGCAGGATGTTGGAGCGCTCGGTGACCGAGGTCTTGGCCCAGGCGGCCTGTGCGGCGTGGGCGGCGTCCAGGGCGCGGTTCACATCCTCGGCGTCGGACTGGGCCACCTTGGTGAAGGGCTTGCCGGTGATGGGGGAGACGTTCTCGAAATAGCGGCCAGCCGACGGGGGCACCCATTTGCCGCCGATGTAGTTGTCGTACTGCTGTTTGTAGGGGTAGGCGGCTTCGAGGCCGAAACGCTTGAGCTCAAACATGTCCATGGTCTTGTCTCCTGAGAGGTACGTATGCGGCCGCCCAAGGCGGGTCGGCTGCAGGCACAGATACACAGGCCGTGCCAGCTTGGCGCACCTGGGCCAAAGGCGCGGGTTTACCCTGTGATTGGCAGCCCTGTGGCTTGGCTTGGCCCCGGGGCACTGTCACTTTATGGAACAGCTGGCGTGACAGGCGCGGACAATTTGGAACGTCACATCCGAGCAGGGACATTTCATACGCCGCGCCGCTCCGATAGACTGGCAACGCCCACGGACCGCGCGCTTGAACGCCGGCGCACACGGGCACCCGACACCCGCCATGCCGCCCCGCGGCAGGCCGATCAGGAGACAGACAGCCATGGGTATTGCGACCGACAGCCTGCAGCTGGCACGCCGGCACCTGCTGGATCACGGTGCCTGCCTGCCCAGCGCGTTGAACGACCGCCTGGCGCGCTCCTGGCAGCGCAGCCTGCACGCGGGCTTGCCGCCGTTCGGCGGCCGCGAGCTTGCCGAGCCCGTGGGCGGGCTGAGCCTGTCGCAATCGCTGGAGCAAAACGCGCAGATGCTGTCTTTCGCCCGCCCGGTGATGGACTTTATGTACGGCCAGATTCGCGGCGGCGACTGCATGGTGGTGCTGGCAGACGTGGACAGCATGCTGCTGCACACGGTGGGCGACCACGGCTTTCTGACCAAGGCGCAGCGGGTGGAGCTGCGCACCGGCGCCTCCTGGCGCGAATCGGTGCGGGGCACCAACGCCATCGGCACCGCCATCGAGGACGCCAGCGCGCTGCAGGTGCGGGCCGGTGAGCACTATCTGGAACGCAACGGCTTCCTGCATTGCTCGGCCGCGCCCATCTTCACCGCGCAGGGGGCCGTGGCCGGCGCCATCGACATTTCGGGGGACGAGCGCGCGTCGCACATGCACGCGCTGGGGCTGGCCAGCAGCGCGGCGCGCCTGATCGAAAACAACTGGCTCAAGGCGCGTTACCGCGACGCGGTGCGCGTGCACCTGCACAGCGCCGCCGAAGGGCTGGACACGCCAGCCGAAGGCATCGTGGTGCTGTCAGAAAGCGGCACGCTGCTGGGCGCCAACCAGGAAGCGATTCGCGCCCTGCGCCTGGCGCCGCACGACTTCTTTGCGCTTCAGCTGGAAACGCGCCTGCAAGAACGCCTGGCGCACCTGCTGGCCCGCACGGGGCGCGAACCGCACACCGTGCGCCTGCCGGACGGGCGGCGCATGTTCTTGCGGGTCGAGCGGCCCACGCAGCGCACGCCCAGCCGCGCCGTCGTGCCCGAGGCCCACGAGCCCCGCTTGGACGCGCTGGCGGCCAGCGACACGGGCGACACGCAATGGCGCCGCGCCGCGCAACAGGTGCGCCGCATTCTGGACAAGCCCATCGCGCTGCTCATCCAGGGCGAATCGGGCGTCGGCAAGGAAGTCTTCGCCCGGGCCTGCCACGACAGCGGGCCGCGGCGCGGCCGGCCCTTCGTGGCCGTCAACTGCGCGGCCATCCCGGAATCGCTGATCGAGGCAGAGCTGTTCGGCTACGCCCCCGGCGCCTACACCGGCGCGCAAAAGGGCGGCAGCCTGGGCCGCATCCGCGAGGCCGAGGGCGGCACGCTCTTCCTGGACGAGATCGGCGACATGCCGCTGCTGCTGCAAACCCGGCTGCTGCGCGTGCTGCAGGAAAAAAAGGTCACGCCGCTGGGCGGCACGCCGGTGCCGGTGGACTTTGCCTTGGTCAGCGCCACGCACTGCGTGCTGGCCGATGCGGTGGCGGAAGGGCGCTTTCGCAGCGACCTGTACTACCGCCTCAACGGCTTCAGCGTGAAGCTGCCCGCCCTGCGCGAGCGCGAGGACTTCGATGCGCTGGCCACGCGCATGCTGGCGCAGTGGGACGACGGCGGCGTGCGCATCGCGCCCGATCTGCTGGCCGCGCTGCGCGGCTACGCATGGCCCGGCAACCTGCGGCAGCTGGCCAGCGTGCTGCAAACCGCCTGCGCGCTGCGCGACCCGGCGCACGAGCCCGCCATCGACTGGCCGCACCTGGCCAGCGACCTGCGCGATGCGCTGGCCAGCCCGGCAGCACGGGTGCAGCCCGCCGGTAAAGCGGCGGAAACGCGCGCCATTTCGGTGGGTCAGGCTAACGCAGCGCCAGAAGCCGCGCCGCCGGCGGCCTTGCGAAAAATCGCCCACCAGGCCATCGCGCAGGCGTTGGCCGATGGCGGCGGCAACGTCAGCGAGGCCGCGCGGCGCCTGGGCATCAGCCGCCAGACCATTTACCGCCATTTGAAGAAGGCTGACGCCGAGGCCTGAGCTCGCGCGTGCCTGCCGCCGGGCGACGCCTGCATTGCGCTTTTCCTGATTGCCCAGAAAAAAGGCCCGCTCGAAGCGGGCCTTGGACCTTGCGACTTTGGGTCAAACCATCAGGTGGCAGGCTTGTCGGAAGGGGCCTTGATGTTGTCTTGCAGTTCCTTGCTCATCGGCAGGCCGATGCTCTGGTTGCGCGGGGGGATCGGTTGCATGAACCACTTGTTGTAGAGCTTTTCAAACTCGCCCGACTTCATCATGCCGGTGATCACGCCGTCGACCAGCGCCTTGAATTTCGGGTCGTTCTTGCGAATCATGCAGGCGTAGGGTTCGACCTGCAGCGAATCGCCCACCACTTCCAGCGAAGCCGGGTCTTTGGCATTGGCCTTCAGGCCGAACAGCAGGATGTCGTCCATCGCGAAGGCGGCGGCGCGGTCGGCTTCGACCAGCAGGGCGGCATCGGCGTGGTCCTTGGTGGACACGATGTTGATGCCCAGCCCTTTTTCCTCGTTGTAGCGGCGCACCACCTGCATGTTGGTGGTGCCGGTGGTGATGGCCACCGTCTTGCCCTTCAGGTCGGCGTAGTTCTTGATGCCCGACGACTTCTTCACCAGCAGGCGCGTGCCGGTGTAGAAATGGTTGATGGCAAAGTCCACATCCTTGCCGCGGGCGCTGTTGTTGGTGGTGGAGCCGCATTCCAGGTCGATCGTGCCGTTTTGCAGCAGCGGGATGCGGTTGGCCGAGGTCACGGCCTGCCAGCCCACGGTCAGGTTGCTTTTGCCGGTCTGCTTGCGCACCGCGTCGGCGATGGCGTTGCTGATGTCCACCGCAAAGCCGATGGGCTTCTCGGGGCCTTCCAGGTAGCTGAACGGCACCGACGATTCGCGGTAGGCAAACGTCATCTTGCCGCTGCTGCTGATCTTGGACAGCGTGTCGGCGCTTTGGGCATGGGCCGGCAACGCGGCGCCCAGCATGGCTACGGTGGCGGCGCACAGGGCGCCCGTCATAACACGTTTCATCGAGTTCAAGCTCCAGAAGAGGTGGGTGGCTACAGCTTACAGCCACTTGGGCGCAGCGGCGACGGGGCTTGCCCTAGCCACCGGCGCCGGTCGGCGGCCCGTCAGCGCAGGCGGGCGCTGTCGCGGATGGCATCGCACACCGCGTCGTACTCGGCCGCCAGATCGGCCGGGTAGCTGCAGCGCAGAAAGTAGGTCTTGCCACCGATCACCGTGGCAACCAGGCGCAGCTGCAGCGGCCGCCCTGAAGCCACGTTGAGGATGTGCCGGTACACCACGTCGGCGGCGGGGCGCCCCAGCAGTTGCGTGCTGCCCATGCGCTGGAACTGCGCGCGCCGCAAGAATGCGTCCAGTCGCGCGCGCAGCGCGGCGCCCAGCTGCTCGGCGTCGGCGGCGCTGTCTACCTTTGGCACGAGCGCAGGGTCGGTCAGGAAGCGAAAGCTGATGTCGCCTTTTTCCATCGACGAATCGGACACGCCGATCATGACGGGCGAGCCATGGAACTCCGGGTCGAGCTTGAAGCTGGCCGGGTAGTCGTAGGTGACGCCGCTGGCCTTGTCGACGAACGTGGCCGTGGCGGGCACCGAAGGCGCAGCAGCGAACGCCGCCGTCGCCAGGCAGGCCGACAGCCACAGCGCGACGGCGCGCCAGCGACGAACTGATCGGGCCATCCGGCCACGTGGGGCGCGTGTGAGAGAGGTCATGGCAAGACGACTGGGCCTGGCGGGCGGTGGCGGAAAGCCGGTTATCTTACGCAAGCATTGCCCGCCCATCGTCCCCATCGCTGACCTACACCGCCCTCGCGCCGCGCCGCCCTTGACCTCCTCCGCCCGCCCTTCCTCCTCGTCCGCTGCGGCGGCCAATGGCCTCGCCCTGGGCGCGGTGGGCCTGTGGGCTTCGCTGGCCGCGCTGGGCACCTCGCTGGCGCACGTGCCGCCGTTCTTGCTGACGGGGCTGGCGCTGCTGCTGGGCAGCGTGCTGGCGCTGCCCATGGTGCGGTTCGACGTGCGGCGCCTGGCCGTGCCCTGGCCCACGCTGGCGCTGGGCGTGTATGGGCTGTTTGGCTACCACTTCCTGCTGTTCACCGCGCTGCAGCTGGCGCCGCCGGTGGAGGCGAACCTGGTCAACTACCTGTGGCCGCTGGGCATCGTGTTTCTGGCGCCGCTGCTGCTGCCGGGCGTGCGGCTGACGCGCCTGCACATGGTGGCGGCGGTGCTGGGTTTTGCCGGGGCGGCGATCGCCATCGTGGGGCGCGGCGGCGCGGGCGCCAGCGCCGGGCCGTGGGCCGCCGCGGGCTATGGCTGCGCGGCGGCGGCGGCGGTGGTGTGGTCCACCTATTCGCTGCTGACCAAGCGCCTGTCGATGACGGGCCGCGCCTTTCCCACGGCCGCCATCGGCCTGTTCGGCGTGGTGTCGGGCGTGCTGGCGCTGGTGTGCCACGCGCTGCTGGAGCCCAGCGTGGCGCTGTCGGCGCGCGACCTGGCGCTGATCGCCCTGCTGGGGTTGGGCCCGCTGGGCGGCGCCTTCTTCTTGTGGGACGCGGCCCTCAAGCGCGGCGACGCCCGGCAGATCGGCGTGCTGAGCTACCTCACGCCGCTGCTGTCCACCTTCTTGCTGCTGATGACCACCGGCCAAGCGCTGACCTGGAACGTGGCGCTGGCCACGGGCTTGATCCTGGTGGCGGCGGTGCTGGGCACGCGGGCGCGTTGAAGCGCGGCCAGCGCACTGCCCGGCTGCGCTGAATACTATTTATTTGATAGCTGCCAGCGCTGGCGGCACCTGCGCCAGGGCCACTTTTCTTATCGAATCTGCGCGCCAGGCGGCGCCGCTCAGCCTTCCAGCAGCGCGGCCGGTTCGTCGCTTTCCAGCACGGCCTGCGCCCAGTCGGTCAGCTTGCTGACGTCGGCGCGCAGCACCTCTTGCTTGACCTGCAAGATCTGCGACGGGTGCATGGAAAAGCTGCGCAGCCCCAGGCCGAGCAGCAGGCGCGTCATGTCCGGGTCGCCCGCCATTTCGCCGCACACCGCCACCGGCTTGCCCAGGCGCGCGCCTTCCGCAATGGTGTCGGCCACCAGCCGCAGCACGGCCGGGTGCAGCTGGTCGTACAGGTTGGCCACGCTCTCGTCGGCGCGGTCGATGGCCAGGGTGTACTGCGTCAGGTCGTTGGTGCCGATCGACAGGTAGTCGAAGTAGCGCAAGAACAGCCGCAGCGACAGCGCGGCCGCCGGCACCTCGATCATCGCGCCCAGCTTCACGGGGCCGTAGGCCTGGCCGCGCTGGTCCAGCTGCTCGCGCGCCTTGTCGATCAGCTCCAGCGTCTGGCGGATCTCGCTGGCGTGCGCCAGCATCGGAATCAGGATCTGCACCTTGCCGTGCGCCGCCGCGCGCAGGATGGCGCGCAGCTGCGCCAGGAACATGGCTGGCTCGGCCAGGCACCAGCGGATGGCGCGCTGGCCCAACGCAGGGTTCAGGTGCGCGGCGTCGTGGCGCGATTCGTCCAGCGGCTTGTCGGCGCCCACGTCCACGGTGCGGATCGTCACCGGCAGGCCGTGCATGCCCTCCACCGCCGCGCGGTAGGCGGCGTACTGCTCGTCCTCGCCCGGCAGCTTGCCCTGGCGGCCCATGAACAGGAATTCGCTGCGGAACAGCCCCACGCCCACCGCGCCCACCGCCAGCGCGGCGGCGGTGTCGCCCGGCTCTTCGATGTTGGCCAGCAGGTCGATGCGCTGGCCGTCCAGCGTGACGGCGGGGGTGTTCTTCAGCCGCGCCAGGCGCCCGCGCTCCAGCTCGCCCTGGCGCTGCTTGTAGCCGTATTCGGCCAGGATGATGGGCGAGGGGTCGACGATGATGACGCCCGCATCGCCGTCGATGATGACCCAGTCGTCCTGGCGCACCAGCTGGCTGGCCGAGCGCGCGCCCACCACGGCCGGAATGTCCATGCTGCGCGCAACGATGGCCGTGTGGCTGGTCTTTCCGCCCACATCGGTCACAAAGCCCGCGTACACGCTTTGCTTGAACTGCAGCATGTCGGCGGGCGACAAATCGTGCGCCACCAGCACCAGCGGCACGTCCAGCGTGTCGTCCAGCGCCAGGTCGTGCTGCCGCGGTTCGCGCCGCGCGGCGGCGGCCGTGACCGGCAAGGCAGCGCCCTTCAGGTGGCGCAGCACGCGTTCAACCACCTGCTCCACATCGGCCTTGCGCTCGCGAAGGTATTCGTCCTCCATCTGGTCGAACTGGCGCGAGAGCACTTCCAGCTGGCTGGTCAGCGCCCACTCGGCGTTGTAGTGGCGCTCTACCACCCAGCGGCGCGTGTCGGCGCCAATGCTGGGGTCTTGCAGCAGCAGCAGGTGCACTTCCAGCACGCCCGACAGCTCGCCCGGCGCGTCCTTGGGCATGGTGGCCAGCAGCCGCTGCAGCTCTTCGATCACCGCGTCGCGCGCGGCGTTCAGGCGGGCGATTTCGCTTTTGACCTGATCGGGCTGGATGAAGTTGTGCACCACGTCCAGCCGGCTGGACGCCACCAGCACGGCACGGCCAATGGCCACGCCGCGCGCCACCGCCAATCCATGGATGGCAAAGCTCATGTTGATTCCTTCGCGGCGTCGCCGTGGGCGGGCAGCACGCATTCCCAGCGCCCGGTGGCCGCTTGCGGCAGCGGCGCGAGCAGCGCCAGGGCCTTGTCACGGTCGCCCGTTTCGCGGCGCAGGGCCAGCGCCAGCGTGGTGCTGCCGGGGCGGTCATCCTGCGCCAATTCAGCAGCGTGCGTATGCGCGGGGTCGTCGTCCGCGCGGCCTTCCGAGCACGCCTTGCAGAGCGACCGCAGGCTGCGGGTCCAGTCCTCGGCGGGCAAATCGGCGTCGACCAGGCGCTGCACCAGCGCGTCGGCCTGCTCGGCCGCCAGGTCGTCAAGCTGCAGCGTCCAGGTGGCGTGGTCAGACGGCGCCAGCACCTGCAGCTCGTCAAAAACGGGCACCTCGCGCCCGTGCAGGCGGCGCGTGCCATTGGGCGCGCCATCGTGCAGCAGCACATCGCCGTACCGCCGCCCTGAAGAGGGGGTGGGCACCGAGCGAATCACCGCCCGCGCCGGGCAGATGCGGTCGGCCCACAGCACCTCGGGCGCGTGGGACAGGTTCACGCGGATCGGGGTCAGGCTGGGCGCGAAGGCGGGGGGCGCATCGCTGTCGGGCATGTCGATGCCATAGCGGCGCCACAGGGCGCGCGCCAACCGCCATTGCCCGAGGGCGGTGGCGGCGATGCCGGCGTTCCAGATCGCCCCTTCGTGAGACGGCTCTCGCGCCAGCGCGGCCTGGTTGGCGTCCAGCGACGCCTGCCATTGCCCGCGGTACTTGTGCAGCAGCCCCAGGTTGAACCACGGCACGGCCCAGGCGGGTTGCGCGCGGGCCGCTTGGCCGTACAAGTCGAGCGCGCCAGGCACGTCGCCGGCGTCGCAGCGCTCGTTGGCCAGCGCGTTCAGGCGCGCGGCGCGGCCATTTCGACTGAGGCGGATCGGCATGCGCTGCGCTTGTCTGGCGGGTTTATTCGCCCTCGCCGAATTTGTCGTCGATCAGGGCGCGCAGCGCGTCCATGGCTTCCTGCTCGCGCTCGCCATCGGTTTCGATCGACACCTCGCTGCCGATGCCGGCGGCCAGCATCATCACGCCCATGATGCTCTTGGCGTTGACGCGGCGGCCGCCCTTGGCCATCCAGACTTCGCACGGGAAACTGCCCGCCAGCTTGGTGAGTTTGGCCGAGGCGCGCGCATGCAGGCCAAGCTTATTGCTGATGGTGATGTTGCTCTGAATCATTCGGAGTGGGTCGTCGGCTCTGGTTTTGCGGCCCGGTGGCCGCCACGGACATCACGCCCTGGGCGCCGCCAGCCAGCGCGCGCGCGGCCATGGCTTCCAGCGGCTCGGCGCGGTAGCTCATGGCGCGCAGCGCCATGGGCAGGTTGGCCCCGGCGATCAGGCGGGTGCGCACGCCATCGACCAGCCGCTGCGCCACGTTGCAGGGCGTGGCGCCAAAGATGTCGGTCAGCACCAGCACCTCGTCGCTGGGCAGGGCGGCCAGCGCGTGTTGCGCCTGGGCGAGGGAAGCCTCAGGCTCAGCCTGGGCCTGGATATCGACCGCCGCCACCGCGTCGGCGGCGTCGGGGAAACAGTGCAGCACGCCTTCGCGCAAGGCGTTGGCCAGCGGGGCGTGCGCAATGATGAGGACGGCGTTCATTTCAGCACCCGGCGCGCGCCGCCCGCACGAAGGCCGCGCCGTGGGCTGGGGTGCCCTTCAGCGGGGCGCAGGGGTGGCAACGCATGGGGTGGATAGTAGTCAACAGGAGCCGATTATCCGCCGCGCGCTGCCAGCGTGAATGCCCCTGCCCGGCCAGGCCACATCGGCTGCACAAGCCCACGGCGCGGTGCCGGCGCGCGCGACTTGCCGGCGCGACGCACTTCCGGCAGAGCCATGCCCCGGCCCATGCGCGACGGCGTCTGGCCAGCGCGCGCAGCAGATAGGTTGACCGATCCAGGCAAGGAGGAGCACGCCCGCCGCTCGCAGGCAAGATGACCCGCGCGCTTACCGCCACTTCAGCCCGGCGAAGAAGGCGTCGGCCACGTCCGGCTGGGGCTTTTCGCTGTACATCACCGCGTGCACCAGCTCGGTGGCGCCGCCTTCCGCGCTGCGGGCCGACCAGGCCGCCTGCGCATAGACGGGCCGGCCGCTGGGTGCATCGCCCTGCGCCACCACCCGCTGCGCGTGGGGCAGTGGCAGGCCGGCGGCGGGGTGAAAGGGCTGCCGCTGCACCTCGCCATGCGCCTTCATATTGCTGAGGGTGGCCTGCTGCCAGCCTTCCAGCAGCGCATCCGGCGCGCGGCCGGGTGGCACCACGGCCGCCATCACTGCGAACGTGGTGCCGCCCGCATCGCAACCCATCACCACCAGATCGGTGGGCGCGCCGCCCAGCGGCACGCTGCGTTCAGCGCGGTCGGGCTTGCAGGGCAGCAGGGCATGGGCGCCAGTGGGCGGCAGGGGCAGCTCGCGCCAATTGAGGGTGGGTGTGCAGGCGGTCAGGGCCATCCACAGCGCTGCCGCGGCCCACGCTGGCGCGAACGTGCGGGCGATCTTGCGGATCCCGCGGCGAAGGCCGCCGGCGCGCGATGCGGCCAACGAGCAAAAAATGGGGCGCGAGCAGGCCATGCGGCGCATTATCGGCGCGGGCCTACGCCCCGTTGTCGCCCGCGCGGGACCGTGGCGCACAGGGCTGGGTGAGAATGAAGCCATGAACTCTTTGGATGGCATTCGCGTTCTGGATCTGTCTCGCGTGCTGGCAGGCCCGTGGTGCACGCAGACCCTGGCCGATCTGGGCGCCGACGTGATCAAGATCGAGCGGCCCGGCACGGGCGACGACACGCGCAGCTGGGGGCCGCCCTTCCTGCAGGCCGAAGGCGGCGGCGAATCGCAAGAATCGGCCTATTACCTGGGCGCCAACCGCAACAAGCGCTCGGTCACCTGCGACATCAGCCAGCCCGCGGGCCAGCAGCTGATCCGCGAGCTGGTGCCCCATTGCCACGTATTCATCGAAAACTTCAAGGTGGGCGACATGGCGCGCTACGGGCTGGATTACGACAGCCTGCGCGCCATCAACCCCGCGCTGGTGTACTGCAGCCTGACGGGCTTTGGCCAGACGGGGCCGTACGCGCCGCGCGCTGGGTACGACTACGCCGTGCAGGGCATGGGCGGGCTGATGAGCATCACCGGCGAGCGCGACGACCTGCCCGGCGGCGGCCCGCAGAAGGTGGGCGTGGCCGTGGCCGACCTGTTCACCGGCCTGTACAGCGCCGTGGGCATCCTGGCCGCGCTGCGCCACGCCGAACGCACCGGCGAAGGCCAGTACCTGGACATGGCGCTGCTGGACACGCAAACCGCCATGCTGGCCAACCTGGGCGCCAACTACCTCGTCAGCGGCAAGGTGCCGGGGCGCATGGGCAACGCGCACCAGAACATCGTGCCCTACCAGGTGTTCGAGGTGGCGCCCAAGCCCGATGGCAGCGCCGACCACATCATCCTGGCCGTCGGCAACGACGGGCAGTTTGCCAAGTTCTGCCAGGTGGCGGGACAGCCCGAGCTGGCGGCTGACCCGCGCTACGTTAAAAACGCCGATCGCGTGCGTAACCGCGGCGAACTTGTGCCGATCCTTACGCAAATCATGGCAACGCGCAGCAAGGCCGACTGGCTGGCCGCGCTGGAAGCGGCCAAGGTGCCCTGCGGCGCCATCAACAACCTGAGCGAGGTGTTTGACGACCCGCAGGTGCAGCAGCGCGGCATGGTCACCGAGTGGCAGCACCCGCTGAAGGCCGACCTGAAACTGGTGTCCAGCCCGCTGAAACTCTCGGCCACCCCCGTGCGCACCGACTTGCCGCCGCCGCTGCTGGGCCAGCACACGGACGAGGTGCTGGGCGAATTGCTGGGGCACGACGCGGCGCGGCTGGCGCAGCTGCGCGCGGATGGCGCCATCTGACGCGCTGCGGCCCGCAACCAGACAAACTATTGTTTTGATAGCTTCCAGCGCTCTGTGCGCCTGCGCCAGAGGCGTTTTTCTTAGCCAATACTGAAACCAAGGAACCGCACCATGGCCAACTACCTGCTCGTTCACGGCGCCTGGGGTGGCGCCTGGTATTGGCGCGACACGCTCGCCACGCTGATCCGCGCCGGGCACCGCGCCCATGCCGTCACGCTGACGGGCCTGGGCGAGCGCGCGCACCTGCTGACCCCCAGATCGACCTGGAAACGCACATCGCCGACGTGCTAGGCGCGCTGGAGGCAGAAGAGCTGAGCGACTGCATCCTGGTCGCCCATTCCTACGCCGGCATGCTGGGCACCGCCGTGGCCGACCGGCGCCCTGGCCGCCTGCGCCACCTGGTTTACGTAGATGCCGTGCTGCCCAAGCCAGGCGAAAGCTGGAGCAGCGCCCACAGCGAGGCCACGCGCGCCCAGCGCCTGGGCGGCGCGCAGGCCAACGCGCAGTACGCCATCCCCGCCCCGCCGCCAGACGCTTTTGGCCTGACCGGCCCGCTGGCCGACTGGGTGAACCGCCGCCAAACGCCGCACCCCGGCCACACCTACACGCAGCCGCTGCAGTTTGACCCCGCGCGCGTCGCCGCCGTGCCGCGCAGCTTCATCAGCTGCACCGCGCCCCAACTGGCCACCATCGACCCTTCGCGCCAACGCATTGCCGACCCGCAGTTCTGGGGCGGCCACTGGGCCGCTGGCGGCGGCGCGCGCGTGGTGGAAATGGCCACCGGGCACGACCCGATGCTGACCGAGCCGCAGGCGTTTCACGAATTGCTGCTGGGGCTGGGGCAGTAAGCGCCGCTTTGCGCGCCGCCCGTCATGGCGCCGGCGAATCGCCCTGTGCGGCGCGGCGCAAACCCCTGGAGCACTAACGCAACGGTCAGCCGAACTTACCGCGCTGCTTCGGGTCTACCCGGCTTCGGCCATCGCGCCGCGCCCTAGCCCGTGCCCATGCCGCCAGCGCGCGGACGCGCAACTGCCTAAAATGCCGACTGCACCATGAACACCTTTTCTTTCCGCTCCTTGGGTCTCGGCCTCGCTCTGGCCGGTTCGCTGGCCTTGGCCGGCTGCGGCCAGGACGCCGCGCCCCAATCCACCTTCGTCCTGCTGGACGGCAGCAGCCAGACCACGCAGTCGCTGCAAGGCAAGGTCACGTTGGTCAACTTCTGGGCCACCAGCTGCACCACCTGCGTGGCGGAGATGCCCGAAATTGTCGCCACTTACGACAAGTTCAAAGGCAAAGGCTACGAAACAGTGGCCGTGGCCATGCAGTACGACCCGCCCAGCTACGTCGTCAACTTCGCAGAAACGCGCAAGCTGCCGTTCAAGGTGGCGATCGACAACACCGGGGCCGTGGCGCAAGCCTGGGGCGACGTGAAGCTGACGCCCACCACCTTCGTGGTCAACAAGAAGGGCGAGATCGTCAAGCGCTACGTGGGTGCGCCCAATTTTGATGAGCTGCACAAGCTGATTGAAAAGCTGCTGGTTGAAGCCTGAGCGCTTCGCCGCAGGCCTGAGGCGCCTGCAGCGTCACCGCGTTACCCCAAAAAAGAAACCGCCCATGAGGCGGTTTTCTTATGCATTTTTGGCCGCCAGCGCACGTCAGACAAGCGCTGGCAGCTGCAGTTTTTATAGCGAAACGCAGTTGCCTGTGCAGGCGCCGCGCTGCGCGATCGAACTGGCTACGCTACTTATTTCTTGCGGAATTCGTCGTGGCAGGCCTTGCAGGTCTGCGCGGCCGGGCCGAAGCTGGCCTTGAGTTGGTCCAGGTTGCCGCTCTTGGCTGCCACGGCCAGCTTGCCGGTGGCGTCGACCATCTTGTCGTTCATTTCCTTGAACTTGGGCGCTGCCGTCCACACGACGGGCAGGGCGCGGGTGTTGCCAGTGTCCGAGCCGGCCACGAAGCCGTGGAAGGGCAGCTTGGCCACGGCGGCCAGCACGTCGCCATCGGCCGCTGCTGCGGCGGCGTCGTAAGGCGCACGGCCGGTGGCCATGCCGCCCAGGCGGCTGAAGTGGTGGCCCAGCACGCGGAAGGCGCTTTGGCGGTACTGGATGGCGTCTTCGGCCTTGGCGAACTGCGCTGCGGCGGGCAGGGCGGTCAGCAGGCTGGCGGCGGCCAGGGACAGGATCAACACGGTCTTGTTTTTCATGGGAGGCGCTCCGTCGGAGTCGTTGGTGATGGGAAGTCCGGCGCACAAGTGGGGACGTTCTACGGCGCACCTGTGCTGGTGCCGGGCAGAATGCTACCTTCACCGCAAGAAAACCGGCGCTCACCAGCGCCGGTTTTCGTTCAAATGGCCACACCCCCACGCTGCTTCAGGAGAGCCGATGACCACCGTCCGTATCTGGGACTTGCCCACCCGACTGTTTCACTGGGCGCTGGCAGCCTGCGTGATCGGCCTGGTCGTGACCGCCAAGGTGGGTGGCGACGCGATGAACTGGCACTTCAGGCTGGCGTACGCGGTGTTCACGCTGTTGGTGTTTCGTGTGCTGTGGGGCTTGGTGGGCGGCCACTGGTCGCGCTTTGCCACGTTTTTCCCCACGCCGGGGCGCATCGCGCGCTATCTGGGCGGACGCGCGCCCGCCAGCGAAACCGCCGGCCATTCGGCCGTGGGCGCCTTGTCGGTGTTGGCGATGATGGCGGCGCTGGTTCTGCAAGTGGCCAGCGGTTTGTTCACCGACGACGAGATCGCCTTCGCCGGCCCGTTAACGTCGCTCGTTTCGGGCGACTGGGTCAGCCGCGCGACCACCTGGCACAAGGGCTGGGGGCAGTACCTGGTGATCGGGCTGGTCGTGCTGCACGTGGTGGCCGTGTTTGCGTACCTGGCGCGGCGCAAGAACCTGATTGGCCCCATGCTGACCGGCGACAAGCGCGTGGCCGATGGCGTGGCCCTGCCGTCTTCGCGCGATGGCGCTGGCAACCGTGTGCTGGCGCTGGTGCTGCTGGCCGTGTCGGCCGGTGTGGTCTATGCCGTGGTGCAACTGGGCGCGGCCCCGGCGCTGGGCTAAACTGGGTCGCAGCCGCTGGCGCCGTGCGCGTCAGCGGCATCTTTCAAGCTTTTTTGAACGCCCGTGGATACCCGCCCGCCCGTTGACATTGTTGTGGCCACCAGCGCCGACCAGATCGCCCAGGCGCGCGAACTGTTCGCGGAATACGCCAGCCTGCTGGGCGTAGACCTGGACTTCCAGGATTTCGAGGCCGAGCTGGCCCGCCTGCCCGGCGACTACGCCGCGCCGCGCGGCACGCTGCTGCTGGCCATGGTCGATGGCGAACTGGCCGGCTGCTGCGCGCTGCGGCCCATTGACGATGTGGATTACGCGAACGCCGCCGAGATGAAGCGCCTGTTCGTGCGCAAGGCATTCCGGCGCTTTGGCCTGGGCCGCCAGCTGGCCGAATCGGTGCTGGCCGCCGCGCTGCAGCTGGGTTACGACAGCGTCTTGCTGGACACGCTGGACGACATGGAATCGGCCCGGGCGCTGTACGAAGACCTGGGCTTCGAGCCCATCCCACCCTACTACCACAACCCCCTGCCAGGCGCGCACTACCTGAAGGTGGACTTGCAGGCCTAGGTTGCAGGATCACCGCGCTAGCGGCCACGGGTGGCGGCGTGATGCGCCGCAGCGGGGCGCGCTACGCTTTGGAATCAAATAAGCCGCCAGCGCCCTATGGACAAGCGCTAGCAGCTATCACTTTTAGAGCAAACCGGAGTCCAGGCGAATCAGGCCTTTGCCTGCGCCAGCATGGTGGCGCCGTCGCTCACCTCAAACTTGGCCGGCGCTTCCACGTTCAGCGTCACCACCTTGCCGTCCTTGACCAGCATCGAATAGCGGTTGCTGCGCAGGCCCAGGCCCTTGCCGTTCAAGTCGAGCGTCAAGCCGACGGCCTTGGCGAACGCGGCGTCACCATCGGCCAGCATGCGGATCTTGCCCTCGGTCTTCTGGTCGCGCGCCCACGCACCCATGACGAACGCGTCGTTCACCGACAGGCACCAGATCTCGTCCACGCCAGCGGCCTTCAGCGCGTCGGCGTTCTGCAGGTAGCTGGGCACGTGCTTGGCCGAGCAGGTCGGCGTGAAGGCGCCCGGCACGGCGAAGATGGCGAGGGTCTTGCCAGCGGCAGCCTGCGTGACATCGACGGGGTTCGGGCCCAGGCTGCAGCCGTTGCCTTCCACTTCCGAATACTCGGCCAGGGTCACGGCGGGCAGAGCGTCTCCAACTTGAATCATGGTGCAGTCCTTTTGAGTGAATAGGGCGGCGCAACGTACAGCGAGCGCCCAAAAAACAAAAACGACCCACATTGTGGGCCGTTTCGGGGCCCCGCACCGGGGCGGGGTCTTGGCGGTAGGAGCGGCTGCAAGGCCGAACCCCCGTGGCGCGCGGAATCAGACCGCGGCAGCCTTCTGCACCAGGCGCGTAGCGACCCAGTTCTTCGTCTTCGACAGCGGGCGGCTTTCGGTGATTTCCACCGTGTCGCCCATCTTGTATTCGCTGTTCTCGTCGTGCGCGTGGTACTTCGAGGAGCGAATCATGATCTTGCCGTAGATCGGGTGCTTGACGCGGCGCTCGATGAGCACGGTCACAGTTTTGTTGCGCTTGTCGCTGACGACCGTGCCGATCAGGGTGCGCTTGAGGGAGGGTTTGGCTTCCGTCATCACAGTCCTTACTTGGCGGCGGCTTGTTTCTCGGCGATCAGCGTTTTGGCGCGGGCGATCGCGCGGCGCGTTTCGCGCAGCTGGGCCGTGTTGTTGAGTTGCTGCGTGGCTTTTTGCATGCGCAGGTTGAAATGGGCCTTTTGCAGGTCCTTCACCTCGGCTTGCAGACCAGCCACGTCCTTGTTGCGCAGTTCAGCGGTTTTCATCTGGTGTTGCTCCTGATTACTGGCCGGTCATGCGCGCCACGAAGGTCGTGCGCAGGGGCAGCTTGGCGGCAGCCAGCTGAAATGCCTCGCGGGCCAGCGCCTCGGGCACACCCACGATTTCATACAGCACCTTGCCGGGCTGGATTTCAGCCACGTAGTACTCGGGGTTGCCTTTACCGTTACCCATACGAACTTCGGCGGGCTTGGTAGAAATTGGCTTGTCCGGGAATACGCGGATCCAGATGCGGCCACCGCGCTTGACGTGACGGGTGATGGCACGGCGAGCGGATTCGATCTGGCGCGCCGTCAGGCGACCACGGTCGGTGGACTTCAGGCCGAATTCGCCAAAGGCCACGGTATTGCCACGTGTGGCGATACCGGTGTTGCGGCCCTTGTGCTCCTTGCGGTACTTTCTGCGTGCAGGTTGCAGCATGTTTACTCTCCTTTGGCGCCGTCCGCTGCTGCAGCGGGCGCGGCTTTGCGGACGCGCTTAACGGCGGGTTGCGCGTCGGCGCCTGCGGCCTCAGCGGGTTTGTCGCTGCCGTCGGCCGGCGCGGCATGGGTGCCAGCACCGCCACGGCGGGGGCCACCACGGCCAGCGCGGTCGCCGCCAGGGCCACCACGGCCGTCACGACGCGGGCCACGCGGACCGCGACGCTCTTCGCCTTCGGGGCGCGGCGTGCTGTCCAGCGACGGGGCATCGTTACGGCCCAGCGTGTCGCCTTTGTAGACCCACACCTTGACACCGATGATGCCGTAGGTGGTCTTGGCTTCAGACGTGGCGTAGTCGATGTCGGCACGCAGCGTATGCAGCGGCACGCGGCCTTCGCGGTACCACTCGGTGCGTGCGATTTCGATGCCGTTCAGACGACCGGCGGACATGATCTTGATGCCCTGGGCACCCAGACGCATGGCGTTCTGCATCGCGCGCTTCATGGCGCGGCGGAACATGATCCGCTTTTCGAGCTGCTGCGTGATCGAGTCGGCGATCAGCTGGGCATCGACTTCAGGCTTGCGCACTTCTTCGATGTTGACGGCCACAGGCACGCCCAACTGGGCTGCCAGGTCCTTCTTCAGCTTCTCGATGTCTTCGCCTTTCTTGCCGATCACCACGCCCGGACGTGCCGAGTAGATGGTGATGCGGGCGTTCTTGGCGGGGCGCTCGATCAGAACGCGCGACACAGCGGCGTTCTTCAGCTTGGCCTTGAGGTACTCGCGCACCTTGATGTCTTCGGCCAGCATGCCGGCGAAGTCACGGTTGTTGGCATACCAACGGCTGGCCCAGTTGCGGCTCACCGCCAGGCGGAAACCGGTTGGGTGGATTTTTTGTCCCATAGTCTTTCCCGGCCTTCCTTAGTTGCCCACCGTCACGTACACATGGCACGTGGGCTTGGACAAGCGAGCGCCGCGGCCTTTGGCGCGGGCTGCCGAGCGCTTGAGCGTGGTGCCCTGCTCGACATAGATGGTCTTGACGCGAAGCTCGTCGATGTCGGCACCGTCGTTGTGCTCGGCGTTGGCGATGGCCGACTCCAGCACTTTCTTGATGATGCCGGCGGCTTTCTTCTGCGTGAAGGTGAGGGTGTTGAGCGCCTGATCCACTTTCTTGCCGCGAATCAGATCGGCCACCAGACGGCCCTTGTCGACCGACAGGCGTACGCCACGGAGGACTGCACGTGTTTCCATTGGTCCTGTTCCTTACTTCTTGGCTTTTTTGTCTGCCGCGTGACCTTTGAAGGTACGCGTCAGCGCAAATTCGCCGAGCTTGTGGCCAACCATCTGGTCGGTCACATAAACGGGCACGTGCTGCTTGCCGTTGTGCACGGCGATCGTCAGACCGATGAAATCGGGCAGGATCATGGAGCGACGCGACCAGGTTTTGACGGGCTTCTTGTCCTTCGTGGCCACGGCCTTGTCGACCTTGGCCAGAAGGTGGTGGTCCACAAACGGACCCTTCTTGAGAGAACGTGTCATTTGCGGAGGTCCTTACTTCTTGCGACGCGAAACAATCATGTTCTGCGTACGCTTGTTAGAACGGGTGCGATAGCCCTTGGTCAGGTTGCCCCATGGGTCAACAGGCTGGCGGCCCGACTTGCTTCGACCTTCACCACCACCCATCGGGTGATCGACCGGGTTCATCACGATACCGCGGACGGTCGGACGGATACCCATCCAGCGCTTCACACCGGCCTTGCCCAAACGGCGCAGGCTGTGCTCTTCGTTGGCGACTTCACCGATCGTGGCACGGCACTCGATGTGGATCTTGCGCACTTCGCCAGAGCGCATACGCACTTGAGCGTAGGTGCCTTCGCGCGCCAGCAGCGTGGCGGACGTACCGGCCGAGCGGGCGATCTGGGCACCAGCACCGGGCTTGAGCTCGATGCAATGGATGGTCGAACCCACCGGGATGTTGCGGATGGGCAGCGTGTTGCCGGCGCGGATCGGCGCTTCGGCGCCGCTCAGCAGCTGGCTGCCGACTTCCACACCGCGCGGGGCGATGATGTAGCGGCGCTCGCCATCGGCATAGCACACCAGCGCGATGTGCGCGCTGCGGTTCGGGTCGTACTCAACGCGTTCGACTTTGGCCGGAATGCCATCCTTGTCGCGACGGAAGTCGACGACGCGGTAGTGGTGACGATGACCACCGCCCTTGTGGCGGGTGGTGATGCGGCCGTTGTTGTTGCGGCCAGCCTTCTGGAATTGCGGCTCCAGCAGGGGCGCGAAACCTTCACCTTTGTGCAGGTGGTCGCGCGTGACCTTGATCATGGCGCGGCGGCCAGGCGAGGTCGGTTTGATCTTGATGACGGCCATGGTTTACGCAGCCTCCCCAGACAGGTTCAGCTCTTGACCTTCCTTGAGCAGGACGTAGGCCTTGCGCACGTGGTCACGACGACCGATGGTGCGACCAAAGCGCTTGGTCTTGCCTTTGATGTTGGCCACGGACACGCCCTTGACTTCCACCTTGAACAGCAGTTCAACAGCGGCTTTGATTTCGGGCTTAGTCGCGTCGCGCAGCACCTTGAAGGTGACGGCATTGGACTTTTCGGCCACCAGCGTGGCCTTTTCGGAGATCACCGGAGCGATGAGGACCTGCATCAGGCGGCCTTCGTCGAACTGGCGCTCTTTCGGAGTCGGATTGATGCGGCTCATGCGAACATCTCCTTGAGCTTGTCGATGGCACCCTTGGTGACCAGCACCTTCTTGTAGTGCACCAGCGACACGGGATCGGCGTAACGCGGCTCGATCACCAGCACGTTGCCCAGGTTGCGCGAAGCCAGGTACAGGTTTTCGTCGACTTCATCGGCGATCACGAGCACGGAATCGAGCTTCATGGACTTGAAGCGGGCGGCCAGCTGCTTGGTCTTGGGCGAATCGACCTTGATCGAGTCCACCACGGCCAGGCGGCCTTCACGCGCCAGCTGGGAGAAGATGGACGCCATGCCGGCGCGGTACATCTTCTTGTTGATCTTCTGGGCGAAGTTCTCTTCCGGGCTGTTCGGGAAGGTGCGACCACCCCCGCGCCACAGCGGCGAGGACGTCATACCGGCGCGGGCATTACCCGTACCTTTTTGGCGGAACGGCTTCTTGGTCGAGTGCTTGACCTGTTCGCGATCTTTCTGAGCGCGCGTACCTTGGCGGGCATTGGCCTTGTAGGCCACCACCAGCTGGTGCACCAGCGCTTCGTTGTAGTCGCGGCCGAACAGCGTTTCAGGGGCATCCACCTTGGAGGCAGCCTGACCTTGTTCGTTGAGGAGTTCGAGTTGCATGGATTACGCCTCCTCTTTCGCTTTGCCTTCCGGCGCCTTGACGGCCGGACGCACGGTCACGAAACCGCCGCGCGAACCAGGGACAGCGCCCTTGATCAGCAGCAGCTGGCGTGCTTCGTCGACGCGAACGACATCCAGGTTCTGGGTGGTGACAGTCTCATCGCCCATGTGACCGGTCATCTTCTTGCCCGGGAACACGCGGCCAGGATCCTGCGCCATGGAGATCGAGCCCGGCACGTTGTGCGAACGGCTGTTACCGTGCGACGCGCGCTGCGAGCTGAAGTTGTGGCGCTTGATGGTACCGGCGTAGCCTTTACCGATCGAGGTGCCTTGCACGTCGACTTTCTGGCCAGCGGCAAACACGTCGGCCACGGGCACGGCGGCGCCAGCGGCGTATTTGCCGGCGACGGCGTCGTCCACGCGGAATTCCTGGGTGATTTCACCGGCTTCGACACCCGCCTTGGCGAGGTGGCCGGCTTGGGGCTTGGACACGCGCGAGGCTTTGCGTGCGCCAAACGTGACCTGCAGGGCCACGTAGCCATCGTTTTCCTGGGTTTTGACCTGGGTAACGCGGTTGTTCGACACATCGACCACCGTGACGGGCACTGCATCGCCGTCATCGGTGAACAGACGCATCATGCCCACCTTGCGCCCCAGCAACCCCAATCGATTGCTTTGACTCATTTATTGCTCCTGAACTCTCGCCGCGCCTGCTGCAATTGGCCTGCGCGTTTGGAATGCGAAAGAGGGTTGAAAAGTCTTGCCCAAAAAAGGCAAGCCTGAAATTATAACGCGGACATTGCCGATACGGCAAGTCCGCGCTTGGGTGGCCTGGAAGGCGCCGTACGGCGCTTCCCGTTACACCATCACTGCAGCTTGATTTCGACGTCCACGCCGGCCGGCAGATCCAGCTTCATCAGCGCGTCGACGGTCTTGTCGGTGGGATCGACGATGTCCATCAGACGCTGATGCGTACGGATCTCGAACTGGTCGCGGCTGGTCTTGTTGACGTGCGGCGAACGCAAGATGTCGAAGCGCTTCATGCGCGTAGGCAGGGGCACGGGGCCCTTGACCACGGCGCCGGTGCGCTTGGCGGTGTCAACGATCTCAGCTGCCGACTGGTCGATCAGCTTGTAATCAAATGCCTTCAGGCGGATACGGATCTTTTGCTTGGCCATGTCCGTTCACCTCACGCAATGATCTTGGCGACGACGCCAGCGCCCACGGTACGGCCGCCTTCGCGGATAGCGAAGCGCAGGCCTTCTTCCATGGCGATGGGGGCGATCAGCTTGACGGTGATCGACACGTTGTCGCCAGGCATCACCATTTCTTTGTCAGCGGGCAGCTCGATGCTGCCGGTGACGTCGGTGGTGCGGAAGTAGAACTGCGGACGGTAGTTGTTGAAGAAGGGCGTGTGACGGCCGCCTTCGTCTTTGCTCAGCACATAGACCTCACCGACGAATTCGGTGTGGGGCTTGATGGAGCCGGGCTTGCACAGCACTTGGCCGCGCTCGACTTCTTCGCGTTTGGTGCCGCGCAGCAGGATACCGACGTTGTCGCCAGCTTGGCCTTGGTCGAGCAGCTTGCGGAACATCTCGACGCCGGTGCAGGTGGTTTTCTGCGTGGGCTTGATGCCGACGATTTCGATTTCTTCGCCGACTTTGATGATGCCGCGCTCGATACGACCGGTCACGACGGTGCCGCGGCCGGAGATGGAGAACACGTCTTCCACGGGCATGAGGAAGGCGCCGTCGATGGCGCGCTCAGGCGTGGGGATGTAGGTGTCCAGGGCGTCGGCCAGCTTCATGATGGCTTGTTCGCCCAGCTCGCCGGTGTCGCCTTCCAGGGCCAGTTTGGCCGAGCCTTTGATGATGGGGGTGTCATCGCCGGGGAATTCGTATTTGGAGAGCAGCTCGCGCACTTCCATTTCGACGAGTTCGAGCAGTTCGGCGTCGTCGACCATGTCGGCCTTGTTCAGGAACACGATGATGTAGGGCACGCCAACCTGACGGCTCAGCAGGATGTGCTCGCGCGTTTGGGGCATGGGGCCGTCAGCGGCCGAGCACACCAGGATGGCGCCGTCCATCTGGGCGGCGCCGGTGATCATGTTTTTCACATAGTCGGCGTGGCCAGGGCAGTCCACGTGGGCGTAGTGGCGGTTGGCGGTTTCGTATTCGACGTGGGCGGTGTTGATGGTGATGCCGCGCGCTTTTTCTTCGGGCGCTGCGTCAATCTGGTCGTAGGCCTTGGCCTCGCCACCGAATTTCTTGGACAGCACCGTGGCAATGGCCGCGGTCAGTGTCGTCTTGCCGTGGTCCACGTGACCAATCGTGCCCACGTTCACGTGCGGCTTGCTACGCTCAAATTTCTCTTTTGCCATTTCAACTTACTCCGAAAAAGAACAGATACCCGTGTGTCGGTTTTAGGTCTGCACCCGGATGCCTTGAATCGCGCTGCACGGGCACGGCGCGGACTCCGGATCGCAGACCGACGGGCAACCACCCGTCAGCTATCAATAAAGTAGCTGCTCGCGCTTGTTGCACAAGCGCTGCAGCCACTTTTCACTCACATCACTTGGCGCGGGCAGCCACGATGGCGTCGGCCACGTTCTTCGGCGCTTCAGCGTAGTGCTTGAACTCCATCGTGTACGTCGCACGGCCTTGCGTGGCCGAGCGCAGATCGGTCGAGTAGCCGAACATTTCCGACAGCGGCACTTCGGCCTTGATGACCTTGCCACCGCCGACCATGTCGTCCATGCCCTGCACCATGCCGCGGCGAGACGACAAGTCGCCCATCACCGTGCCGGCGTAGTCTTCCGGCGTTTCGACTTCCACCGCCATCATGGGCTCCAGAATCACGGGCGTCGCCTTGCGGGCGGCTTCCTTGAAACCGAAGATGGCGGCCATCTTGAACGCCTGCTCGGACGAGTCCACGTCGTGGTACGAACCGAAGGTCAACGTGACTTTCACGTCCACCACCGGGTAGCCAGCCAGCACGCCGGAGGTCAGCGCTTCTTCGACACCCTTCTGCACCGCAGGGATGTACTCGCGAGGCACCACACCGCCCTTGATGGCGTCGACGAACTCGAAGCCCTTGCCAGGCTCTTGCGGCTCCAGCGTGAACACGACGTGACCGTACTGGCCCTTACCGCCCGACTGACGCACGAACTTGCCTTCGACGTCGGTGACCGTCTTGCGCACGGTTTCGCGGTAGGCCACCTGGGGCTTGCCCACGTTGGCTTCCACGCCGAATTCGCGCTTCATGCGATCCACGATGATCTCGAGGTGCAGCTCGCCCATGCCGGCGATGATGGTCTGGCCCGATTCCTCGTCGGTGCGTACCCGGAAGGAGGGATCCTCGGCGGCCAGGCGCGACAGGGCGATACCCATCTTCTCCTGGTCGGCCTTGGTCTTGGGCTCGACGGCCTGCGCGATCACGGGCTCGGGGAACACCATGCGCTCGAGCACGATGGGGGAACCCACATCGCACAGGGTTTCACCGGTGGTCACGTCCTTCAGACCAACGCATGCAGCGATGTCGCCAGCGCGAATTTCTTCCACTTCGATACGCTCGTTCGCCATCATCTGCACGATACGGCCGATGCGTTCCTTCTTGCCCTTGACCGAGTTGAACACGGTGTCGCCCTTGCTCAGCACGCCGGAATAGACGCGCACGAAGGTCAACTGGCCCACGAACGGGTCGGTCATCAGCTTGAATGCCAGCGAAGAGAACTTCTCACCGTCATCGGCCTTGCGCGACAGCTTCTTCTCTTCGTCGTCAGGATCGGTGCCTTCCACGTCCGGGATGTCCACGGGCGAGGGCAGGTAGTCGATCACGGCGTCCAGCATGCGCTGCACGCCCTTGTTCTTGAACGCGGTGCCGCACAGCATGGGCTGGATTTCGACCGCCAGCGTGCGCGCGCGCAGTCCGGCCTTGATGTCGGCTTCCGAAAGGTCGCCTTCTTCAAGGTATTTGTTCATCAGGTCTTCGCTGGCTTCGGCAGCCGACTCGACCATCTTCTCGCGCCATTCCTTGGCGGTGTCGACCAGTTCGGCAGGAATGTCCTGGTAGTCGAACTTCATGCCTTGCGAAGCCTCGTCCCAGATGATCGCTTTCATCTTGACCAGGTCGACCACGCCTTTGAAGCCTTCTTCCGCGCCGATGGGGATCACGACCGGAACGGGGTTGCCGTTCAGGCGCGTCTTGATCTGGTCGACGACCTTGAAGAAGTTGGCACCGGTGCGGTCCATCTTGTTGACGAACGCCAGACGCGGCACCTTGTACTTGTTGGCCTGACGCCACACCGTCTCGGACTGCGGCTGCACGCCACCCACGGCGCAGTACACCATGCAGGCACCGTCCAGCACGCGCATGGAACGCTCCACCTCGATGGTGAAGTCCACGTGTCCGGGGGTGTCGATGATGTTGAAGCGGTGCTCCGGGTAGGACATGTCCATACCCTTCCAGAAGCAGGTGACTGCTGCGGAAGTGATGGTGATGCCGCGCTCTTGCTCCTGCTCCATCCAGTCGGTCGTGGCCGCGCCGTCATGCACCTCGCCCAGCTTGTGGGTCACGCCGGTGTAGAACAGGATGCGCTCGGTCGTCGTGGTCTTGCCAGCGTCGATGTGCGCGGAGATGCCGATGTTGCGATAGCGCTCGATGGGGGTCTTGCGAGCCATGATGAGTCCTTGGTTGTTCGCTCTTTTGAAGCAGGCCACGCGTGGGCGCGGCGGAAACGGTTTGCGGAGCCCTTAATCAGCACAAGGCCGCGGCGTGTACACGACACGCGAGCGGCCTTCGATGCACTGAGCAGAGCCCCGGTGCTCTGATGGTCAGATCAGAATCGGAAGTGGCTGAACGCCTTGTTGGCTTCGGCCATGCGGTGCACTTCGTCACGCTTTTTCATGGCACCGCCGCGACCTTCGTTGGCCTCCAGCAGTTCGTTGGCCAGGCGCATCGCCATGGATTTTTCACCGCGCTTGCGGGCGGCTTCCTTGATCCAGCGCATCGACAGCGCCAGGCGGCGCACGGGACGCACTTCCACGGGCACCTGGTAGTTGGCGCCACCGACGCGGCGAGACTTGACCTCGACCATCGGCTTGACGTTGTTGATGGCGATGACGAAGAGCTCCAGCGGGTCTTTGCCGCTTTTCTTCTCCATTTGCTCGAGCGCGCCGTAAATGATGCGCTCGGCAACCGCCTTCTTGCCGCCTTCCATGATGACGTTCATGAATTTGGACAGCTCGACATTGCCGTACTTGGGATCCGGCAGGATTTCACGTTTAGGGACTTCGCGACGACGTGGCATGTTTCACCTCATGTTTGCTTCAGCTGGCTGGCGGAAAAGTCCTGTATTCCCGACAACCCTGCAGACCCATCCAGGGACCGCACTTACTCGACCTTTGTTCAAGGTCACTACGCTGGAATCGAAGCCATTCGATTCGAGCACCGAAAAATGACGAAAGCGTTTAGGCCTTCTTGGGGCGCTTGGCGCCGTACTTGGAGCGCGACTGCTTGCGGTCTTTCACGCCTTGCAAGTCAAGCGAGCCGCGCACGATGTGGTAGCGCACGCCGGGCAAATCCTTGACCCGGCCGCCGCGCACCAGCACCACGCTGTGCTCTTGCAGGTTGTGGCCTTCACCGCCGATGTACGAGATGACCTCGAAACCGTTGGTCAGACGCACTTTGGCGACTTTACGAAGCGCCGAGTTCGGCTTCTTCGGCGTCGTGGTGTACACGCGGGTGCACACGCCGCGACGCTGCGGCGAATTTTGCATCGCAGGGCTTTTGGATTTGGTCTTCTCGACCGTCCGCCCCTGACGCACCAGTTGACTGATGGTTGGCATTGAAAAACGTCCCTAAACGTCAAAAACAAACCGGCGCGTGCGGCCATAACAGCCCACGCGCGCGGCATGGAATTTTTCCGCCCCAATGCGGAAAAGCCTTCAATTGTAGCGCGGCTGCGGTTTTCCTGCAACGCAGCGCTACCAAGGGCGCAAGCTGCGCCCCGTTGGGCCGGTCAGCGGCCGCTTACTGGATCCACAGGCGCATGGCATCCCATGCGCGGCCGAGGAAGCCAGCTTCCTCCACCGGCTCGAGCGCCACCAGCGGCACTTCGGTCAGTTGCTGCTCGCCCAGCTTGACCTTGAGCGTGGCCACGCGCTGGCCCTGTTTGAAGGGGGCGATCAGCGGCTCAGGGCGGGCGACTTCGGTCTTGACTTGCCCAGCCATGCCAGAGGGCACTGCCACGATGATGGGGGTGCTGCTGCCCAGTTTCAATTCGGCCGTCTTGCCCTTCCAGACCTTGGGTGTGGCCACGGCCTTGCCGGCGTCGAACAGTTTCACACCTTCATAGGCGGTGTAGCCCCAGTTCAGCAGTTTTTGCGATTCGTTGGCGCGGGCGTTCTCGCTGGCGGTGCCGAGCACGACCGACAGCAGGCGGCGCCCCTGCAGGTTGGGGAAGTCGCGCTTGGCCGTGGCCACCAGGCAGTAGCCTGCGGCGTTGGTGTGGCCGGTTTTCAGGCCGTCGACGGTGGGATCACGGAACAGCAGCGCGTTGCGGTTGGTGTCGTTGCTGGCGGGCGTGCCCGGGTAGCGGTACTTCTTGATGGTGTAGTAGTGCACGTACTCGGGGAAGTCGGTCATCAGCCGCATGGCCAGCGTGGCCAAGTCGCGCGCAGTGGTGGTGTGGCCGGCCTCGGTCAGCCCCTCGGGGTTGCGGTAGCTGGTGTTTTTCATGCCCAGCGCCTTGGCCTGGTCGTTCATCAGCTGCACGAAGTGCTCGGCCGTGCCGCCCACGCCTTCGGCCAGGGCCATGGTGGCGTCGTTGCCGGACTGCACGATCATGCCCTTGATCAGGTCTTCCACGGGCACCTGCATCTTGGGGTCGATGAACATGCGCGAGCCGGGCATCTTCCAGGCGCGGTCGCTCACGGGCAGCGTCTGCGTCAGGCTGAGCTTCTTGGACTTGAGCGCGTCGAACACCAGGTAGGCGCTCATCAGCTTGGTGAGTGAGGCGGGCTCGACCGGCGTGTCGATCTCTTTGGAAGCCAGGATCTGGTGGGCCGACACGTCCATCAGCAGGTACGACTTGGCCGCCACTTCGGGTGGCTGCGGCGCCTGCTGCGCGTGAACGGCGGGGGCTGCGGCGGCCACCACGGCGAGCAGCGCGGTGCCCAGAAAGCGCGATAAGGATTGGAAAAGCATGGGTTTCACTACAAAAACTGAAGCTGCTGGCGCAGGCTGGACGGGCGCTAGAACCCGATTGGATGCTTAAAAATGATCAAGGCCGCAAGTGCCGCACGACCAGCGTCTTGAGCAGCGGCAATTGTCCGTGAAAGAAGTGTTCGCCGCCCGGCACCACGGTCACGGGCAGGCTTTGCGGGCGCGCCCAGTCCATGACCGAGGCCAGCGGCACGGTGTCGTCCAGCTCGCCGTGCACCACCAGGGTTTGCGGTTGCAGCTCGGGCGGGACGGGGGCCACGTCGAAGCGCGATGCGGCGGTGCCCACCAGCACCACGCCGTCGATCGGGCGGGGGCCGTGCAGGGCGGCCACGGCGCGGCTGGCCACGTAGGCGCCAAAGGAAAAACCGGCGATGACCAGCGCCTCGCCCGCGGGCGCCTGCGCGGCCACGGCGGCGAGCATGTCGTCCACCTCGCCACGGCCTTCGTCGTAGGCGCCGGCGCTGGCACCCACGCCGCGAAAGTTGAAGCGCAGCGCGCGCCAACCGCATTGCACGCAGGCGCGCGCCAGCGTTTGCACGACCTTGTTGGTCATGGTGCCGGCGAACAGCGGATGCGGGTGGGCGATGACGGCGGTGCCGCGCGCGGCGGCGAACTGCGCCGGGTCGGGCAAGTCGAGCAGCGCTTCGATGGCGCCGGCCGGGCCTTGCAGGGTCAGGGATTGCGTCTGGGCATTCATTTCGCTACGCAAATTATAGCTACCGCCACAGGCTGCGCTAGCGCTGGCGCGAGAAAAAGCCTGTAACAGGTGCCTTGCGCAAGCGGGCAGGGCGCCGGGCGGCGCGGGCGTTCAGCGGCCCAAGTCGGGCGGCGTCAGCAGGCGTTCCACCACCTTGCCGTCGCGCAGGTGGGATTCGACGATCTCGTCGATGTCGCTCTTGTCCACGTAGCTGTACCAGACAGCTTCGGGGTACACCACGGCGATGGGCCCGCCAGCGCAGCGGTCCAGGCAGCCGGCCTTGTTCACGCGCACCTTGCCCGGGCCAGAGAGCCCGGCCTGCTTGACGCGGGCCTTGCAGTGGTCGAACGCGGCCTGGGCGTCGTGGTCACCGCACGAGGCTTCGCCGTTCTCCCGCTGGTTCAGGCAAAAGAAGATGTGGCGCTGGTAATAAGAGGGCGATGGCGCGGAACTCATGGCGCGATTCTAGGGGGCGGGGCAGGCACTGGCGGCGGCGGGGTTTCCGTGGCGGGGGCATCGGCCGGGGGCGGCGCGGCGTCGGCGGTGGGCGCGGCGGGGGCGCTCAGGGCTTGGCCTGGCGGCGGCGCGATGGATGCGGGCGCCGCAACGTCGGGGGGCAAGGGCGTGGGGTGGTGGTCCGTGGTGACGGGCACGCCGGATGCGCTGGCAGCGGGCAGCGGCGCGGGTGAGGTCGACGGCTCGGTGGGCGGCGGCAAAAGCGCCGCATCCGCCGATTCGGCCTGAGCCGCTGGTGCAGCAGGCGTTGGCGCAGGCACCGCCGCAGCGATGGGCGCCGCCGCCTCTGGCTGCCCGCCGTCGGGCCGGCCCACGCGGCCGCCCAGGTACAGCAGCGCGACGTAGGGCCACAGCCAGCCCACCCATTGCGCCAGGCCGTTGAAGTGGATGAAGCGCCCCTGCTCCCACTGCTGCAGCGTCAGTGAAAAGTACGCGCTCTCGGGCGCCGCGTTCAGCATGACCAGCTGCGCGATCAACACCGCCACCAGCAGCACCACGCACACCCGGCCGGGCAGCAGCGCCGTGAGCGCCGCGGCGAACACCGCCGCCAGCAGGCCCAGCTCTACCGGCGCGCTGATCCAGGCCCAGGCGTGGATGGGGCCGTAGCTCAGCCCCGCCGACAGCGCCGACACCAGCACGCCCGCGATCAACGCCATGGCGGCAAACAGCAGGCGCCGCCCCTTGTGGCGAATGACGGTGTAGCCCAGCAGGCAAGGCACCAGCGCGCCCAGCGCCACGCAGGTCAGCTCCACGCCCGGCAGCAGCGGCTGCAGATCCAGCTCGCGCAGGGGAAGCCATTCCAGAAAGGGCGTGTCGACCAGCAGGTTGGCCAGGCCTTCTTCCAGCCGCTCATACACCTGGCCCAGGCCAAAGGCCACTGGCGCCGGAAACAGCAGGCCCACGGGCCACAACGCCAGCAGCACCAGGGCGCCGCGCGAATCGCGCACGAACCAGCGCGCCCGAAAGCGCCGCCAGCGGTCGATGGCGCCCAGCCGCGCCAGCACGGCGGCAGTCAATGCGCCCAGCAGCCCGCCCGCGGCGTTGAAGCCCAGGTCCACGTTCGACGCCACCCGCGTGGGCAGGTACGACTGCAGCGACTCCATCACGAACGACAGCCCGGCCGCTACCAGTGTGGCCAGCACCACCGCCAGCCAGCGCTGCCGCAGGCGCTGCAGCATCGCCAGCGTCAGCAGAAAGCCGAACGGCATGTAGCCGATGAGGTTGGAGATCAGGTCAAACCGCGTCCAGTACTGCGGCCAGGGCGCGTTCAGGTAGGCCCACGGGGCGATGCCCTGGTCGCGCCAGCCGGTGAACGGAAACAGGCTGGCGTAGACGATCAGCGTGGCGTAAACCAGCGCCAGGGGCAGGGCGGCCGATTTGTAGCGGTGCATGGCGCGCGGGCGCGGCCGTTCAGAACGGTTTGACGACCACCAGCATCACGGCCGCCAGCAGCAGCAGCACCGGCACTTCGTTGAACCAGCGGAACCACCGGTGGCTGTGCATCGGCTCGCCGCGCTGGCTTTGCGCCAGCAGGCGGCCGCACCACGCGTGGTAGGCGATCAGCAGCAGCACGATCAGCAGCTTGGCGTGCAGCCAGCCGTTGCCCGGCCCGCGCCCGATGCCGTAACCCAGCCACAGCCACAGCCCCAGGCCGATGGCGGGCACCGCCAGCAGGGTCATGAAGCGGTAGAGCTTGCGCGACATCAGCAGCAGCCGCTCGCGCTCGGCCACGGAACCCGGCGGCACCATGGCCAGGTTGACGTAGATGCGTGGCAAATAGAACAGACCGGCGAACCAGCTGGTCACGAAGACGATGTGCAGTGCCTTGACCCAGAGCATGCGCCCGAGTGTAGCGACCGCATCGCGCCCCGCCCGCCGTAGAACCACGCATCGGCCGGGCAGAAAAAACCCCGGCACGAGGGCCGGGGTTAAAAAGCCTGTCTGCTGTCACACGTCGAGGCTCCCGCTCAGGGAGGAAAAGCGGGGAGCGGCAAGCCGCTCGACTCGCAATATAGCAAAAGTAGTCATCACGAACAAACGAATTAGCCGCCAAATGTTTGCATACTTATCATCTTCGCCACACGGGTTTACCCTAGTGCTGGGATGGAGGCCTGCGCGCGTTGGGGCACAATTTTCCCCATGACAGCCCCAATTGCCCCCTTCCCATCCCTGCGGCCGCGCCGCCTGCGCCGCGACGACTTCACCCGCCGGCTGGTGCGCGAGCACGCCTTGTCGGTCAACGACCTGATCTACCCGGTGTTCGTGCTGGACGGCAAGGGCCGGCGCGAGCCGGTGCCCTCCATGCCGGGCGTCGAGCGCGTGTCGCTCGACCAGCTGCTGCCGGTGGCCGAGGATTGCGTGGCGCTGGGCATTCCGGTGCTGGCGCTGTTCCCCGTGATCGACGCGAAGCTCAAGGACGACAAGGGCAGCGAAGCCACCAACCCGCGCGGGCTGATCCCGCGCGTGGTCAAAGAGCTGAAAAAGCGCTTTCCCGAGCTGGGCGTGCTGACCGACGTGGCGCTGGACCCGTACACCAGCCACGGCCAGGACGGCTGGCTGGACAAATCCGGCTACATCCTGAACGACGAAACCGTGGGCCAGCTGGTCAAGCAGGCGCTGACGCAGGCCGCCGCCGGCGTGGACATCGTCGCGCCCAGCGACATGATGGACGGGCGCATCGGCGCCATCCGCGAAGCGCTGGAGGCCAAGGGCCACATCCACACCCGCATCATGGCCTACAGCGCCAAGTACGCCAGCGCGTTCTACGGCCCGTTCCGCGACGCGGTGGGCTCGTCCGCCAACCTGGGTAAAAGCAATAAAAAGGTCTACCAGATGGACCCGGGCAACACCGACGAGGCGCTGCGCGAAGTGGCGATCGACCTGGCCGAGGGCGCCGACATGGTGATGGTCAAGCCCGGCATGCCCTACCTGGACATCGTGCGCCGCGTGAAGGACGAATTCCACGTGCCCACCTTCGCCTACCAGGTCAGCGGCGAATACGCCATGCTGAAGGCCGCCGCGCAGAACGGCTGGCTGGACCACGACCAGGTGGTGATGGAATCGCTGCTGGCCTTCAAGCGCGCGGGCGCCGACGGCGTGCTGACCTACTTTGCGCGCGACGCGGCCCGTTTGCTATTGAATAAATAGCTGCCAGCGCAGGCTGCACCAGCGCCAGAACCACCTTTTACGCAAAGAATCCATCCGTGCAGATTGTTGAGTTCACCGCGGGCAGCCTGCGTTTTGCCGAAGGCGTGCCCGGGCAGGCGCCGGCCGACGGCTTTGTCTGGGTCTACCTGGACCGCGCCGAATACCTGACGCGCGCGGTCGAGCTGCAAGGCATCGCGCAGCGCCTGGGCGGCTCGCCGCTGCTGGACGTGCACGTGAAGGACCTGGCCAGCGACGTGCACCCCTCGGGCTACGACGCCACATCGGTGTACGACCTGATCATCTTCCGCCGCCTGGCCACCGCCAGCGAAGTGCGGCCCGGCAGCGCCGAGGCGGCAGCGGCGCGCACCACCGCAGACGCCGTGGCCGCGGCGGCCTCAAGCGGCGGGGCAGGCGCGTCGGTGGCCAGCGCGTACGCGCGCATCGAATCCCACCCGGTGGGCTTTGCCGTGTTTGACCGGCTGCTGATCAGCGTGCACCCCGGCGGCTGCAACGTGGCCAAAAACTACGTGCAACGCTTTCTGGATGACGCCAAGCTGAGCGTGGACGCGCTGGGCACGCGCACCCGCGTGCCGCAAAGCCCGGCCGATCTGACGCTGCGCATGGTCAACAACATGGTCGACAGCTACCTGGACCTGCGCAAGGACCTGACGGCCGCCATGGAGCACGCGCAAGGCGAGCTGCTCAAACCCACGCCCGACCAGGACACCTGGGGCGACATCATGTTCGCGCGCAAGCGCCTGCACGTGCTGCAGGACCTGTGCGAAGAGCAGCAGGACGCCATGCAGGAATGGCTGGACACGCTGCGCGAGCTGCCCCTGTCCAGCTACCACACCGACGCCGCGCAGGCGCTGGCGCGGCGCGACCAGCTGGTGGCCCGCGCGCGCGACGTGATGGAGCACATCGACCGCGTGCTGCACCACGCGCGGCGGCTGGAGCAATCGGCCGAAACCGCCGTGCAGATCCACTTTGCCGCCCAGGGCCAGCGCACCAACGACATCATGCGCACACTGACAGCGGTGACGGCCATCTTCCTGCCGCTGAACCTGTTCACCGGGTTTTTCGGCATGAATTTCGACCACCTGCCGCTGATCCACAGCACCGAAGGCATGTGGCTGGCGCTGGGCCTGCTGGCGCTGCTGGCCACGGGCATCTGGGTGATCTTCCGGCGACGGCGCTACATTGCGCCTGACGACCGCTGAAGGCACCGCACCCGCGTGCCATGCGCCGCCACCCTTGACCGGGCCTGCCCATGGACTCACTGGACCTGATCCAAACCTTTCGCGAAGTGGCCCAGCGCGGCAGCTTTGCGGCCGCGGCGCGCGCCACCGACATGTCGCCCGCCAACGTCAGCAAGTACATCGCCCAGCTGGAAAAGCGCTTTGGCGTGCGCCTGTTCAACCGCACCACGCGGCAGGTGTCGCTGACGGACGCGGGCCAGCTGCTGCTGGAGCGCAGCGGCGCCCTGCTGGAGCTGATCGACCTGACCGCCGACGAGCTGCACGAGCGCGCCACCAAGCCCAGCGGCCGCCTGTCCGTCACCGCGCCGCACGGGATGATGCTGACGCAGCTGCCTGAGCTGCTGGGCAACTTCATGCAGCGCTACCCCGATGTCAGCGTGGACCTGCGCGTCACCAACCGCGTGGTGGACCTGGCCGCCGACGGGGTGGATCTGGCGGTGCGCATCGGCCCCATTGAAGACGACAACATCATCGTGCGCCGCCTGGTGCCGCTGGACTACGTGGTGGCCGCCTCGCCCGAGTACTGGAACCGCCACGGGCGCCCGAGCCACCCCAGCGAGCTGGCGCAGCACGCGCAGCTGGCGTACGCGCTGCCGGGCGACACGCCGCACTGGCAGTTCACCGTGGACGGGCGCACGCAGAGCATCGCGCTGCAGCAGCCGCGCTTTTGCGCCACCGACGCCGCCCCGCTGCGCAAGCTGGCCGCGCAAGGGCTGGGCGTGATCTGGTCGCCGCGGCTGGCGATCTTCGAGGCGCTGGCGCGCGGCGATCTGGAAGCCGCGCTGCAAAACTTTTCGATTCAGGGCATGTGGGTCTATGCCGCCTACGCCCAGCGGCGCCACAACAGCGCCGCACTGCGCGCGCTGCTGGACTTCCTGGACGAGCGGCTGCGGGTGCGCGACGGCAAGATCCCGGTCATGCTTGAGCTGAGCACGCCACCCGACGCCCAGGCGCCGAAATCTGGCGAGGAGCCCAGGGAGAAAGCGCCCGCGAAACCTTCAGTGAAACCTGGGGCGAAACCGGCCGCCCAACGCGGCACCGGATCCAGCACGCCATTGGCGCCTCCGTCAGACGCGACGGCAGACGGCGCGCCTGCGCCCGGCCCCGCCCGCAAGGCGCCGCGCAAGAAGGCCTGAGCCCCCCGCGCCGCATCCGGGCGCGCAAACTGGGGGCACGTCACCTGCGCGCCACGAAGGCGCCCGCGCCCTCAACCCACGTGCTGCGCCAGAAAGGCCAGCGTGCGCTCCAGCGCCTGCTGCGCCGCCGCCGCGTCGTAGGCCGGGCGCTGGTCGCAGTTGAAACCGTGGTGTGCGGGGTAGATGAACACCTGCACGGCCGGGTGCGCCTGCTGCAGCGCCTTCACGCCGTCCAGCGGTACCGAGCCGTCGTTGTCCGACAGGTGCGCCATCACCGGCACCTTGGGCTGGCGCGCGATTTCGGCCGGCTGCGTCATGCCGCCGCCGTAGTAGGGCACGGCGGCCGACAGGCCCGTGGCCAGCGCCGCCGCGCGCCACGCCCACAGGCCGCCCCAGCAGTAGCCGACGACGGCCACCTTCTGGCCGCCGCTGGCCTGCGCGGCGTAGTCGATCGCGCCCTGAACGTCGGGCAGCACGCCGGGCGCGGGCAGCGCTTCGGCCTTGACCTTGAGCTGGATGCCCGCCTTCACCTCGGCGTCGGTATAGCCCATGTCCACGCCCGGCTGCACGCGCTGGAACAACGCGGGCGCGACGGCCAGGTAGCCGGCGCGCGCGTAACCGTCGGCCACGTCGCGGATGTGCGAGTTGACGCCAAAGATCTCTTGCAGCACCACCACCGCGCCGCGCGGCGCGCCCTCCGGCTGGGCCACGTAGGCGGGCAGTTTCTGGCCGTCGGCCGCGGTGATTTCAAGCATCTGTCCCATGGTGGATTAACTCCTGTTTTAATAGCTGCCAGCGCACTTGCAGCCTGCGCCAGAGGGCAACTGGTTTGTCAAAGCCCCAGCTTGCGCTGCAAAAAGTCCAGCCTGTCCTGGCCCCAGAACATCTCGCCTTCGACCACGTAGGTGGGCGCGCCAAACACGCCCGCGTCGATGGCGGCCTGGGTGTGCGCTTCCAAGCGCGCCAGCGTGTCGGCGTCTTTGGATTGCGCCAGCCGTTCGGCGGGCAGGTCGGTTTCTTCCAGCAGCTCGGTCAAGGTGCCGTCGTTGGCGATGTCGCGCTCTTCGCGCCAGCAGGCGGCCAGCACGGCGCCGGCCAGGCGCATGGCGGCGGGCATGCCGTCGGCGTGCGCCACGGCGGTGATCAGCAGCGACGAAGCAGCGGCGTCCACCGGGAAGTAGCGCGGCTGCACGTTCAGCGCCACGCCCAGGTGGTCGGCAAACCGGCGCAGTTCGACCAGGCGGTAGGCCTGGCGCTGCGCCGCGCGCTGGAGCAAGGGCAGCCCGCCTGAGACCGCGAAGATGCGGCCATAGTCCACCGGCAGCACGCGCACGTCGCGCCGGTGCGCGGCCAGCAGCGCCGCCAGGCGCTCGTGCCCCAGGTACGCCCAGGGGCTGGGGGTGGCGAAGTAGTAGTCGATGGCGCGGTCCACGGTGGTCTCCTGTTCCTGATAATGCCTGGGCGTTTTTTACCCCGACCACGGCATTCTTGCAGGAGACAGGACATGGGCGACAAGGTATTGCTGGTCACCGGCGGCAGCCGCGGCATTGGCGCCGCCACGGCCCGGCTGGCTGCGGCCGACGGCTGGGCGGTGGCGGTGAACTACACCGCCAATTCACTGGCCGCCGACGAGGTGGTGCGCGCCATTCGCGCGGCGGGCGGGCAGGCCATCGCCGTGCAGGCCGACGTGGCCGATGAGGCGCAGGTGCTGAAGATGTTTGCCCACATCGACGCCAAGCTGGGCCGCCTGACGGGCCTGGTCAACAACGCGGGCGTGGTGGACCAGGCCCAGCGCGTGGAAGACATGAGCGTGGCGCGCTGGCGCCGCATGTTCGACATCAACGTGATCGGCAGCATGCTGTGCGCGCGCGAAGCGGTGCGGCGCATGGGCCCGCGCGGCGGCGGCGCGGGCGGCGCCATCGTCAACGTATCCAGCGCGGCGGCTCGGCTGGGCTCGCCGGGCGAATACGTGGACTACGCGGCGGCCAAAAGCGCGATCGACGCCTTCACCATCGGGCTGGCCAAGGAAGTGGCCGCCGACGGCATCCGCGTGAACGCGGTGCGGCCCGGGCTGATCGAGACCGAAATCCACGCATCGGGCGGGCGCCCCGACCGCGTGGCCGCGCTGATGGGCCAGGTGCCGATGCGTCGCGGCGGCACCCCCCACGAGGTGGCAGAGCTGATCGTCTGGCTGCTGTCCGACAAGTCGCCTTACACCACCATGTCCTTGATCGACGTGTCGGGCGGGCGGTAGGCGCTGGCACCCCGCCCGCCGCCGCGGCCTTTGCACCCATGAGACAGCGCGCCGCGCCGCCGCCCACTACGATGCGCCCAAGCCGTGCCGGGCGCCCCGGCGCCTGCCCACCACCCAACCGGACATCACCGTGAACGCACCCGCCACCCCCGCCATCCAGTACTACTGGGAAGACCTGCCCGTGGACACCACCATCGACCTGGGCAGCCTGACGGTGGACCGCGACGAGGTGCTCGAATTCGCCGGCAAGTACGACCCGCAGCCCTTTCACCTGAGCGACGAGGCGGCCGCGCAATCCATGTTCGGGCGCCTGGCCGCATCGGGCTGGCACACCTGCGCGATGGTGATGGGGCTGATGGCGCGCAACTTTCTGCTGCAGTCGTCCAGCCTGGGCTCGCCCGGCCTGGAAAAACTGAAGTGGCTGAGGCCCGTGTACCCCGGCGACACGTTGACGGTGCGCCAGCGCATCGTCGAATCGCGGCCGATGGCCTCGCGCCCGGACGTGGGCCTGGTGCGCTCGGTGTGGGAGGCGTTCAACCAAGACGGCGAACAGGTGCTGATGATGGACGGCTACGGCATGTTCCGCCGCAGAACGCCCGGCGAGGCGGCTAGCGTGGCCGCGCCTTCGCCCGCGAATTGAAGGCATTTAGCCTTCCAGCGCCCGCGCAGTGGGCGGCGGCAGCTATGAATAATGCAGCAATCTGCGGATCGGGTGCATTCGGCTGCCGCAACGGCAGCGGCCGCCTTCGACGCGGTGCTGACGGCTCGGTGAAGTGAAGTGAAGCGCGCCCAGCGCACCTGGGACCGCGCCACGCGCTGGCGGCCACACGCCAACCTCATCACACGGTGATTCGGCGGATGCGCCGTTTCAGCGCGCCGCAGGCACCGGCACGCTTTGCACCCAGGCCACGGCCTGCCGCACCGCTTCGTCGGTCGCGGCGCGCAAGGCGGCCACGCCACCGGGCGCGTCGGCGGTCTGCGCGGGCTTGCGCACGACAACGGTGTGCTGGCCCAGCAGGCGCTGGGTGGCCGAAGCGGGGGCGATCAGCGTCAGGCGCAGGCGCACCACGCCCTCGCTGGCATTGGGGCCGCTGAACACTTGCGAGAAATCGTCCAGCTGCGCGCGCAGCTCGACCTGCGCCAGCCCCATGCCCACGTCGACCACCGGGCGCGTGGCGGAAAACGCTTCGCGCAGGCGCTGGCTGACCAGCTGCGGCGGCGACATTACCCAGCGCGCCTGCGCGTAGGGGCGCGGCTGCTGGCCGTCGCCGCTGTACAGCAAGCGGTAGACGACCGAGGTGCCGTCAATGGCGGCGTTGGCTTCGACCGAGTCCATGGCCAGCGCCGGGCCGGTGGCGGTGGTGCTGGCGGCCAGCGGCAGCGGCGGGCCCAGGTCGTAGGGCTCGGGCCGCACGGGCTTGTCGGGCAAAGGCAGCGAACAGGCGCCCAGCATGAGGGCCGAAGCCAATGAAAGAAAAACGGCCCTGGCGCCGGCCAGATGTGCGCGAGCAGCTATCAATTTCATAGTTTCTCCTCAAGGGCCGCCAGGGGCGGTGGCGGGCGCCTGAAAGCCGGGCTCGCCGGGGCCAGCGGGCACGGTGCCAGAGCCGTAGATGAACGCCTGCGGGTTCTCGCTGAGCGCATTGGCGATGCGGTCCAGCCGGCGGATGGTGCGGCTGGCGTCTTCGGTCAGGTTCTGGATGCGCGGCAGCGTGGTGTTGGTGACGGTGCTGGCGCCTTCGCTCATGCGGTCCACCACGCCGCCGGGGCCGGTGACGCGCTCGACGCCCTTGCCCAGCTGGCCCACGGTGGTGTCCAGGTTGGCGGCGGTCACGCGCACCTGCGAGGCGGCCTTGTCGATGGTGGTGAGCGTGCCGCTGGTCTGCTGGACCAGCCCCTCCAGCTTGATGCTCTGGATGGTCTTGTCGGTGTGGCTGGCCAGCTGGTTCACGCTTTTGGCGGCGGCGCCCAGCTCGGTCAGCGCGTTGCTCAGCGCGGCCTGGTTTTCAGCGCCCAGCAGCTGGTTGACGCGGTCGGTGGCCTGCCCGACTTTCTCGACCAGGGTGCTGGCCATGTCCTGCAGCTGGCCCAGCGCATTGGGCTTGAGCGGAATGCGCGGCACGCCGTTGGGGCCGGCCGTGGGCGCGGCGGTCGAGCTGCCGTCGTCGTCCAGCTGCACGAACGACAGGCCGGTGACGCCCTGGAAGGCCAGCGTGGCGAAGGTGGACTGGGTGACGGGCGCGTTGCGGTCCACGGCCAGCTCAACCAGCACGTTGCCGGGCTTGTCCGGGTCGAAGTCGATGTTGGTCACCTTGCCGACGGCCACGCCCTTGAAGCGCACGGCGGCCTGCGGCTGCAGGCCGGTGACGGCGTCGGTGGTGGTCATTTCGTAGCGGCTGGTGCTGACCGTGTCGCGCATCAGCCACATGACCATGCCGACCAGCAGGGCGGTGACGGCCAGCACGAACACGCCGGCCGCGAACGCATGGGCTTTGTTTTCCATGGCGGTTATTGTCCTTTCTGCGGCGCGGGGGCGCCGGCGGGGGTGTCGTCAGCGGCGGGCGTGCTCGGGCGCTGGATGTGAAGGTCTTCCATCGCGCGCAGGCCGCGGTCGCCCAGGAAGAAGTGGCGGATGAAGGGGTGGTCAAAAGCCAGCACTTCCTTGACCGGCGCATTGATGATGACGTGCTGGTCGGCCAGCACCGCCACGCGCGACGACAGCGCGAACAGCGTGTCCAGATCGTGCGTGACCATCACCACCGTCAAGCCCAGCTCCTCGTGCACCGAGCGCAGCAGGGTGACGAAGGCATCGGAGCTGTCCGGGTCCAGCCCCGCCGTGGGCTCGTCCAGCATGAGCAGCGGCGGGTCCATGATGAGCGCGCGCGCCAGTGCCACGCGCTTGATCATCCCGCCCGACAGGTCGGCCGGCATCTTGGTGGCGTCGCCCGGCTTCAGGCCCACCATCTCCAGCTTGATCATCGCCGCCTCGCGCACCAACTCGGGCGGCAGCGCGCCGGTTTCGCGCAGGGGAAAGGCGATGTTGTCCAGCACGTTGAAGGCCGAGAACAGCGCGCCTTGCTGAAACAGCATGCCCACGCGCGCGGCCGCGCCTTCGCGCGTCAGCTGGCTGACGGGCTGGCCCAGCACGGTGATCGTGCCCTTGGCCGGGGTGTTCAGCCCCAGAATCTGCCGCAGCAGCACCGTCTTGCCGGTGCCAGAGCCGCCCACCAGCGTGAGCACCTCGCCGCGCAGCACGGTCAAATCCAGGTCTTTGTGGACCACCACTTCGCCCCCGCCGACCACGGGGAACACGCTCCACAGCCCCTTCACCTCGATCAAGGGCTGGCCAGCGGCGGGCAAGCCGGGGCCGGTCTTCGGCGTGGCGACGGCTTGGCTTTCGGGCAAGGCGTTCATGCGCTCAGATCCCGATGCTTTTGAACATGATGGCGAACAGGGCATCGATCAGGATCACGGCGGTGATCGACGCCACCACGGACGAGGTGGTGCCCTCGCCCAGGCTCTCGGTATTGGGTTTCACACGCAGGCCGAAATGGCAGGCGATCAAGGCGATGGCCTGGCCGAAGACGACCGACTTGGCGATGGCCAGCGTCAGGTTGGCCACCGGCACCGCCTTGGGCATGGCCTCGATGAAGTAGCTGGGCGTGATGCCCAGGGTGAGGTCGGCCGCCAGCATGCCGCCGATCAGCGCGGCCAGCGTCGTCCAGATCGAAATCAGCGGCATGGCGATGGACAGCGCCAGCGCGCGCGGCATGACCAGGCGAAAGCCGGTGGAGATGCCCATGACGCGCATCGCGTCCAGCTCTTCGGTGACGCGCATCACGCCGATCTGGGCGGTGATGGCCGAGCCGGAACGCCCGGCGATCAGCACCGCCGCCAGCAGCGGGCCCAATTCACGGATCAGCGCCAGGCCCAGGATGTTGACGATGAACGTCTCGGCGCCAAACTGCCGCAGCACCGAGCTCATCAGGTACGCCAGCACCACGCCGATCAAGAAGCCCACCAGCGCCGTGATCGGCAGCGCCTGGGCGCCGATGCGGTACAGGTGGCCGGAAAAATCGCGCCACGGCCCGCGCAGCGGCCGGGCCGCCAGGCGCAGCAGATCCAGCGCCAGCTGGCCCATCAGCGCCACGAAGTCGCGCACCTGCTGAACGCCCTTGACCACGGCCAGGCCCAGCGCACCGACGCGGTCGCTGAAGGTCACGGGCGGCGCCTCGGGCGGGGGCACCTTGCTGAACTGCGCCACGCGCTCCAGCACGGCGCGCTGGTCTTCGTCGGCCTCCAGGCGGGCGGGCCATTGGCGCTGCCAGTGGTCCCACAGCAGCAGGGCGCCCAGGTGGTCCAGCGACTGGATGGGGCGCAAGTCCCAGCCGGCCGCGCCTTTCTGCGCGTGCAGCGCGCTGGAAACCGCCCGCAGTGCCGCGGGCTGCGTCAGCTGCGCGGCCGTCCAGTGCCCGTGCAGCACGGCGACCACGCCGTCGGGCGTCTGGTCGGTGGCAATGCTGGGCGCGGCGTCGGACATGCGTTGGGCTGGTTGGAAGCGGGCTGCGTCGGTCGGCGAGAAAGCGGTAAGAAAAGGCTACGGTTCAGCAAGATTGGCAAGCAAGCGAAGCGGCGCTGGGGCCGCGCGCGTGCCATTTAGGCTTGGGCTGCGGCCATCCCTCGAACCGCCGGCCCCACCGGCTGCCAGGCTCGGCAAAACCGCGATGGTAGCGCCCCGCAGGCCCGTACACCGCCGGGCGCATCGCGCTTGGCTTTGTAGGCGGACGGCGCACGTTGATTGATGGCCAGCCAGCACTGGTGCCGGCCCCAGCGGCAACGATCTCACGCACCGGCCGGATTGGTTACGATTTTTTCCTCTTGTATGTGGAAAAGGTCACTCGCGCCTTTAGGATCAGCAGATTGTCACAAGGAGAAAGCATGGCACTTCAAGGACCGTTTTTCGGCAAGCGCGACGAACCCACCCCAGCGCGCGCGCCGGGCAGCTCATCACTGGGCGGCACCAGCTCACTCGGTTCGGCCGGTACTTCTTCCACCGCACAGCCAGCTTTCGCACCCGCAGCCCCCGCTGCCACGCCATCGCCCGTTGCGGCGGTGGAAAGCGGCGCCAAACTCACCGTGGGCCCCAACATCAAGCTCAAGGGCGTCGAGATCACCGACTGCGACACGCTGGTGGTCGAAGGCACCGTGGAAGCCACGATGAATTCGCGCGTGATCCAGATCGCCGAGCAGGGCGCCTTCAAGGGCTCTGCCGAGATCGACATCGCCGAAGTGCACGGCGTGTTTGATGGAAACCTCACGGTGCGCCAAAAACTGGTGATCTTCTCGACCGGCAAGGTCACCGGCAAGATTCGCTATGGCAAGATCGTGATCGAGGAAGGGGGGCAACTCTCCGGTGAAATCACGTTCGGCACTTCTGGCGACAGCGCCAGCGCATCGTCATCCAGCAAAACCACTGGCGCCAAAGGCGAGCCGGTGGCCGTTCCGGCCTGACGCGCCTTCGGATGGCGGCCAGGCATTGGCCGCATCAAAAATCATAGCATCCGGCGCAAGCCGGTACTGCGCCAAGACCGTTTCGACGGTCTTTTTTTCGTGCCGCGCACGCTGGTGGCCGCTCGCCCTGGCGGCGGCGATGGCCGGCTGCGCCAGCGATGCGCCGGTGGACCGCGGCACGGTGCAGGGCGCCGAGTTTCACGCCAGCGAGCTGATCCAGAGCGAGGGCAACCGCGTCACGCAGGTTGGCATGCGCGCCAACGAGGCCAGCCTTTTGCAGCTGGCCGACAAGCTGTACCGCCGCAACCCCGGCGAATGGCGCAAGACCGCGCCCAACCGCGACGCGGCGCTGGACCTGATCCAGTCGGCCATGACCAACGGGCAGGCGTGGGCGCCATTGGGCGGGCGGCGCGACGTGAGCGCGCTGTCGCTCTCGCTGTCGCCCGAATTCACCGGCGACCGCGTGGCCGCGTTCATCCTGAGCTGCCACGACACCATCGTCACCGCCCACGGCGGGCGGCGCGACTTCTACTACCTGAACGGGGTCGACCCGCAGCACATCTACAACGCCGCGCGCAACATGGAAACGGCGCTGTGGGTGCTGAACACGCGCCGTGGCCCCGGCGGCCAGCCGCTGCTGCTGGCCAACGAGATCGGGCCCGATCAGCGCAACCTGAGTTTTGAGCGCGAGTTCGGCAAGATCATCGGGCGCCTGGATCTGTTGGCCGCCTACACGACCGAGCGCTACCGCCGCGCGGCCATCGGCTACGTGCAAGGGCTCGTGGCGGCGCCGGTGCTGGCTTTCCTGCCGGTCAAGTGAGCGCCCCGCGCGACTTTCCCACGAGGGCGCGGGTGCAATAATCCGCCGCAAAAGCGGCCGCTGCCGCGCAAGCGCCGGGCCCCGCCCGGGTGCCCCAAGGCGCCACCGGCTGCCCGCGCCGCACGCACGCGGCGGCACACGGCTCTTACCCTTTACTTCCGGAGAAATCGCATGAGCATCAACACGGTTGGCGTTGTCGGCGCTGGCACCATGGGCAACGGCATTGCGCAGGCCTGCGCCGTTTCGGGCATCAACGTGGTCATGGTAGACATCAACCAGGCGGCGGTGGACAAGGGCCTGGCCACCATCGAGAAAAGCCTGGACCGCCTGCTGCAAAAAGAAAAGATCACCGAGGCCGACAAGGCCGCCGCGCTGGCCCGCGTGAAGGGCTCGACGCGCTATGAAGACTTCCAGGGCGCCGATCTGGTGATCGAGGCCGCCACCGAAAACCGCGAGCTGAAGACCAAGATCCTCAAGCAGCTGGACGAGCTGCTGGCACCCGAGGTGATCGTGGCCACCAACACCTCGTCGATCTCGATCACCGCGCTGGCCGCCGCCACGGGCCGCGCCGACCGCTTCGTCGGCATGCACTTCTTCAACCCCGTGCCGATGATGGCGCTGGTGGAAATCATCCGCGGCCTGCAGACCAGCGACGCCACGCACGACGCCGTCAAAGCGCTGGCCGAAACGCTGGGCAAGTCGCCCATCACCGTCAAGAACGCACCGGGCTTCGTGGTCAACCGCATCCTCGTGCCGATGATCAACGAAGCCTTCTTCGTGCTGGCCGAAGGCCTGGCCACGCCGGAAGACATCGACGCGGGCATGCGCCTGGGCTGCAACCACCCCATCGGCCCGCTGGCCCTGGCCGACATGATCGGCCTGGACGTGTGCCTGGCCGTCATGGAGGTGTACCTGGACGAGTTCGGCGACAGCAAATACCGCCCCTGCCACCTGCTGCGCGAATACGTGGCCGCCGGGCGCCTGGGCCGCAAGACCGGCATGGGCGTTTACAGCTACGCCAAGTAAGCGCGGCCGCGCCCGCTGCACACCGGCCGCCCGCAAGACCTTGCACCGGCCGGTGTTTTTGGTGCCGTTCAATTGCACACAATTTAATTGAGAGAAACAATTCCACCCATGCCCACCAGCGCCGCCACAGTCCAGCCGGCCCCAGCGCCCCAGTTGCTGCTGGACCACCAGCTGTGCTTTTCGCTGTATGCCGCCTCGTTGGCGATGACGCGGCGCTACCAGCCGCTGCTGACCGAGCTGGGCCTGACGTACCCGCAGTACATCGCCCTGCTGGCGCTGTGGGAGCACGACGACGTCACCGTCTCGGCGCTGGGCGATCGGCTGGCGCTGGATTCGGGCACGCTGACGCCGCTGCTCAAGCGCATGGAAGCGTCCGGCTGGGTGACGCGCGAGCGCGACGCCGCCGACGAGCGCCGCGTGCGCGTGCGCCTGACGCCCGCTGGCCGCGCCCTGCGCGAACGCGCCCAACACATCCCCACGTCGCTGCTGGCCGGCAGCGGCGTCACGGCCACGCAAGTGCGCCAACTCACGGCCGAGCTGCAGGCGCTGCGCCAGCGGCTGGAAGGCTGACCGGCCCATTGTTTCCCCAACCCTCCGAAAGGAAAGCCCCATGACCACGCCACTCGACAAAGTTCTGTACACCGCCCACGCCCACACCGTGGGTGGGCGCGACGGTGCGTCGCGCACCGACGACGGCCGCCTGGACATCAAGCTCACGCCCCCCGGCCAACCCGGCAACGGCACCAACCCCGAGCAGCTGTTTGCCGCCGGCTACGCCGCCTGCTTCATGGGCGCGATGAAGGCCGTGTCGGGCAAGCTGAACGTGGCCGTGCCCGCCGACGCCGCCATTGACTCGGAAGTGCACCTGGGCCCCACCCGCCACGGCTACGGCATCGCCGTGCGCATGAAGATCAGCCTGCCCGGCCTGGACGCCGACACGGCCCAGAAACTGGTGGCCGCCGCGCACGAGGTGTGCCCGTATTCCAACGCCACGCGCGGCAACATTGCGGTGGATTTGACGCTGGCCTGATCTGCGACCGCCTGTAGCTGGGCGGCAAGGCCTTCAAGCCAAAATAGCTGTCAGCGCAGGCCCCACCAGCGCTGGCAGCTATTATTTTTGTAGTATTTAACTGACATCACCGCACCAGGGCGCAGCGGCGCAAAGCCCGCAGCGCCCCCGGCTCGCCCCAGCGCCGACCGCTGGGCGCTGCCGAATCAGCCCGGCGCCAGCCGCGCCAGCGCGTCCTGCACGTCGCCCGCGCTGATGACTTCGCTCAGCACGATCGGCGCCTTGCCCGGTGCCTGCAGCACGTACACCGGCACCCCTGCGCGGCCCAGCTTTTGCAGCTCGGCGGTGATCTGCGGGTCGCGGCGCGTCCAGTCGGCGCGGAAGGTCTGCACGCGCGCATCGTCCAGCGCACGCAGCACCGCCTCGTTGGCCAGCGTGGTCTTCTTGTTGTATTGGCAAGTCACGCACCAGGCGGCAGTGAAATCGACGAACACCGGCCGCCCTTCGGCCAGCGTTTGCTGCACGTCGGCGGGCGACCAGCGCTGCCAGCGTGCGCCAACGGTGCTGGCTGCGGCGGCAGGCGCCGCCTCGGCGCGGGTGACCATCGGCCCGAACGACCACAGCATGAAAGCGCCAAAGGCCAGCGACAGGCCCGTCAGCGCCACGCGCGTGCGGCCCGTCAGGCCCAGCGACCACAGCAGCAGCGCCAGCACCACCAGCAGCGCCAGCAGCGCGCCCGCGCCGTCCACGCCGCTTTGCTGGCCCAGCACCCATAGCAGCCACACCACGGTGCCGAACATGGGGAAGGCGAGGAACTTGCGCAGCGTGTCCATCCACGCGCCGGGGCGCGGCAGCAGTCGCGCCACCCCCGGCAGCCAGCTGGCCAGCAGGTAGGGCAGCGCCATCCCTAAGCCCAGCGCGGCGAACACGGCCAGCGCCTGCCATGCGGGCAGCGCCATCGCCAAACCCAGCGATGCGCCCATGAACGGCGCGGTGCAGGGCGAGGCCACCGCCACCGCCAGCACACCCGACAGCAGCGAATTGGCCACCGGGTGGCGCGCCTCCATCGACGTCACGCTGCTGGGCAGCATGCGCCCAAACTCAAACACGCCCGCCAGGTTCAGCCCGATCACGGTGAACAGCGCCGCCAGCGCCGCCACCACCGCGGGCGACTGCAACTGAAAGCCCCAGCCCAGGTGTTGCCCGGCCGCGCGCAGCGCCAGCACCAACGCGCCCAGCGCCAAGAACGACAGGACCACGCCCACGCTGTAGGCCACACCGCTGATGCGGTGCGCGCGCTGGTCGTTGGCGTGCTGCGCAAAGCCCAGCACCTTGATGGCCAGCACCGGAAACACGCAGGGCATCAGGTTCAGCACCAGCCCACCGAGCACGGCGCCCAGCAGCGCGAAAAGGAAAGTGCCGGTGGGCACCGGCGTGGCCGTGCCGGGCGGCGCCGCCGCATTGGCGTCGCCAGCGGTGCCACCCGTGGAGTTCTGCGCATTCGCCTTCAGCGCCGCTTCCAGCGCGGGCGAGACCACCGCCGCCTGCGCCACCGCTGGCCACGCGCCTTGCACCACCGCGTCGGCGCGCCAGCCCTGCTGGCCGGCCACCAGCACCAGGGGCATTTTCTCGGGCGATTCGCTGCGCTCGGGCGACACGGGCACGTCGGCCGTCCACACGTCGCCGTCCCAGCGCTGCGTCCAGGTGCGGGGGCCGGCGGCTTCGCCGGGGGCGGCCTGGGTGGCGCCGGTCAACAGCACGTTGGGCGTTTCAGCGAACAGCTCCAGCGTTTGCCCGCGCGCGCTGGCGGGCAGGCCGCTCACGCGCACGGCCAGGCGCTGGCCGCCGTCGGTCAGCGCGACCTGCTGCGTGCCGCCCAGCGGCGCGGGCTGCTGCTTGAGGGCCGCATCAAACGCGGCGGCGTTCAGCGCGGTGGAGCTGCGCAGCGGCAGCTTGAGCGCGAATTCGCCCTCCTGCGGAATGCATTCCTTGCGGCAGACGAGCCAAGTGGCCTTCAGGCGCACGTCCATCGCCTCGTCCAGCACGCCGGGCTTGTATTCGGGCGTGATGATCAGCGGCACGGGCAGCAGCACCGTGTCGTCGTAGCCGTAGTTGGCCAGCTGGCCGATGGGAATCTTCTTGGGCAGCGGCCAGGCGATGTCGCCCGCCATCACGCCGGGCGGCAGCGTCCACTGCAATTCGGTGGGCATGCCGGAATCGCCCGCGTTCTTCCAGTAGGTATGCCAGTGCGGAGCGTGGGTGAATTGCAGGCCCACCCACACGGGCTGGCCGGTGGCGGCCCCGGGCTGCAGGCCGATGGGCACGCCCTGCGGCGCGTGGGCCAGCAAGGTGGCCTGCACTTGCTCGGTCTTGACTTCCGCTTTAGGGACGTTTTGGGCGTTGGCGCCCGTCCACACTGCGCTGACAGCTATCCAAAACATAGCGATCAGCGAAATTCTCAGCGCGCGCGCACAGGCCATGACCCCAACCAGAAGACAAACGAAATAGGAGCCACTGTGCACCGCAATGGTTCCACGTGGCCGGGATTGCGTCGCGGGCTTGCCGCGCGCCAGCTGCGAATGTCTCACAAACATGGTAATTTTTGATATCACCTGAGTCATGTCCACTCGCGCGACCGGTGTCTCGCCGGTTCGCCGGGCCCGTTGTAAGGAGCCCTGCCGCCATGCGACTGTCGTTCTCGTCCGCCCCCAACGTCCCCCACTTGCTGGGCCCCTGGGTAGAGCGCCTGCGTACCCGCCTGGATTTGCCGCTGCTGCTGCGCTGGCAGGGCGGCAGCGGCTTCAAGCTGGGCGAGTTTGACCAGCCCCGCGTCACCATCGACGTGCTGGACGCCACCGGCGCGGCGGCGTTGCTGTCGCCCTCGCTGGACAACCTGGGCCAGGCCTACGTGGAAGGCCACATTGACGTCACCGGCACCGTGCAAGACGTGGTGGACATGGCCTACGGCCTGGCCGACGCCGGCGCGCAGCAGGACGCAGGCGGCCACTGGCTGGGCCGCGTGGTGCACCACCTGACCGACGCCACCAGCCACACCAAGGCGGCCGACCGCGAGGCCATCCACTACCACTACGACGTGTCCAACGCCTTCTACGCCGAATGGCTGGACCCGGCGATGGTCTATTCCTGCGCCTACTTTGAAAACGGCGACGAAACCCTGGCGCAGGCGCAGGTCAAGAAGATCGACCACATCCTGACCAAGCTGCGCGTGCAGCCCGGCCAGCGGCTGCTGGACATCGGCTGCGGCTGGGGCGCGCTGGTGCTGCGCGCGGCCGAGCGCTTTGGCGCGCGCTGCGTGGGCATCACCCTGTCGCAAAACCAGTTTGACCTGGCCACCGAGCGCGTGCGCGCCGCCGGGCTGCAAGGCCGCGTCGAAATCCGCCTGCAGGACTACCGCGAGGTGCACGAGCCTTTCGACCGCATCAGCAGCGTGGGCATGTTCGAGCACGTGGGCCTGAAGAACCTGCGCGCCTACTTCCAGCAGATCCACGACCTGCTGACGCCCGACGGCTGGGCGCTGAACCACGGCATCACCTCCAGCGATGCGCAGAACGGCGAAACGCGCCACGGCGGCGGCCGATTCATCGACCGGTACGTCTTTCCCAACGGCGAGCTGCCGCACATCGGCACCGTGCTGACCACCATGCAAGAGGGCGGCCTGGAAGCGCTGGACGCCGAAAACCTGCGCCGCCACTACGTGCGCACGCTGCGCTGCTGGAGCGAGGCGTTCGAGGCCAAGAGCGCGCACCTGAAAACGCTGGTCGACGACAAAACCTGGCGCATCTGGCGCGTGTACCTGGTGGGCTGCCAATGGTCGTTTGAGCACGACGACATCGCGCTGTTTCAAGTGCTGTGCCACCGCGCCGGGCAGCCGGCGCAGGGGCTGCCTTGGTCGCGGGGGTGGATGTACGAAGGCGCGAGCGGGGTGCACCCGCACTAGCTGGCGAGTGCCTTGACGCGTTCTTTGTTTGCCGGGGAATTGGCCGTTGGCGCTGGTGGGGCCTGCGGTAGCAGCTATCTTTTTTGATGTTCGCTTGGGTTGCTGAGGGCGGGGGCTGCGTCTCGGCCCGGCGGCCGACCTGCTTTCTTTTGCTTCGCCAAAAGAAAGCAGGCAAAGAAAAGGCGACCCCGCTGGCCGTGTCCCTCCGCTCCGCTGCGGGCAACCTGCGATGCTCGCGGGAGAGGCGCTGCCGTAGAACTCGCTGCGCGCTTGCAGCGCTTCGCTCGGACAACTGCGGCAAGTCAGATCACGAAGCGTGGGCATCCTTCGGTGCCCCCGCGCGCCTCACCCGCTGCGCTTCTCGGCACGTCCAGAGGGGTGGGAAGTCCAACTCGGGCCATCGCTGCGCTCGGCCTGGATGCACGGGCGTGCTGGGCGACTTCCAGACACTTAGCCGCTGCTGGGGCCGCCTCCCATGTTGGCTCTCCCCACCCACGCTTCTCTTTCTGCGACTGAAGCCAGCGCCGGGGGGGGGGCGATCGGGCAGGTTCGGTACGGTCGAGTTCAGGCGGGTCAAGTGGCGTCGAGTTCGACAACCCATTGCATCGCATCCTGTGGCACCCAACACCGAGGGCCGAGCGCAGCGATGGCCCGTGTGGTGCCCCACTCCCTTCTGGATGCGCCTGGGTCGGGGTGCTGGCGGGGTGGCGGCTGCACCGCAGGATGCAGCCGCTTCGTGAACTGACTGGCCGCAGTTGTTTGAACGAAGCTGCGCAGCAGCGAAGTGAGTTCTGCGGCCCACCCCGCCAGCGCCCCGATCCAGGTTGCCCCGCAGCGCAGCGAAGGGGTCGCAGCCAGCAGGGTCGCCTTTCTTTTGAGTCCTTTTCTTTGGCGAAGCAAAGAAAAGGACTTCGGCCGCCGGGCCGAGACCCGGCCTCTGCCTTCAGCCAAGCTCACCCAGCATCAAAAAAGATAGCTGCCAGCGCAAGCAGCACCTGCGCCACAACCCCAAAACGCCCTCAATCCAACGTAATCTTCAAATCCTTGATCAGCTTGTGCCACCGTGCGTTCTCGGATTTCAGCAGCGCCGCGTAATCGGCCGAGCTGCTGCCCACCGGCTCCACGCCGAACTCGATCAGTTTTTGCGAAATGGCCGGGGTATGGATGGCCGCGGCCACCTGCTTTTGCAGCGTGGCCTTCACGTCTGCAGGCAGCGCGGCGGGGCCGACCAGGCCCACCAGCGCGGCGGATTCCACGCCCTTGATACCCAGCTCATCGAAGGTGGGCACGTCGGGCAGTTGGGGCAGGCGCTTGTCGTTGGCCACCGCCAGCGGGCGGATCTTGCCGGACTTGATGAAGGCCGCGCCGGCGGCCATGTCCACCATCATCACGGGGATTTGCCCGCCTGCCAGGTCGGCCAGTGCGGGCGCCGCGCCGCGGTAGGGGATGTGCACCATGTGCACGCCGGTGCGCGACTTCAGCATTTCCATGGCCAGGTGGTGCGGGCTGCCCGCGCCGGCCGAGCCGTAGCTGATCTTGCCGGGGGCGGCCTTGGCTTTGGCGAGGAAGTCCTTCGCGCTCTTGGCGTCGGCGCTGGGGCCGGCCACCAGGATCATCGGAAAGCGGCCCATCAGCGTGATGGGCGTCAGATCCTTGTCGGGGTTGTAGCTGAGCTTGCTGTACAGCGCGGTGTTGAACGTCATCGTGCCGTTGTCGGCCGACAGCACGGTGTAGCCGTCGGGTGCGGAGCGGGCCACTTCTGATGCGGCAATGGCGGTGTTGGCGCCGGGCTTGTTGTCCACCAGCACCGTCTGGCCGACCTGCGTGGTGAGTTGCTGGCCAATGGTGCGCGCCAGAAAGTCCGAGCCGCCGCCCGCCGGGTAGGGCACCACCCAGCGGATGGGTTTGGACGGGTAGGCCTGCGCCAGCGCGGCGCCGCTGGCCAGGGTGAGGGTCAGGCCCGCCAGCAGGGCGGAAGCGATGGGCTTCATGGTGGTTGGGCACCCCAATCGAAGTAGGATGCTAGAACAGGGTGCGTAAGCGTACTTCCCATGGCGGAATACGGCACCCGGATTTCCCCCGATTCACCGCCCTGCCAAGCCCCGCCTGACGATGCCCCGAACCTCAACCGCAGTGCCCCCGCCAGCCGTCATCGCCAACGGCAACGCCAACGAACCGACCGCCAGCGCGCCCACCGCGCGGCGCCGCCGCGTGCAGTCGGCCGAGACGGGCATGGGCATCCTGAAGGCGCTGGCCCGCCTGGGCGGCGCGGCCAGCCTGACGGCGCTGGCGCAGGCGGTGGACGAAAGCACGGCCAAGGTACACCGCTACCTGGCCAGCATGGTCGAGGAAGGCCTGGTCACGCAGGACGCGGCCAGCCAGCGCTACGTGCTGGGGCCCGAGGCGATCCACATCGGCCAGGCCGCGCTGCGCCAGTGCGACCCGATCCGCGCGGGCGAGCCCGCCCTGCTGCAGCTGCAGGCCGAGCTGGGCGCGACCTGCTTCATCGCGGTGATGGGCAACCTGGGGCCCACTATTTTGCGCATCGAAGAGCCGCCGCTGGCGGTGGTGGTGAATGTGCGGGCCGGCTCGGTGCTGCCCCTGCTGTGGTCGGCCACGGGGCAGGTTTTTATGGCGCTGGGCGCCGGGGCGGCCCTCAGGGTGCAGGCGCAGCAGGAATGGGCGCGCGCCACCCCGCGCCAGAAAGCGGTGCTGCCAGACGCCGCCGCCATCGACGCCCTGTGCCTGCAGGTGCGCACACAAGGCTTTGCCAACGTGCAGGATTTGCTGCTGCCGGGCATCAGCGCCGCCGCTGCGCCGCTGCGCCGGCACGACGGGGCCGTGGTGGGCGCCCTCACGGCCCTGGGCGCGACAGGCGGTTTTGACGCGCGCCCAGGCGGTGACGCGGTGGGGCGCCTGTGCGCGGCGGCCGCGTCGGTCAGCGCGCAACTGGGTTTTCTGAACGCATCGCCGCAGCGCTGAGCAGGGCGCCGCCTACGGTGCAACAGGGTTTCCACCGACAAATAGGACACCGAAGGGGGCCCTAAGATGCCAGTGCGGCTGCATGACAGCCGTGTTCAATTCACACCTGAGGGATATCTCATGAAGCGCCTTGTTGGCATTCTTTCTGCCGCCGCCATCACTGCAGTTTGCAGCACCGCTTTTGCCCAGGCGCCAGCAGCGCCTGAGACCAACGCAGCCATGGCGCGCGACGCCCAAAACCCTGGCGGCGCCCCTACCGGTCCGCGCACGCGCCCGGCCGTCAAGCCCGAAACCAATGCCGACATGGCGCGCGATGCCGAGCCCGTGCAAAAGCGCGTGAAACGCGCCGACCGCAAAGCCAAGGCACCGAAAAAACGCCGCCCGGCGCCCGCCACGCAGCCTGAAACCAACGCGGACATCGCCCGCGACGCGCAGAAGCAGTAAGCCAGCAGCGACGGCGCCATCCATCGGCGCCGCGCCTTGCACAAGCCAGCCTTCGGGCTGGCTTTTTGCTGGGCGGGCGGATCACCGCAGCCGCAGCGCATGGGCCACGGCGCGACGGCGGGCGCGCTACAGCGCCAGCACCAGGCGCTGACCGGCCGCGCGCGAGCAGCACACCATCATGCGGTCTTGCGCATCGCGCTCGGCGCGGGTCAGCACCACGTCGCGGTGGTCCACGGCGCCGCCCAGCACCCGCACTTCACACGAGCCACAGAGGCCTTCGCAGCAGTCGCTGGGCACGTCGATGTTGGCGGCTTTCAGCGCGGCCAGCACGGTTTGATCCGGCGGCACGTGCACGCTGATGCCGGAATCTTTCAGCTCTACGTCAAAGCCGTGTTCCTTGGCCGGGTCCAGCGTGGGCGCGTCGGTCTGAAAGCGCTCGGTGCGCAGCGCGTCGGCCGGCCAATGCGCGGTGGCCGCTTCCAGCGCACTCAGCATGCGCGCGGGGCCGCAGGCGTAGATGCGGGCACCGGGCTGCGGCGTAGCCAGCAAGGCGGCCAGGTCGGCGCGCTGGCCTTCGGCCTTGGCGTGCACCACCAGCCGCGCGCCGTGGCGCGCTTGCAGCGCGGCCAGCAAGGGCATGTCGGCGCGGCTGCGGCCGCAGTAGTGCAGCACGTAGTCGCGCCCCAGCGCCTGCGCGCGCTGCGCCATGGCGGCGATGGGGGTGATGCCGATACCGCCGGCAACAAAGATCAGCTTCGGTGCGCCTTCGTCCAGGCGAAAGTGGTTGCGCGGCCCGCGCACGCGCAGCGCGGCGCCTTCGCGCAGGTGGTCGTGCACCCAGGCCGAGCCGCCCCGGCTGGCCTCGTCGCGCAGCACGGCGATCTCGAACGCGTGCGTGTCGGCCGGGTCGCCACACAGCGAGTACTGGCGCGACAGGCCGGTGTCGCCACACTCGATGTCGATATGCGCCCCCGGCTGCCAGCGCGGCAGCGGCGCGCCGTGCGGGCTGACCAGGCGCAGCTGCACCACATCGCGTGTCAGGCGGGTGACGCGCGCCACCACCAGGGGGCGCGACACGGTGTGGCGGGACGGCTCGCCCATGCGCACCGGCTGTTCGTGCCGCAGCAGCGCCGGCTGCGTGCGCTCGGGGTTCCGCGCTGGGTCCCATTCCACCCACAGGTGCTCGGGGCCACGGAACGAGGTGTTGGGCACGTAGCTGAAGGTCTGCTCAGCCAGCCGCATGTGCGGCAGGCGGCGGGTGAATTCCTCCAGGAAGATCTGCATTTCCATGCGCGCCAGGTTCTTGCCCATGCACTGGTGCGAGCCGTAGCCAAAGGTCAGGTGATCGCTGGCGTTGTCGCGGCGGATGTCCAGCAGGTCGGCGTCGGCGAAGTGCCGCTCGTCGTGGTTGGCGGACGAGGTGACGATCAGCAGCTTGCTGCCGGCCGGGATGTCGATGCCGCCGACCTGCGTGTCGGCCGTCACCAGCCGGCGCCAGGCCGCCACCGAGCCGTTGTGGCGCAGGCACTCTTCCACCGCGTTGGGAATCAGGCTGGGGTCTTCACAGATTTCGCGCCACACGTGCGGGTGCTGCAGCAGCAGCTTCATGGCGTTGGCGGTGGCGTTGGCTGTGGTTTCGTGCGCGGCGACGATGCCCGCCATCATCATCGAATGCAGGTACGAATCGGTCACCACCTCGGGGTGTTCGCGCTGCTGGCGCAGGCCGTACTGCATCCAGCCGGGCGCCTCGGGGTCTTGGCGCATCTTGTCCAGAATCTGCCCCGCCAGCTGCCAGAAGTTGCCCACGGCGTGCGCCACCGCCACCTGCTCCTCCGGCTTGGGCCGGCCCCAGGTGTTGACCGTATGGGCAATGCTGTACTGGCGCAGCTGATCCATGTCGTCTTCGGGCACGCCCAGGAAGTGCAACGCCACCGTCAGCGGCACTTCCCACAGCATCTGGTCCACCAGGTCGGCGCGGCCATCGTCGATGAAGCGGTCTACATACTCGCGCGCCAGCTGGCGCACCAGCGGCTCATGCGCCTTCAGGTGTTCGGGCGTGAAAGGCTCCATCAGCACGCGGCGGCGCGGCATGTGGGCAGGCTCGTCCTCGTTCACCAGGGTGCGGTTCAGCGCAAAGCCGTACTGCGCCAGCACGGCATTCGCCTCTGGCCCCGTGGGTGTGATCTTTTCCAGCGCGATGGACGGGCTGAAGGTGAGGTTGTCGCGAAAGATCGCCTTGATGTCGTCGTAGCGCGTAACCACCCAGTAGCCGAGCCTGGGGCTGAAGAACACCGGCTCCTGCTCGCGCGACCAGCGCACGTAATCGGGCGGGTCTTGCTGGTAGCCGTCTTCAAAGGGGTCGAAGGCGGCGGCGCCTGCCGTCACCGGGCAGCCGGTGGGGCCCGTCTGACCGGTCAGGGCGCTGTGGTCGAACGGGCAGCGGGCGGCGTCAGCGCGCACGGGCGCGGCAGAGGCGTCGGGGGTCATGGTGGGCGATCTGTCTCAGTGATTGCGTTTTGCGTAATTTGACTACGCAACGCGCAATCTAGCAAGATCATGAGCAATCGTCCCGCGCGCCATTCGCTGGCGTGATTTGGAGTGGCTACACGATGGCTTGATCAAGGCGTGCGCGTTCCCTCACTTGTAAATACTCCCCGACTAGGCCCGTTCCGCCAGATAGGTAAGCTAGAACTCACCGCAGCGACACCATTACACCAACCTGCTGCGCATCCTGAACAAGACATCAAATTCATATGCGTCCGATCAAGAGCGCCGTCCAAAACGCGGCTCGGGAACTTCCTGCTGTTTTCCTACGTAAATTACTGCTTCGGAAGGCCAAAGAAGCTGAAATTCCCACACCCAAAAAATTCTCGGAAGCTCTTGCCGCACATCTGCTCGCAGGAGGAGCCGGGGAGTTTGTATGGACTTCACCGCGAGGAAAGGGCGAAAAGAGTTTTAACCTAACACTCACTGACGAAGATATCGGAGAGCTCGAAGCAAACATTGAAAACGCAATCGAGAAATTTCCGATTGCCATTACCAAGGCCTCAGATCGAGTCAGCCGTCTATCCTTTGACAACCTATGCCAAAAATGGATTGACGAGTACAAACTTCAATCGGAGGATTTCGATTCGTTCCGAAACCGTTTGAATGAGAGATGGGGTGTTGGGCTTGATCATTTGCGGATGCTCCTTACCTGTTGCCGGGAGTTGGGATACGAGAGTTTCAAGCGTCACAAAAGATCACGCTCCTTTCGTCATCACTATCGTCGATGGGTCTTGCTACGCCTCCATGTGCGCTCATGCCAAGTGGCAGATGAGGTCATCTGCCTCATGGAAAACGGCTTTGCCGATGGCGCCTTAGCGCGCTGGCGAACTCTTCATGAGATCGCGGTTGTTGCCACATTAATTGCTGAGGGCGACGAAGCACTCGCGGAGCGGTACATCCTGCATGACGATGTGGAACTCAAACGTCAGGCGGACGACCATGACGCTACGCAGGTGCCGATGGGGTTCTCACCGATTGGCAAACGACAACGATCAGCAATCGAGCTCCGCTACAAAGCCGCGATTGACCGCTTCGGTAAAGCCTTCGCATCACCATATGGCTGGGCTGCGGACGCGTTGGAACTCAAAAAACCGACATTTAAGGATCTCCAGGAAAAAGCTGGCCATCAAGCGATGAATAGCTACTACAAGTTGGCTTCTTTTAATGTTCACGCAGGGGCACGGAGTCTCTTTTTTAACCTCAGCTCGATCGGAACCCAGGAAATCCTTCTGGCTGGTCGCAGTAACGCGGGACTTTTTGAGCCAGGTGTTAGGACAGCGCAAACGCTCGCTCTGATTACTAGCCTCTACGTGGAACCTGGCTCTGATATGGACCGTTTAACCGAGCTCAAGACCATATTGCGAATCCGAGATGCCGTGATGCCCGCGTTAAAAGCGGCAGACGAACTTTTACACCGCGACGAGATGTCCCGCCTGTCCAGGCTGGCCTCGCGTAGGGCGCGAAGCAAGCGAATTGACCAACGCTCGCCATAGCGCCACGCTCCGATCACCGCCCCGCCTCCCGATCCTGCACAGTGACCTGGTCATGGTGCCCCCGCACCTCGAGCGGCCATTGCGCCTTGATTGATGTACGACAGCACGGCCACTATGTCGGCGCCGCTCGGGACGCCGGCGTAGGCCGGCATGGTGCTGGCGTAGTCGGTCTGGCGATGGTGGCGGGTGATGGCGAACAGCTGTTCGTCCGGGTGGTGCTAGGTGTGGCCGCTGGCGTCGTGCGGGGGCGCGGGCAGCATGTCGGTGGGGCCGCGTTCGCGCCAGTCGGGCTAGCCTTCGCCCTAGGCGCCGTGGCAGGCGGCGCAGTGCCGGGCGTAAAGGGCGGCGCCGCGCGTGACCAGGGCCGCGGCGGCGGGCGCGGGGTGGACGGGGTCGGGCGGACGGACGGGGTCGGTTCGGTCATGCGCGCGCCTTGCGCTGTCACCCGCCCAGCGCGTCTGCCAATGCACGAATCGCTCTGTTTTCAATAGCTGGCCGCGCAGGTCGTTGTGGCGCTGAAGGCGAATTTGGCTTGAAACCCATTAATCCTTAGCGGTGGCTCTGAAACACCCGGCTGCTGCCATCCCGCAGCACCAGCACCGTGTCGTACGCATCCCTCCGGCCGCCGTAAACGGGGCCGTCCATGCCGGGTGAGCCGACGGGCATGCCGGGCACGGCGAGGCCCAATGCCTTGGGCTTTTCCTTCAGCAGGCGTTTCACGTCCGCCGCGGGCACATGGCCTTCGACCAGGTAGCCGCCCACCAGCGCGGTGTGGCACGAGGCGTACTGCTTGGGCAGGCCCAGCTTGGCGCGCACGGCGTTGCTGCCGCTGTCGTGCGTGGTCACCTGGAAGCCGCTTTGCTGCATGTGGGCGATCCAGTCGCCGCAGCAGCCGCAGTTGGGGTCTTTCCAGACTTCGACTGCAGGCGCGTCGGCCGCCGGGGTGCGTGCCCACAGGGGCGCGGCCACGCCCGCGGCGGCGCTGGCGGCCAGCCAGCGCAAGGCGGTGCGGCGCGGAGGGTGGGCGGCGGTGCTGGGGTGGGTGGCGGGTTTCATCGTGAATCAATCCTTGGCGAATGGGCGGTGCGGGGGCCTTGCGTGGGCCGTTTGCGCTTGTACCAGCGCGTGGCGGGTGGTTGGCGGCCTGTTCAATGAACCCAAGTGTGGGCGCAGCGCCGTGCGCCGTCAAAACCAGAAGCTGACGCCCGCCACCCAGCGCGTGGTGCCGGCCCGTTCACCGCCTGCGCGCAGCAGATCGGCCGTGCGGCCAAAGCCGCGCTGCCATTCCACGCCCACATAGGGCGCGATCTGCGGCGTGATTTCATAGCGCAGGCGCAGCCCGGCGATGGCGCTGCTCAGGCCCCGGCCAACGCCGCGCGCGGCGTCGTCACGGCTGTTCAGCGTCCACTCGGTGCGCGGCTGCAGCACCAGTTTTTGCGCGAGGTAGGCGTCGTACGACAGCGCCAGCCGCAGCGCGGCGCGACCGCCCTGGCCCAGGTAGGCGGTGGCGCGGGTGTCGATGTTGTAGGGCGCCGTGCCTTCGACCCCAAACGCCAGCCAGGTGCGCGCGGGCCCTTGGCCGCCGTCGATGCGCAGGCCCAGTTGCGTGTCCCAGAACGGCGCGACGGCGTAGCCCCACAGCAGCTCGGTGCGCGCATCGTGCAGGCGGCCGCGCGCGGCGTCGCCTTCGAACTTGATCAGCGCCTGGTGCGCGCCGCGCGTCACGCGCAGCTCGCCTTCCAGCGCGGTGGCGTCGGGGCCGTGGCGCGCCACCGCACGTTCCAGCCGGTCCACTCGCAGGCTGGCGAACGGGTGCTGGTCGTGCAGGTGCAGCGGCGCCACGCCGGGCAGGCTGTAGGGGCCGCTGCCACGGGTAAAGCCGTCGGCGTAGGCATCGGGGTCGCGCGCATCGGGCGGCGGGCGGCCGCCTTGCATGGGTTGGGGACTGGCGGCGTGGTTCATGCCGGGCATGGCGTGGGCCGGTGCGGGAGCGACAGGCGCGGGGGCGCGTGACGGCGCGTTGCCGTGGCCCATGGCTGCGTGATCCATGTTGGGCATGGCCGAGGCCGGTGCGGGCGCGGCGCGCGCGAAGGCGGGCGACGGCGTGCCGCTGGCCGATGCGGACGGGGGCGCAGAGGTGGGCGTCGCCGCCGGCACGTCCGGCGGGGTGGCGTGCAGCGTGTGGCCAGGGTGCATCGCGCCGTGGTCAATTCCGGGCATGTCCGCCATGCCCTTGGGCAGTCCGGGCGGGGCCGGCGTGATGGCCGACGCGGCGGGCGTTGAGGGCAGCGCGGCCGCCGCGGGCATGCCGTGGTGGGTGTGCGCGCCGTCCTGCGCCGCGGCGTTCGTGGGCCAGAGCGAGGGCATCAACGCTATGCAAAACATAGCTTCCAGCGCAAGTGGCTGCTGCGCCAGCAGTCGATTTGGCTTGTATTCGATGTTCATGACACCAGCACCTCGCGGAACATGCCCATGTCCATATGGAACATCAAATGGCAGTGCCACACCCAGCGCCCCAGCGCGTCGGCGGTGACGAGGAAGCTGACGCGCTGCGCGGGCTGCACGGGCACGGTGTGCAGGCGCGCCTGAAAGGCGCCGCTGGGCGTTTCCAGCTCGGACCACATGCCGTGCAGGTGCATGGGGTGGGTCATCATGGTGTCGTTGTGCAGGATCACGCGCAGGCGTTCGCCGTGGCGGAAGTGCACGGGGCGGCTGTCGCCAAAGGGCTGGCCGTCGATGGACCAGTCGTAGCGGGCCATGTTGCCGGTCAGGTGCAGCTCTACCTCGCGCCCGGGGCCGCGCGCGTCCAGCGGGCCGCCAAGGGTGTGCAGATCGGCCAGGGTGAGCACGCGGCGGCCGTTGCCGCGCAGGCCCGCGCCAGGGTCGTCCAGATTCGCGCGCGGGGTGTTGACGCGCATGTCGGTGGTGTAGGCCCACTCGGTGCGCGCGTGGCGCACCTGCCGGCTGGGTTGGGCGATGGGGTTGCTGGCGGGCTGGGCTGGGGTGGCTGACGCGGCCGGTGATGCGCCGCCATGGCCCATGGCGGCGTGGTCCATCGCGCCGGGCGACATGGCAGCGCCGCCCATCGCCATCGAAGCGCCGGGTGCGCCCTGGGCTGCTTGGCCCGCCCCGCCCATGCTGCCGTGATCCATGCCACCGCCCGCCATGTCGCCCATCATGTCCGCCATGCTGAGCGGCTGGAACGGGTCCAGCGGGGGCACGGGCGCGGCGAGTCCTGGGCGCACGGCCAACGTGGCGCGGGCGTAGCCGGTGCGGTCCATCGCCTGGGCGAACACCGTGCAAGCGTCTTGCGAGGGTTGCACCAGCACGTCGCAGGTCTGGCCGGGGCCGAAGCGGAATTCGTCCACCGTCACGGGCTCCACCAGTTGCCCGTCCATCTGCACCACCGTCAGCTGGTGGCCGGGGATGCGCACGTCGTAAAAAGTGTGGCCCGCGCCGTTGATGCAGCGCAGGCGCACGCGCTCGCCGGGGCGGAACAAGCCCGTCCAGTTCTGGCCGGGGCCGCAGCCGTTGGCCAGGTAGCTGAGCGTGGTGGCGGACAAATCCGACAGGTCGGTGGGGCTCATGCGCATCTGGCGCCACATTTGCCGATCAGCCAGCGCCTGGGCCACGCCTTGCTGGCGCGCATCGCGCAGGAATTCGGGCACGGTGGGCTTGTGCGGGCTGTACGCCTCGGCATGCGCGCGCAGGCCAGCCAGCACCGCCATGGGGTCGTCGCCCGTCCAGTCGGACAGCAGCAGCACGTGGTCGCGGTCGGCGCGCAGCGTCTCGCCCCCGCGCGGCTCGACGATCAGCGCGCCGTACAGGCCCGTCAGCTCCTGCATGCCCGCGTGCGAGTGGTACCAGTAGGTGCCGCTTTGCCGCAGCGTGAAGCGGTAGGTGAAGGTGGCACCCGGCGCAATGCCCGCAAAGCTGACGCCGGGCACGCCGTCCATATCAAACGGCAGCAGGATGCCGTGCCAGTGGATGGACGTGGTTTCGCGCAGGCGGTTGGTCACGCGCACGGTGACGGTGTCGCCCTCGCGCATGCGCAGCGTGGGGCCGGGCAGGCTGCCGTTGACGGTGGTGGCCACGCCCGCGCGGCCGTCGAAATCCACGCGCGTGGTGTCGATGACCAGGTCGAACTCGGTGCCGCGCAGCTCGGGCGGTGTGCCGGTGCGCGCTGCGGGCAGTTGCTGCGCCCACGCCGGGCCGAGTGTCGCCAAGGCGCCCAGACCGGCAACCGACCGCAGAAAGCGCCGCCGTGGCGGCAAGGCAAGCCCTGGGGCAAGAAAAACAGACATGGCGTGCAGTCTGCGGCGCGCGCGCCGTCCGCAGGCTGACTGACGGATGACATTTCTGTTATCTGCCCGTCAGGCGCGCCCGCACAAGGCACACTTCGCGCCATGAAGCTGCTGATCGTCGAAGACGAGGCCAAGACGGGCGACTACCTGCGCCAGGGGCTCCAGGAGGCGGGCTATACCGTGCTGCTGGCGCGCAACGGGCCGGACGGCCTGCACCTGGCGCTGACGGAAACGCCCGACCTGATCGTGCTGGACGTGATGCTGCCCGGGCTGGACGGCTGGCAGGTGCTGGGCGCGCTGCGCCAGACGGGGCGCGAAGTGCCCGTGCTGTTCTTGACCGCGCGCGGCGCCGTCGAAGACCGCGTGAAAGGGCTGGAGCTCGGCGCCGACGACTACCTGGTCAAGCCCTTTGCCTTTGCCGAGCTGCTGGCGCGCGTGCGCACGCTGCTGCGGCGCGGGCGCGGCGGTGCCGGGCCGGGCGCGGCCGAGCCCACCACGCTGGCCGCCGCCGACCTGTCGCTGGACCTGCTGCGGCGCCGCGCCACGCGAGCGGGCCAGCGCATCGACCTGACGGCCAAGGAATTCGCCCTGCTGGAGCTGCTGCTGCGCCGGCGCGGCGAGGTGCTGCCGCGCTCGCTGATCGCCGCGCAGGTGTGGGACATGAACTTCGACAGCGACACCAACGTGGTCGAAGTGGCCGTGCGCCGCCTGCGCGCCAAGGTGGACGACGCCTTTGAACCCAAGCTGATCCAGACGGTGCGCGGCATGGGCTACGTGCTGGACGAGGCACCCCGCCAGCCATGAACACGCAGCGCACCCCCACGCCGCGCCCGCCGGGCGCATCGCTCAGCACCCGGCTCACGCTGCTGTTTGCCCTGGTCGCAAGTGCGGCGCTGGCGCTGCTGGGCGGCGTAACGCTGCTGGCGCTGAACCTGCACTTTGAGGCGCAGGACCGCGACATCCTGCAAGCGCACCTGCAACAGGCGCGCCACCTGCTGGCGCGGGTGGACAACACCGGCGCGCTGGCCGCCCTGCCCGCCGACCTGAGCGCCGCCTTCGGCACGCAAAAGGATTTGGCGGTGCGTGTGCAAGGCGCGTACGCGCAGCCGCTGTTCGAGCAGCACAGCGAAGCGCAGATGCCCCCCGCGCTGATGGCGCACCCCGCCACGGCGCCGCCGGCCCCGCTGATCACCTGGCGCGAGGGCCGCAACGCCTGGCGCGGCAGCGCGATGGTGATGCCGCTGCCCATGCCGGGCGCGGCGCCGCTGACGGTGGCGATGGCGCTGGACATTCGCCACCACGAGGCTTTCACCACCAGCTTTCGCCGGGCGCTGATCGGCTACGTGCTGCTGGCCGCGCTGGCCTGCGCGCTGCTGGGCAGCTGGGTGGTGCGGCGCGGCCTGCGCCCGCTGCTGCTGATGCGCGCGCAGGCCGAACGCATCGGCGCGGGCCAGCTGGACGCGCGCATGCCCGTGCAAGAAGCGCCCATTGAGCTGGCCGAGTTGGCCGCCACGCTCAACGCCATGCTGGCGCGGCTGGAAAGCGCGTTTGCCCGCCTGTCCACCTATTCGTCCGACATCGCGCACGAGCTGCGCACGCCGCTGTCCAACCTGATGACGCAAACGCACGTGGCGCTGGCCCAGCCGCGCGACGCCGCCGCCTACCGCGAGGTGCTGGCCAGCAACGCCGAAGAGCTGGAACGTCTGTCGCGCACCGTGGCCGACATGCTGTTTCTGGCGCAGGCCGAGCACGGCGAGCTGCTGCCCTCGCGCCAGCCGGTGGCGCTGGGCGCCGAGGTGCGCGCGCTGTTCGACTTTTACGAAGCCCTGGCCGAAGACCGCGGCATCGCGCTGCGCCTGCAGGGCGACGGCACGGTGCTGGGCGATTCGCTGATGCTGCGCCGCGCCATCGGCAACCTGCTGTCCAACGCGCTGCGCTACACGCCGCGCGGTGGCGCGATCGACGTAACGATTGCGCCGCGCGACGGCCAGGTCGTGCTGCGCGTGCGCAACGACGGCACGCCCATTGCCGCCGAAGCGCTGCCGCGCCTGTTCGAGCGCTTTTACCGCGCCGAGCCCGACCGCAGCCACGCGCAGGGCCAGGGCGACGGCGCCGGGCTGGGCCTGGCCATCACGCAGGCCATCGTGCAGGCGCACGGCGGGCGCATTTCGGCCAGCGCCGAGGCGAATGGCAATGTCATGGAGATCGTGCTGCCAGAGCAGCGCGCTCAGCCAGTTCAAAATTGGTAGCTACCCACGCAGCATGGACGCACGCTAGGCCTTTTTTCTATCCCTCATCCGCGTGACAGCCAGCCGATTTCTTGCGCGTTTCTTACATAATCGTCTGTCGCGTGGCCGCACCGGCGGTCGCGTCGGTTCCGCCTTTCGTGCCATTTTTGCGGGTGCCCAGGCTTGAATATCCGCAAGCCTCGGCACAATCAGCACAAGTAGCTTTTTCTTACTTTCGACCGTGACAGCCGCCTGAGCTTCGGGCAGAAATTACGCCCCCATGCCCGACAAACTGCCCCCGCTCCCGCCGCGTTCGCGCCAGTGGTCCGACCTGGTGACGAACGACTTCGCCACGCTGGATCTGCCGCGCGTGATCGCGGTGATGCCCCTGGGCGCGACCGAGCAGCACGGCCCGCACTTGCCCCTGTCGGTGGACGCCAACCTGGCGCACAGCATGGTGCACGCGGCCATCGCGCACCTGCCTTCCAGCGTGCCCGCGCTGTTCCTGCCTGTGCAGCGCATCGGCTACAGCCCCGAGCACAGCGCCTTTGCCGGCACGCTGAGCCTGAAGGCTGACACCGTCATCCGCCTGTGGACCGACATCGCCGAAAGCGTGGCCGTCAGCGGCGTGAGCAAGCTCGTGCTGTTCAACACGCACGGTGGCAACGTGGGCCTGATGGACGTGGTGGCGCGCGACCTGCGCATGCGCCTGGGCATGCTGGTGTACTGCGTGAGCTGGTTCAACCTGCCACTGAAAGGCGCCGACGGCGAAGAGCTGATGGCGCGCTTCAGCGCCGACGAGCAGCGCTTTGGCGTGCACGGCGGCGAGGTAGAGACGGCGATGATGCTGGCCCTCAAGCCCCGGCTGGTGCGCAAGACCAAGGCCCAAAACTTTGTGTCCAGCTCGCAGCGGCGGTCGCAGGATTTCCCCATCCTGGGCAACGGCAAGAGCGCCAAGCTGGCCTGGGCCGCGCAGGATCTGCACCCGGACGGCGCGGCGGGCAACGCCGCCGCCGCCCAGCCCGAAGACGGCCTGGCGCTGGTGGATGCGGCGGGCCGTTCGCTGGCCGCGCTGCTCGAAGAAATCGACCGCCTGCCGCCCGACACGCTGCGCGGCATGGGGTAACGGGCCGGGCCGGGCTGCTGGCCGTGCGCGCGGGGCTGAGCGCACCGCTCGGCGCCGTAGAGCGGGGCATCGCGGCCCCACGTGCCGACCTTCGCTCCACCTCGCCAGCTTGATTACTCTGTCTTTGATAGCTGCCAGCGCTGGTGGGGCAAGCGCTGAAGGCGCATTCGGCTTTCAACCCTAGAATTCGGGCTTCATCTATTCCCACAACCCTTCATTCGCCATGTCCACGCACCTGTCGCGCCGCCAGTTCACCGCCCGTTTAGCCACCGCCGCCGTGGCGCTGCCCGCCGGGCTGAGCTCGGCCTGGGCGTCGGACGATCGGCCGATCCGCATCATGGTGGGCTTTCCGCCGGGCGGCGGCAGCGACGCCATCGCGCGTCTGCTGGCCGAAAAGCTGAAGGACGAGCTCAAACGCCCGGTGATCGTGGACAACCGCCCCGGCGCCGGTGGCCAGCTGGCGGCGCAGCTGCTCAAGGGCGCCGCGCCAGACGGCACCACGGTGTTTTTATCGCACGACCACACCATCTCGATCCTGCCGCAGGTGGTGGCGCGCCCGGGTTTCAACCCGCAGGCCGACTTCACCCCGCTGGGCGGCTTTGCCACCTTCGTGAACGGGCTGGCCGTGTCGCCCGGCACACCGGCCAAATCGATGGCCGAGTACGTGGCCTGGGTGAAGGCGCAGGGCGGCAAGAGCTCGATCGGCATTCCGGCGCCCGCGTCCACGCCCGAATTCCTGGTGCAGCTGATCGGCAAGAAGTACGGGCTGGACCTGGTGCCCGTGCCCTACAAGGGCAGCGCGCCCATGATCGGCGACATGCTGGGCAACCAGATTCCGGCTGGCATCGGTTCGGTGCAGGATTTCATCGAATACCAACGCACAGGCCGGGTGCGCATGATCGGCGTGCTGGGCGGCAAGCGCCAGGCCGCCATGCCCGACGTGCCCACGCTGAACGAGCTGGGCTTCAAAGGCCTGGACGACCTGCCTTTCTACGGCATCTGGGCGCCCAAGGGCACGCCGGTGGACTTCATCAACAGCTTCACCCACGCGCTGGACAAGGTGGTGGCGCAGCACGACGTGCACAAGCAGCTGACCGACCTGGGCCTGACGGTGGAATACATGTCGCCCAGGCAACTCGATGCGCGCGAGCGCGCTTACACGCAAGTGTGGTCGCGCATCATCCGCGACAGCGGGTTCAAGGCGCAGTAAAGGGGCTGAGGCGCTGGGGCGCCCCTCCTAGAACGGCGTGGGCCTGAATGAAGGCCAGCGTGCCACGCGCGGTCTCGAGCCGTCGGGCACCGCCTCGATCCAGCTCAGGCGTACGTCACCCAGTCGCGGTATTCCGGCGCATCCAGGTGCGGCAAGGTGTTGTAGGTGACCAGGTTCAAGTGCTTGGGGCTGACGTGCAGCTCGGTCACCGCGCTGCTGCGGATGCGCAGGTTCAGCTCGATGGTGGTTTCGGGCGTGGTGCCCAGCACGTGGCCAACGGCGGTGGCAATGGGCCCGCCGCTGGAGACGATCATCACCTGCCCGTCACCGCCCGCCAGGCTGCGCACGTGGTCCAGCGCGCCAACGACGCCCGCGCGAAAGTCGGCGTAGCTGGGCATGCCCGCGGGTTCGATCTGGCCCGCCATCCACGCGGCCATGCCCTGGCGCAGCAGCCGAAAGTGCTGGCGGTACAGCTCGGGCGTGTCGGGCTTGGGCAGTGGCGCGGGGTGCACGGCGCTGATCAAGGCGTGGCTGTCGTACTCGTTCAGCCCCGGCCACGCTGTGTGCGGCGTGGCGGCCAGCCCGGCGCCGGCGGCAATGCCGTCCCAGGTCTGGCGCTGACGACGCAGGGTGCCGGTCAGCACCGCGTCCAGGCGCAGTGCTTCGCCGTGGCGCCAGCGCAGGTATTCGCCCAGCCGCACGCTCTGGCGCTGGCCGAGCGGGCTGAGTTGGTCGTAATCGTCGGCACCAAAACTGGCCTGGCCGTGGCGCACGAGGTAAAGCGTTCCCATGGCGGCGATTGTGGGGCGCGCACCCGCTGGGGCGCGCTGCGTAGGTGACAGCCGTTGCGTGCTGTTCGACCGCCGTGGCACCGCCTACACTGCGCCCCATGAGCGCCCCGCCCACCGCCGCGCCCGAGGCGACGGCCCCGCCTGCCGCATGGCCCGCCGCACCGCATGCGCGCGAGTCGCACACGGTGACGGCTGAACGTGACCGCTACGTGCGCGAGCGCTTGAACTTCCAGGTGTTCACGCTGGGCCGCGCGACGCAGGCGGTGGCGCTGGTGGCCGCCGTGCTGCTGTGGGGCGCGTTCTACTGGGTCACGCGCGATGGACGGGTGCTGGGCTGGGCGGCCATGGTGCACTGCGCTCAGGCCCTGCGCTACGCCGGCTTTGCCGGGACGGCGCGGCGCTATCCGGCCAGCCGCTATCCCGACGCCCTGCCGTCCGAGGCGATCCGCCACGTGTCGCCCTTGCTGCTCATGACGTCCTGCGCGTGGGGCGCTGCGCCCTGGCTGCTGACGCCCGCCAACGGAGCGCACGATGCGCAGCTGCCGGTGCTGGCCATCTTTCTCTTCGGGATGATCGCCGGCTCCATCCCGGCCATCATGCCCATGCCCGCGCTGGTGGCGGTGTGGCTGGTGCCGCTGGCGCTGTCGCTGTCCGCGCGCTTTGCCTGGGTGGGCAGCGCGCAGGGCTGGATCACGGCCATCGGCGCGCTGCTGTTTGCCGTCACCATGGCGCGCTTTGCCATCGCGCAGCGGCGCCTGCTGGTGGCCGAGCTGCGCGGCCAGCTGGAGCGCGAAGAGCTGACCGCCCAACTGGTCACCCGCACGCGCGAGCTGCAGCGCCTGAACCAGGAGCGCAGCCGCTTTTTCGCCTCGGCCAGCCACGACCTGCGCCAGCCCGTGCACGCGCTGGCGCTGTTCTCGCGGTCGCTGCTGCGCGATCTGCAGGGCCACGCCGCGCAGCCCGTGGCCCAGCGCGTCGTGCAGTCCACCGACGCTGTCAGCGGCCTGCTCAACGCCATGCTGGACATCTCGCGCATCGATGCGGGTACCGTGGTGCCGCGCCCCACCGACGTGGCCGTGGACGAAGTGTTCATGCGCGTAGCCCAGCTGTTCGAGCCGCGCGCGCAAGAAGCGGGGCTGGCGCTGCGCTTTCACACGCCGCCCGCCGTGATGCGGGTGGACGGCGAACTGCTGCTGCGCATCCTGGCCAACTTTGTCGACAACGCCATCAAGTACACCCCGCGCGGCGGCGTGCTGGTGGCCGCCCGCCCGCGCGGTGACTGGATGCGCCTGGCCGTGTGGGACACGGGCATCGGCATTGCCGACGACCAGATCGCCCACGTGTTCGACGAGTTCTATCAAGCCCACAACCCGCAGCGCGACGTGGCGCGCGGGCTGGGCATCGGCCTGTCCATCGTGCGGCGGCTGGCGCACCTGCTGGGGGGCGAAGTGGCGGTGCGTTCGCGCTTGGGGCGCGGCACGGTGTTCTGGCTGGACGTGCCCTGCCGCGCCGCAGCGCAGCCGCAGGCGCCGCTACCCGAGCTGGCCACCTCAGCGTCGCCAGCCACCGCCGACGTGCCCACCGTGCCGATCTCTCCGCCGCGCGTGCTGGTGCTGGACGACGAGGCCCGGGTGGGCGAGGCGGTGCGCCTGTGGCTGGCGCCGCACTGCGCGCGCGTGCAGGTCACCACCACCACCGAGCAGGCTTGTACCCACGTCGCGGCTGAGCCCGCGGGCTTTGATGCGCTGGTGGTGGACTACCGCCTGTCAGGCGCGCTGAACGGCATTGAAGCGGCGGCGCAGCTGTGGCAGCTGGCGGGGCGCACGCTGCCCACCATTCTGGTCACGGGCGACACCGACCCGGCCCGCGTGCGCGCCGCCTACGCCAGCGGGCTGACGGTGATGTTCAAGCCCGTGCAGCCCGAGGTGCTGCTGCAAACGCTGCGGGAGCTGATCCGCGCCGACGTGGCCAGGCCGGCCTGAGGCGCGGGGTGGTTCTCATACGAATCCGCCCTCAAAAATATAAGAACCGTTCGGGCTGAGCCTGTCGAAGCCCTGCGCGGTGCATGCACTTCGACAAGCTCAGTGCGAACGGTTTCTGACGGATTGAACGCAATTTGGTATCAGGCTTTCAGCCTTCATGCGCCCGCTGCATCGGCGCAGGCAGCTTTGCTTTTCATAGCAAAGCTGGCCTCTGGCCGAGCCTGGCGCAGAGGTGGCCAGCCAACGAAGGTGTCGCGCGCGGCCTCGCCGGGCCAAATCAATCTTGGTCGAGCAACCGAAAAAGCGCCACGACCGGCCACAAGAGAAAGCGGGCGACGATCCACAGGAACGCCAGACAGAAGGCGCCTAGAAACAACTGCGCGAGCTGAAGCGGCCATAGCCATGCCGCTACCGCACTCGCCACACTGGCGATCGCAGCGATCTTCAGCGTCCGGAAGTTGCGCGGGCTGGGGTCACCGGAAAGGTTCAGCACGATCAGTGCGACGAGAAGTCCAGTGGTCAGAAACGTGCCCATGCGGCAAATTGTGCAGGAAACTGGTGCGTTTCGTGGCGTGTCACCGCCCTCAGCGCGCACAGGCCTGCCGGTCGTCTGCTGGCCCCCGGCGCGCGCTATGCGATGCAGACGAGGGGCGTCACAAGAAACAACGCTGCGGCGAAAAAGCCACAGGCGCGCGCCCTCCAGACGAGTACGCCGCGCGCTGCTCCGGCTGGTCGTGGCTCGCTGTTGCAGTTTTTCCTATGCGCAACTGCCTGGCCTGACAGAGCCCGCCAGAGCGCATCCATACGGCGTTGGCAGCTATCGTTCTTGAAGCATGGCCACCAACGTGCCCGCATCCACGTTGGCGCCCGTGAGCGCCACGCCGACGCACTGGCCGCGCAGATCGACGCGCTCTTGCCAGGCGGCGGCAAAGGCGGCGGCGCCAGCGCCCTCGGCCAGGTTGTGGGTATCGGCGTACAGCGCGCGCACGGCGGCGGCCACTTCTTCGTCGCTGACTTGCACCAGGTGGTCCAGCCCATCGGCCAGCACGGCGAGGGCGCCTGCGTCGGCGCGGCGCACGGCCATGCCGTCGGCCCAGCGGGTGGTGGCGGCCGCTTCCACCACGCGGCCTGCGGCCAGCGAATCGGCGTAGGTGGTGGCGTGGCTACTGATGACGCCCACCACGCGCGCCTTGTGCCCCAACGCATTGCGCGCGGCGATGGCCGAGACGGCGCCACTGCCCATGCCGATGGGCACGTAAACCACGTCCAGCTGCGGCACCGCGCGCAGGAATTCCCACCAGTAGGTGGCCACGCCGCGCAGCAGGTCGGCGTGGAAGCTGGGCACCATCTGCGCGCCGGTTTGCTGCGCCAGCTGGCGCGCGAACTCAGCGCTGGCGGTGAAGTCGTCGCCGTGCTCGATCAGCTGCACGCCCAGCGCGCGCATGGCGGCGTTCTTTTCCACCGAATTGCCTTTGGGCACGACGATGGTGCAGGCCACGCCGTGCGCGCGCGCCGCCCAGCCAATGCTTTGGCCATGGTTGCCACGCGTGGCGCTGACCACGGCGCGCGGCAGTTCACCGCGCGCTTTCAGCTGCGCGAAGTACGTCAGCCCGCCGCGGATCTTGAACGCGCCGACGGGCGTGTGGTTCTCATGCTTGACCCAGCAGTCGGTGCCCAGCCTTTCGGACAGCAGCGCCCAGCGGTACTGCGGCGTGGGCGGGAATTCGCGGTAGACGACTTGCGCGGCGGCTTCTATTTCGGCCAGCGTGGGCAGCTCGATAACGGGCGGGCGTTCAGCGATCACGGCATTCATGCGGGGGTCTTTCTTTCAGTCAACAGGCGCAGCGCCAGGGCGACCAGCACGGTGCCCATCAACCAGCGCTGCGCGGCGATCCAGCGCGGGCTGCGGTTCAAGAAGCGCGACACGCGCCCGGCGCCCACCACCAGCAGCGCGTTCACGCCGCCGCTGACGGCGATCTGGATGGCGCCCAGCGCCAGGCATTGCAGCAGCCAGTGGCCGCGCTCGGGGTGCAGAAACTGCGGGAAGAACGACAGGTAGAACATCGCCACCTTGGGGTTCAGCACATTGGTCATGAAGCCCATGGCGAACAGCTTGCGCGGCCCGTCGTGCGGCAGCGCGCGGGTTTGGAAGGGCGCGGCGCCGCCGGGCTTGACGGCCTGCCACGCCATCCACAGCAGGTACAGGGTGCCAGCGATGCGGATGGCGTCGAACGCCAGCGGCACCGCCAGCAGCAGCGCCGTCAGCCCCAGCGAAGCGGCCAGCAGGTGCACGGCAAAGCCCAGCACCACGCCCCCCAGCGACAGCAGGCCCGCGCGCGGGCCCTGCGTCAGGCTGCGCGAAACGCAATACACCATGTTGGGCCCCGGCGTGAGCACCAGCACCAGCGAAGCCAGGGCAAACAACAACAACTCTTGCAAGGTGAACATCGGGCTACTCCAACAATGGGGCGGGCGCGGCGGCGCGCTGCGGTAACTTGCGCACGGCCAGCCCGCGCGCCAGGCGCGCCAGCGTGGCCACGCCTTCGTCGATGCCTTCGGGCGTGACGGCGCCGCAGGACAGGCGCAGGTAGGCGTCGAACTGCGGCAGCGCCGAGCACAGCGCGCCCGGGATGGTGCGGATGCCTTCGCGCAGCGCCGCGTTGGCCAGGTGCGTGCCGCTGACGCCCGCGGGCAGCTGCAGCCACATCATCAGGCCGCCGTCGGGCACGTGCAGCGCGGCGCTATCGCCGAAGTGCAGCGCGACCGCATCGGCCATGCGCTGGCGCTGGATGCGCAGCGTGTGCTGCATGCGCCGCAGGTGCGCGTCGAAAGCGCGGCTGTCGATGAAGCGCGCCAGCACGCGCTGGCCCAGCTCTTCAGGAAAGCGGCTTTGCGTGTACTTGAGCATTTCCACGCGCGCCTGCCAGCGGCCGGCCAGCATCCAGCCGATGCGCATGCCGGGCGCCAGAATCTTGTTGAGCGAGGCGCAGTAGATCACCCCGCCGTTCGTGTCCCAGGCCTTGGCGGGGCGGCTGTGCACCTGGCGCGCGTCCATGGGGCTGTAATTGTTGTCTTCGATCAACGCCACGTCGTGCCGCGCGCACAGCGCCACCAGCGCCGCCTTTTTCTCGTCGGGCATGCTGCAGCCCAGCGGGTTGTGCACGGTGGGCATGACGAGCACGGCGCGGATCGGCGGCGCGTGGGTGCGCAGGGCCAGCTCCAGCGCGGGCACCGACAGGCCGTGCACCGGGCTGGTCGGAATCTCCAGCGCGTGCAGGCCCAGGCTGCTGAGCAGTTGCAGCGCGCCGTGGAAGGTGGGCGATTCCACGGCCACGGTGTCGCCCGGCTGCGTGGTGGCCCGCAGGGCCAGCTGGATCGCCTCGGAGCAGCCGCAGGTGATGGTGATGTCCTGCGGCCGCACGCCCATGCCGCGCGCCAGTTCGCGGTGCGCCAGCGCCTGCGTCAGCTCAGGGTGCCCGTACTGGCGCGCCATGGTGGTCAGCACCTGCGGCTCGCGCCGCAACAGGCTGGCCGCGATGCGCTGCAGCGCGGCCGCCGGGTACAACGCGGGCGCGCCCACCGCCACGCCAAAGTTGATGCGCGTGGGCGCGCTTTCGGCGCGGGCCAGGTATTCGGAGATGAACAGGTTCAGCCCGCGGTACGCCTCGGCCGGCACCTTGGCCAGCAGCGGCCGCCCCTCGGCGGGCGGCTTCAGCCGCGTGCGCGGCGCGGCCTGCACGTAGTAGCCCGATCGCGGGCGCGCCACCAGGTGGCCTGCGTGGCCGTGCTCATGCTGACCTGGTGCGTGCGCATGAGCTGGCGCACCGACGGAAAACGGTCGCCATCGCGCAGCGCGCCCGACCTGAGCAGGCCCAGGTAATGGTCGGCCAGTTGTTGGTAAAGCAGCTCTGCCATGGTGGCCGTTCAGTGTGCCACCCGCCGCGCACGCGGACCGATACAGAACGGCGCATTCGCGAGCAACACAGTGCCGCCGCCGGCACGCTGTGCTGGCGTAGTTGGGCGGGTGCTGTGGCTGGTGGGCACGCGCATCGGTTCCTACAGTGAAGCCATCCGTTGATTCACTGAAGAAAGGGCCTGCGCCATGCAGCCGCCAACCCGACATGAACTGACCCCAGGCACGGTGTGGCTGGCCGACTTGCGCGCCGGCACGGTGCTGGTGCTGTGCGGCCAGGCGCAGGCCACGCTGACCGAATCACCGCGCTGGCTGGACGGCATGTGCGTCACCGTGCGCGTGCCGCTGGGCGCCGGCGCCGCCCACCGTGTGACGCACGGCGGCTGGGTGCGCGTGGAAGTGGTGCGCGGCGGCGCGCTGATCTGCCACGCGCCTGCGCCGGCCAGCGCGCGTTGGCTGGGCGCCGTGCGCAGCGCCGGTGCGGCGTGGGGCCGGTGGTGGCGAAGGCCCGGCGTGCAAAGGGGTTGAGGCGCGGCGGCGCTGCCCGGCGCGTGCGGATTGGCGCTTGGCCCGCCGATCTTCACCACGCGAATCACGACGTCAGGGTGACCGGCCCGCGCGGGGTCTGCAGCACGGCGTGCAGTGCGGGGCGCTTGGCTTTTAACACGGCTACGTCGGGCAGGCCGATGGCGGCCAGCACGGCGCGCAGCGCATCCGGCTGCGGATGCTGCAGGCTAAACGATGACAGCGCCAGCGCGCTGGCGGGCATGGCCGCGGCGGGGTGCACGGCGCCCCACTCGATCAGCGTGGGCAGGCAGCCGTCCATCAGGCGGCGGCCATCCGGGCGCACGGCGATCTTCCATTCCAGCAGGCCGTGGGGCGTTTCGCGGCTGGCGCGCAGCACGTCGCCGCCGTCCAGCCCCTGCACGGCCAGGGCGGCGCAGGCGCTGTCTGCGTCGGGCACGCGGGCCACCCAGTGGATCAGGCGTGGGCCATGCTGGCGCACGTCGCGGCGCAGAGCCTCGTCGTCCATATCAAACCAACGTTTTCGGCCTGTAGCGCCCGCTGCATCAGCGCTGGCAGCTTCTTTATTGATAGCAATGATCTCCAGGTACGCCAGCGGAAACGCGGCCGCAGCGACGCTCAGCAAGCGGTTGTGCGTGCCGAAAAGCGGGTGTTCGCCGCCGGGGCCGGGGGTGACGCCCAGCGTGGCTTCGCACCAGGCGACGCCTTGGCCCAGGGTGTCGGCCAGCACGACCAGGTGATCGAGCCGGGGCGTGGCGTCAAGGCTGACGGTCATAAAGAGACTTCCCCGCGGATCACGCTGACGCAGTCGCCGCCCACCCAGACCTGGCCCGCCTCGTCGCGCTGCACGTGCACGCGCCCGGCGCGGCCCAGCGCGGTGCCTTGCGCCGCAAGGTAGCGGGCTGGCAGCTCGCCGTCGCCAATCAACCATTGCGCGAGGCTGGCGTTCAGGCTGCCGGTAACCGGGTCTTCGGCCACGCCGATGGGGGCGGCGAACGCGCGCACCTCGATCAGCGGCGCTTCGCGCCCGGCACCGAAGGCACGCGCCTCGCGGCTGGATTTTGCTATCAACATAGAAGCACCTGGCGCAGCATGCACGCCGGCCACGCCCACTTTCAACCCTAACTGGGCCAGCGCGGCGTGGTCAGGCTGCAGGGCCAGCACGGTGTCGGCGCTGTCCAGCAGCAGGCCGAACCATTGCGGGCCGTTGTCCAGTACCTGCGCGCGCTGCACCTGCGCGGCCGTCACGCCCAGGGCCTGCGCGACCTTGGCCAGCCGGCTGGGCGACGGTGCCGTCATCTGCATGGCGGGCGCAGCAAAGGCCACGCGGCCGGCGGCTTCGCGCCGGATGGGCACCAGGCCCTTGGCGCACTGCTGCATGACGCAGTCAGGCGACTTGGGCTGGCCGCCCGCCGCCAGCCACGCAAAGCATGAGCCCAGCGTGGGGTGGCCGGCAAAGGGCAGCTCACCGCCCGGCGTGAAGATGCGCAGCGCGTAGTCGGCCTGCGCGTCGGTGGGCGGCAGCACGAAGGTGGTTTCAGACAGGTTGGTCCAGCGCGCAAAGTGCTGCATGGCCGCGTCATCCAGACCCGTGCTGTCCAGCACCACGGCCACGGGGTTACCGTAGCCGGGCGTGGCGGTGAAAACGTCGATCTGCTGGAAAGGGCGGGCGCGCATGGTGAACAGCTTTGACGGGGTTCAGGACAAGGGAAGATCCAGCACGCCGCGCGTGGCCGGCCGCGCCAGGATGGCGTTGAACCAGCGCTGCACATGCGGCGCCTGCGGCGCGGGCAGGGGCAGGCCCCACCAGCGGTGCACGTCGCACGCCACCGGGATGTCGGCCATGGTGAAGCGCTCGCCCAGCAGCCAGGTGCGGGTGGCGAGGTGGGTGTTGAGCAAGTCGATCAGCGGCGCCATGGCGGCGCGCGATGCCTCGATCAGCGCGGGTTGCCGCTGATCGGGCGGGGTGCGAAACAGCTGCTTGAACGCCGGGCTGCCCGCGGGGTTCAGCGTGGTCTGCTGCCAGTCCATCCAGCGTTCGGCATCAAATCGGCGCTGAAGATCGCTGGGGTACAGCGTGTCGACGGGTGCGTAGCGTGCGGAGAGGTAGCGCACGATGACATTCGATTCCCACAGCGTGTAGTCGCCATCCTGCAACAGGGGCACCAGGCGGTTGGGGTTCTGCGCGGCGTAGGCAGCGTCGTTGACCACGCCGTAGGCCAGGCCGGCGTCGGTGCGCGTGAAGGGCACGCCGATCTCCTGCAGCGCCCAGACGACCTTGCGCACGTTGATGGACGACAGGCGGCCCCACAGGTGCAGGCGTGGCGTGGGCGCAGCGGCGTTCATGGCGCGGGTGCCAGGTCGCCCCGGTAGACCAGGTGCACCTTGTTGCCGTCCGGGTCGCGCAGGTAGGCGCCGTAGTAGCCGGGCGCGTAGTGTGGCCGCTCGCCGGGGGCACCTTCGTCGGCGCCGCCTGCCGCCAAACCGGCGGCGTAGGCGCTGCGCACCGTGGCGGCATCCGGCGCCGTGAAAGCGACCATGCTGCCGTTGCCCGCGCTGGCGGGGCGGCCGTCGAAGGGCATGAAGACAAAAAAGCGGGGCAGCGTGTGGTCAGGGCTGACCCAGCACGCGGCCGCCGGGCCGCCATCGGGCGTGACGGGGCGGCGCAGCAGCCCCAGCGGCAGCAGCACGGCGTCGTAGAACGCTGCGGCGCGCACCAGATCGCGCGTGCCGACGGTGATGTGGCTGAACATAGGCGCGCCTTTCTTGCGGCGGTTGTGCGGCGCGCTCAGCCGCCGGTGGCCTGCCGGATCACCTGCGCCAGCGCCGCGATGCCGCGGTCGATCTGCTCGGGCGTGGAGGTGACGAAGGACAGGCGCAGGGTGCGCGGATCGGCGTGGTCGGCGTAGAACGGCGCGCCGGGCACGAAGGCCATGCCCGCGTCCACAGCCTTGGGCAGCAGGGCTTGCGCGTTCACGCCTTCCGGCAGGCGCACCCACACGAACATGCCGCCCACGGGCTGCGTCCATTCGGCGCCGGTGGGGCCAAGTTCGCGCGCCAGCGCGGCCAGCATGGCGTCGCGTTGGGCGTGGTAGCGGGCGCGGATGGTGGGCACGTGCGTGTCCAGGAAGCCGTCCTTGATGACCTCGGCCACCACGCGCTGGTTGAAGCCGGGCGTGTGCAGGTCGGCCGCCTGCTTGGCCTGCAGCAGCTTGGGGTACAGCGCCGGCGGGGCGATGACGTAGCCCAGGCGCAGGCCCGGCGCCAGGATTTTGCTGAACGAACCCAGGTACAGCACGCCTTCGGGCCAGCGCGACAGCAGCGGCGCAGGCGGCGGCGCGTCGAACCACAGCTCGCCATACGGGTTGTCTTCAACGATGGGCAATCCGAATTCGCGGCAGACGGCGATCACGTCGTTGCGGCGCTGCTCATCCATGGTGCGGCCGGTGGGGTTCTGGAAGTTGGGCAGCAGGTAGATGAAGCGAGGGCGTTGGCCAGATTGCTCTGCTTTCGATAGCTGTTCGCGCAGGACTGGCAAAGACAAGCCGCCAGAATCGCTGGCAATGCTGACGACCTTGGGCTGCATCGGCATGAACGCCTGCAGCGCGCCCAGGTAGGTGGGCGACTCCACCAGCAGCGGGCTGTCCTTGTCCAGCAGCACCTTGGCGATCAGATCCAGCCCCTGCTGGCTGCCGGTGGTGATCAGCACCTGGTCGGGCGACACCTGCGCGCCCTGCTTGGCCATCTCGTTGGCGACCCACTGGCGCAGCTCGGGCAGGCCTTCGCTGGACGCGTACTGCAGCGACGGGCGCGCCGCCGGGCCGCCTAGCACCGCGTCGCAGGCGGCGCGCATGGCGTCCACCGGAAAGGTCTCGGGCGAGGGCAGGCCGCCGGCGAAGTTGAGGATGCCCGGGCGTTCCGTCACTTTCAGGATTTCGCGAATGGCCGATGGGTTCATGCCGTGGGCGCGCTCGGCCAAATTCCAGGGGGACGTGCTGTTCAGATCGTTGGGATTCATGGTTGTGCTTTCTTGGCGGGGATCAAGTAAGGGGTTGTGGCTGCGGGCATCGATGTACACCCAGGCCTGCTGGCCGGATGCGAGGTCGGCCCGCACGCGCCGATAGTCGGCCACCTCATAGGCGTCGGCGTGCGCCAGCTCGGCGTCGGAAATCTCGAACACCGTGCCGCTGACGCGGTCGTTTGCGTGGCCGGTGCGGCGCACGATGGGGTGGTGAGTCTTGCCGCTGGTGGCCACCACCTGGGCGTCTTCAATTTTCAACCAGGTCTGGGCGTAACCCACCAGGGCATCTGCCCTGCCGAGCAGCAGGCGGCCGAAGGTGCTGCGCTGCACGTCGTCTTGCTGCAGTGTGCCGTAGGAGAAAAGCAGGTTCACAAGATCACCTTTCGTTGCGTACATCGCAGCCTCCGGCTCACGAAGACCGTGGCCACCACGGCCAATGCAAAGCCGATGGCGACCGCATCCGGCTGTTCGCCCAGCAGCGGCCAGGCGAACACCACCACCAGCGCGCTGCCCAGCACGGCGCAGCCCCAGAAGGCCGGGCGGGCGCGCTGGTGCAGCACCCACGCGGCGACCACGGCGGTGGTCAGCGGCAGCAGCGCGGTGACGACGGCCGCGTGCGTGGCCGTCACGCTGCGCAGCGCCCACGCCAGCAGCAGCGGGTAACCGATGGCGTTGCCCAGCATCGACATCGACAGCAGGCGCCACTGCCGCGCCGTAGGCCAGGCCGCGCGCGTGACCACCAGAAACGCCGCCGACAACAGCCCCGCCATGGCGGCGCGCCCCAGCGTGACGAACAGGGGCGACAGCTGCGGGTCCGCCGCCGTGCCCGTGGCCAGCCGCGTGGCCGGCAGCGTGACGGCAAAGCAGGCCGTGCCCAGCACGCCCAGCCAGAACCCCGCTGCTTGGCGCGAAGGGGAATGAGGGTGCGTCAGCGTGCTCATGTCATGCACCCTGCGCGTTGGCCAAGGCGCCCGGCCAGCTCAGCGAACGCCTTGCCCGGAGCTGCGCCGGGCATCGGCGTTGTCCCCCTCCCGCAGGAGAGGGGGAAAGGCGCGCAGCGACTCAGGGGGTGCCTCATTGGACCGCGCTCCATGCCATCCAACCGGCCGTCAGCACCAGCGCAGCCGCCATCAGTCGGTTGAAGCCCAGCAAACGCCGCCCCTGCGCCAGCCAGTCGCGCAGCAGCGAGCCCACCAGCGCGTACGTCAGGTTGCTGACAAAGCCGAACACGACCATCACCGGCAGCACCAGCGTCAGCCGCGTGGGCGCATCCGGGCGACCGGCGATCCAGCCGGCCACCACGGCCAGCGCCAGCATCCAGGCCTTGATGTTCAGAAACTGCAGCAGCACGCCTTGCCAGAAAGTGACGTCCAGGCGCGCGCCGTCGGCCTGTGCCAGCGTGCCGCTGCGCGCCAGCCGCGCCGCCAGCCACAGCATGTAAGCCGTGCCCAGGCCCAGCACCGCCCAGCGCAGCGCAGGCACGGCGACGATCAGCGCGCCCACGCCCATCGCGCAGGCCACGAAAAGCAGCCCCCAGCCGACGGGCACCGCGCACACGAAGCGCATCGCACCGCGCCGGCCGCGGTTGGCGGCGATGGCCGTGGACAGCGTGGTGTTCGGCCCTGGCGTGAAGCTGGCCGCCGTGGCGACCAGCAACAGGGCAGTGAATTCCGACAAGGGCATGGCGCCACTCTAGCCCAACGATCCATACACCACCAATACAGTTGACAGGATCAGATGCAGAACTGTATGGTTGCGTGCCGCCCGGCGCTGGCGCCCCGAAGGCCCCCGCCACCAGACGGCGACGCAGCCGCCAACGCCGTCGCGCCACCCTCCCACCGCTCATTCATGGCCCTGCTCACGCTGCAACGCGACACCACCCAGACGCTGACCGAACAGCTGGCCGCGCGCTTTGCCACGCGCATTCGCGACCGGTTGATGGCGCCGGGCACGCGCTTGCCCAGCGTGCGCCAGTGCGCGGCGCTGCACGAAGTCAGCCCCTCCACCGTGGTGGCCGCGTACGACCAGCTGCTGGCGCAGGGCTTGGTAGAGGCGCGCCGCAACCGCGGCTTTTACGTGCGCGATTGGACAAGAAAACCCCGCTCAGCGCCCGACCAGAAAGCGCCGGAAGCTTCTTTTTCGATAGCATCCAGCGACCCTTGCGAGGCGCGCCGCCTGAACGCGCCCATCAGCGCGTCAACGCTGATGCGCGGCATGTTCCACAGCGGCAGCGACCGCCCGCAACCGGGCATGGGCGTGCTGCCGCCCGAGTGGCTGGAAAACCCTTTCATGGCGACCGCGCTGGAGCGCGTCAGCAGCGGCCGCGGCCTGCTGGACGCCAGCATCCGCTACGGCGATCCGCAAGGCGACGCCACGCTGCGCCGCGTGCTGGCCGAGCGGCTGACCGAGCAGGGCATCGACGCCACGCCCGCGCAGGTGGTCACCACCATCGGCGCCACGCAGGCGCTGGACATCGTCAGCCGCACCTTGCTCAAGCCCGGCGACACGGTGATGGTGGAAGAGCCCGGCTGGTCGGTGGAATTCGCCCGCCTGTCCGCGCTGGGCATGCGCCTGCTGCCCGTGCCGCGCCTGGCCAGCGGGCCCGATCTGGCGGTGATGGCGCGCTACTGCGAAGACCGCGCCGGCACGCCCGAGGCGCCGCGCCTGTTCGTCAGCGTCAGCGTGCTGCACAACCCCACCGGCTTCTGCTTGAGCCCCGCCAGCGCCCACCAGCTGCTGCAGCTGGCGCAGCAGCACGACTTTCACGTGGTCGAGGACGACACCTACCACCACCTGGCGCCCGACCACGCCACGCGCGTGGCGCAGCTGGACGGGCTGCAGCGCACCATCTACGTCAGCGGTTTCGCCAAGATCCTGGCGCCCGCCTGGCGCATCGGCTATCTGGCCGCGCCGCCGGCGCTGATCGAGCCGCTTCTGGACACCAAGCTGCTTACCACCCTGACCACGCCCACCTTGCTGGAACGCGCGCTGGCGCAGTGCATCGAGCACGAACAGCTGCAACGCCACGCCGAACGCATGCGTGCCCGGCTGGCGGCCGCGCGCACCCGCAGCGTGTACTGCGCCCGCGCGGCGGGCTGCCGCTTCGTGACCGAGCCGGCCGGCCTGTTCGGCTGGATTGACACGGGCGTGGACACCGACGCGCTGGCGCTGCGCCTGCTGGACGCGGGCTACCTGCTGGCGCCCGGCGCGCTGTTTCACGCCACGCGCACGCCCAGCACGCTGATGCGCATCAACTTCGCCACCGCGCAGCAGCCGCACTTCTGGGCGGCCTTCCAGCGCGCGCGCGACACGATGGTCAAGGCCCCGTGAGTGCGCCTGTCCTGGCGCTGGTGCTGCTGGCGGCGCTGCTGCACGCGGGCTGGAATTCGCTGATCAAGGCGGGCGCCGACAAGGCCGTGGAGATGGCGCTGATGCGCGTGGCCGGCCTGGCGTTGGCGCTGCCGGTGCTGGCCGTCACCGGCCTGCCCGCACGCGCCGCGTGGCCGTGGCTGTGCCTGTCGGGCGCCATCCACTTCGCCTACTACTACCTGCTGGCCAAAACCTATGAGCGCGGCCAGCTGAGCGTGGTGTACCCCGTGATGCGCGGCGTGGCGCCGGTGCTGGTGGCCTTGTTGGGTTGGCTGTGGCTGGGCGAGGCGTTTTCGCCCTGGGCGGCGGCGGGCGTGGCCGCCATCGCGCTGGGGGTGCTGTGGCTGGGCCTGCAGGGGCGGCCGCGCACCGGGGGCAGCGCCGCGCCCGCCGCGCTGCCGTGGGCCTTGCTGAACGCCCTGGTGATCGCCGCCTACACCTTGGCCGACGCGCAAGGCGTGCGCGCCAGCGGCAACGCGGTGGCGTATGTGATGGCGCTGGCGCTGCTGGAAGCGCCGCCGTTCGCGCTGTGGGTGGCGTGGCACCGCCGCGGCGATGGGCCGGCGGTGCGCGCCACCGCGCGCCAGCGCTGGCCGTGGGCGCTGGGCGGCGCGGCGGCGTCGCTGGCCAGCTACGGCATTGCGCTGTGGGCCATGACGCGCGCGCCCGTGCCGCTGGTGGCCGCGGCGCGCGAGACGTCGGTGCTGTTCGCCGTGCTGATCGGCGGGTGGTTCCTGCGCGAGCCGCTGCGCCTGCGCACCTGGATGGCGGCGGTCTGCGTGGTGGCGGGCCTGGGGCTGCTGCGGCTGGCGCATTGAGGCGTGCGCTGCCGGGAGCGTGCGCACAGCGCGTGAATCCCCCGCACCAGGGCGCGGTGCGGCCAGGGCCGCCCCGACGCTGCCTGCCCTCAAAAATCAGCAGGCGCCTACCCGCACGCGGCGGCGCAATGGTTACGATAGCCCAGCCTCATGCGCAACCTGCGGCCCTTGCGCCATCGCGCTGCCGCTGCCCAACGGATCGACCGGAGAAACTGCCTTGCTTTACAAATTCAAATCCCAAGCCACCGCCGACGTGATCATGCTGCGTGACAGCGCGGAGGAAATCCTGAAGATCGTGGGCAAAGACCCTGGCGCGACCGGCATCATCACCGTGGCGCAGATCCCCGGCGCCGTTGCTGCACTCAAAGCCGAGATCGAGCGCCGCGAAACCGCCCCGGCCCAGGCGCCCCAAGCTGCGGGCGACGACGCAGCCAGGGAAGGCGACGCAGACAAGGTGCAGGACGAACCCATCGCGCTGCGCCGCCGCGCCGCCCCGTTCATCGACATGCTGGAGCGCAGCGCCGCCGACGGCAGAGACGTGGTCTGGGGCGTTTGAGCAACGGCCGCTCCATCACGCCGCGCCGCACTCAGGCGCGCCACACGGTGCGGCGGCTGGGCCCCATGCCTGCGCACAGGGCAACCCATTCATTCCTGTTTTTGTAGCAGCCAACGCTCGTCCATCCTGCGCTGGCGCGCTATTTCGCTTCAAACCATTTCGTGCGGCAACGGCGGCGCCGGCCCGCTCGTCAGCCGCTGCACCAACTCCGCGCACGGCCTGCCCGGGGCCGCTCCCAAGGCTTCGGCCAGCGCATTGCAGTGCGAGATGACGCCCGTGGCCCAGGTGCTGAGCGCGGCGCCGATGCGCGCTGATTGGTGCGACACGGCGCACGCAGCCACCCCTTGGTCCTGCAAAAACGGCAGGGCGGCCAGCGCGTACCGCGCTGAGCTGATGCCGCCGTGCGAGCCGCTGACGGCCACGCAACCGGCGTCTGCACCGGGCACCAGCTCGGTGATGGAATCGACGATGCGCAGCGCGGGCTTCACGGCGGCCAAGCCTTTCCCAAGAAAAAAGCCGCGCGAGGCGGTGGCGCTCGCGCGGCTGAGGTTGCGAACGCGCCGGAGCGCGTTGCGATGCGATGCAGCGCCTCAGTCGGCGTACTGGCCCGCAGCCTTGATGACGGGGCCCCACTTGGCCACTTCGGCCTGCACGAACTTCTTGTGCTCGGCAGAATTGGCGCGCGCGTCGTTCACCACGATGGCGCCCAGGCCTTCCTCCTTCTTGATGAAGTCCGGGTCTTTCAGCGCCACTTTCAGCGCATCGTTCAGCGTCTTGACGACGGCGGCCGGCGTGCCCTTGGGGGCGTACAGGCCGTGCCAGATCGACACGTTGAAGCCCTTCAGGCCCGCTTCGTCCAGTGTCGGCAGGTCTTTGTAGACGGCCGGCTGCGTCAGGCGCTTGGGCGTGCTCACGGCGTAGGCCTTGATCTTCTTGCCCTCGACCTGGCTGGTGGTGTTGGTGGTCTGGTCGCACATGAAGTCGACCTGGCCGCCCATCAGGTCGGTCATGGCGGGCGCGGTGCCTTTGTAGGGCACGGTGGTCATCTCGGTTTTCAGCGCCTGCTGCAGCATCAGCCCGCACAGGTGCGACGCCGAGCCCAGGCCGGCGTTGGCCATGTTGACCTTGCCCTTGTTCTGCGCGATCCAGGCGGTCAATTCTTTGAAGTTGTTGGCCTCCAGCGTGGGCTTGCCCACCACGACCATCGGCACTTCGTTGATGAGGCCGGCAAACTCGAATTCATCCACCACGTAGGGCAGCTTGCGGTACAGCGCGGGCGTGGTGGCCATGCCCACGTGCGTGACCAGCAGGGTGTAGCCATCGGGCGGCGCGCGGAAGGCCTTGGCCGTGCCGATGGTGCTGCCCGCGCCGGCGGCGTTGTCGATCACGATCGTCGCGCCGCCCAGCGGCTTGCGCAGCGCCTCGGCCAGGTCCCGCGCCACCTTGTCGGTTGGCCCGCCGGCCGAAAACGGCACGATGAGGGTGAAGGTTTTGCCGGGGGCAGGAAAGGCTTGCGCCTGGGCACCCAGCGCCAGCACGGCAGCACCAGCGGCGAAGGTCAACTTGAACAATGGGGACATCAGGCGAGCTCCTCTTGATTGAAATAGGTCAACCGTCGATCCTACCGAGACAACGCACCCAAAACCACCCGGACAAGCCCGGGGAAAGCCCTGATAAACGGCCCCGATTTCGCGCCCCATTCCACGCTTTTTGACCCAGCGCAAAACGCGCTGGCCGCAGCCCGGCGAGATGGTCGCGCGCGGCATCGCACCGGGCGGCGGGCCGCTGCGCCGCGCCCAGCACCAGCCGCCCTCGCAGCCGCAGGCTACTGGTAGCTGCGCGCGTCCTCGATCACCTTGCCGTCGTTGGGCAGGCTGCCGGGGGGCACCAGCTCCACGTCACCGCGCAGCTTGGTCACGTCGCGGATGGCCTCGGCCAGGCGCTGGCTCAGCGCGGCGCTGGCGGCTTCGTCCGCCCCGCCGCTGAGGGCCGATTCGGCGCGCAGCAGCATGCGGTCGTCGGCCATTTCGCCGCTGACCACCAGGCGTGCGCGGGCCACTTCGGGGCAGCGCCGCACGATCTCGGCCACCTGGCCCGGGTGCACGAACATGCCGCGCACCTTGGTGGTCTGATCGGCGCGGCCCAGCCAGCCCTTGATGCGCGTGTTGGTGCGCCCGGTGGGGCAGGCGCCCGGCAGCACCGCCGACAGGTCGCCCGTGCCGAAGCGCACCAGCGGGTAGTCGGGGTTGAACACCGTCACCACCACCTCGCCCACTTCGCCATCAGGCACCACGTCGCCGGTGCCGGGGCGCACGATTTCGAGGATGACGCCCTCGTCCAGCACCAGGCCTTCGCGCGCAGCGGTTTCGTAGGCGATCAGGCCAACGTCGGCCGTGGCGTAGCTCTGGTAGGCGGCCACGCCGCGCTCGGCAAACCAGTCGCGCAGCGAGGGCGGGCAGGCTTCGCCGCTGACCATGGCCTTGGTCAGGCTGCTGACGTCGCTGTGCGCCTCGGCGGCTTTTTCCAGCAGGATGCGCAGGAAGCTGGGCGTGCCGGTGTAGCCGTGGGGGCGCAGCTCGGCAATGGCTTGCAGCTGCTGCTCGGTCTGGCCGGTGCCCGCTGGGAACACCGTGCAACCCACGGCGCGCGCGCCGCTTTCCATGATGAAGGCGCCCGGCGTCATGTGGTAGCTGAAGGCGTTGTGCGCCAGATCGCCCGCGCGAAAGCCGGCGGCGTACAGCGCGCGGCCGGTGCGCCAGTAGTCGGGCGCCACGCCTTCGGGCTCGTAGATCGGGCCGGGGCTGGCGAACACGCGCTGCATGCGCGCGCCGTAAGCGGTGGTGGCAAAGCCGCCGAAGGCGTCCTGGCCTGCGGCCCGGGTGGCGCGTTGGCGTTCCAGCAATTCGCTTTTGCGCGTGACCGGCAGTCGCGCCAGCGCTTCGCGCGTGGTGACCTTCTGCGCGTCCACGCCCGCCAGGATGTGCGCCAAGGCCCGGCTGTGCTGCTGCGCGTGGGCGATCAGGCGCGGCAAGGCGTCCATCAGCGCGGCTTCGCGCGCGGCCGGGGCGCGCGTCTCCAGGGCGTCGAAATACTCACCACTCATGGGTACACCTTGTTGGTACTATGTTTTTAGTAGCTGCCGACGCCCGCCTCTTGGGCGCCAGCGCTCAAAATGATCCGAAGCGCTGGCTCTGTACAGCGCCAACGTAAAGAGGCGCCCGGCTCGCCGTGCCAGCGAACGCCGCGGCCGGACCCGCGCCGGCCGCTGGCGTTGTCCCCCCTCACACCGTGAGAGGGGGGAAGGCGCCGCAGGCGACTCAGGGGGGTGTTCCTCATCACGCCAGCCAGCGCTTGCGGCGCTTGTAGCTCTTGACGTCGCGAAAGCTCTTGCGCTCGCCGCCGCCCACGCCCAGGTAGAACTCCTTGACGTCTTCGTTGCTGGCCAGGTCTGACGCCTTGCCGTCCATCACGATGCGGCCGCTTTCCATGATGTAGCCGTAGTCGGCGTACTTCAGCGCCATGTTGGTGTTCTGCTCGGCCAGCAGGAAGGTGACCCGCTCCTTGGCGTTCAGGTCTTTGACGATGTTGAACACCTCTTCCACGATCTGCGGGGCCAGCCCCATGGATGGCTCGTCCAGCAGCACCATGTTCGGGTTGGTCATCAGCGCGCGGCCAATGGCGCACATCTGCTGCTCGCCGCCCGAGGTATAGGCCGCCTGGCTGCCGCGCCGCGTCTTCAGGCGCGGAAAGTAGTTGTAGACCTTCTCCAGGTTGCGGGCGATCTCCGCCTTGTCGGTGCGCGTGTAGGCGCCGGTCAGAAGGTTTTCCTCGATGGTCAGGTGGGCGAAGCAATGGCGCCCTTCCATCACCTGCACCACGCCGCGCTTGACCAGATCGGCCGGGCTGAGGTTTTCGATGCGCTCGCCCTTGTATTCGATGCTGCCCTTGGTGACCTCGCCGCGCTCACCCTTGAGCAGGTTCGACACCGCGCGCAGCGTGGTCGTCTTGCCCGCGCCGTTGCCGCCCAGGATGGCGACGATGCCGCCTTCGGGCACCGTGAGCGAGACGCCCTTGAGCACCAGGATCACGTGGTTGTAGATGACCTCGATGCCGTTGACGTTCAGAACGATGTCGCTATGGGAATCCATGGTGTTGCCTTCGCTGTGCCAATCGAAAGGGCTGCGGTACGACACAAGCCTTTCGGTTGGCGGCTGTGAACAGCCGATAAAAACTGGCGCAGCGCCAGAAACACCGGGGAACGGGCTTTGCCCGGCCCCTGGTGTTGTCCCCCTTCCCGAAATCGCACCGCGATTCGAGAGAAGGGGAAAGGCGCATCAGCGCCTCAGGGGGATGCCCTCAAGACTGGCAGTCCGCTGGCGTGCGGCGCGTCAGCTTCTTCTCGCTGGCGTATTTGTCAGCGGCGGCCTTGACCATGGGCTTCAGGATCGCTTCGTCGGCCTGGTACCAGTCGGACATGCCGCCCCACTTGCTGCCGTCCCAGGTGTGCACGCGCGCCCAGGTGGAGCCCATGTGGTCCTGGCAGCTGGTGCTGACGGGGCGCATCACGCCGGAAAAGCCCAGCGCGTCCAGCTTCTTCTGGTCCAGCGCCAGGTTTTCCATGCCCCAGCGCACCTGCTCGCCGGTCATGACCTTGCCCTTGCCAAAGCGCTCCTGCGCGCGCTTGACGGCTTCGATGGTCAGCATCTGGATGATCACGCCGCGCGTGTACAGCACCGAGCCCACTTCGTCCTTCGGCCCCGTGCCCTGGCCCTTGTCGTGCACGTTTTTCAGGATGTCCTGGATCACCTTGGGCTGCGTGCCCGAGGTGTTCAGCGCCAGCGCGTTGTAGCCCTTGGCGTTGGCGCCCACATCCTTCACGTCGGGCTCGGCGCCGGCCCACCACACGCCGTACATCTTCTCGCGCGGGTAGCCGGTGGCAATCGCTTCCTTGAGGGCGGTGGAGTTCATCACGCCCCAGCCCCACAGCAGCACGAAGTCGGGCCGCTGCTGGCGCACCTGCAGCCAGGCGGATTTTTGTTCAACGCCGGGCGCGGTGACGGGGATCAGTGTCAGCTCGAAGCCGTTCATCTTCGCGCGCTCTTGCAGCAGCGGAATGGGCTCTTTGCCGAACGGCGAGTCGTGGTAGACCAGCGCGATCTTCTTGCCCTTGAGCTTGTCCATGCCACCGTGCGTCTTGCCGATGTGCTGGATCAGGATGTCGGCGGCGGTCCAGTAGCTGCCCATCAGCGGGAAGTTCCACTTGAACACGTTGCCGTCCTGCGAGGCGGCCAGGCCATAGCCCAGGGTGATCAGCGGGATCTTGTCCTGCGGCACCTTGTCGGTCAGCGCGAAGGTGATGCCGGTGGCCTGCGGGTCGAACACGGTCACGCCGGGGCGGCTTTTCAGGCGTTCGTAGCATTCCACGCCCTTGTCGGTGGCGTAGCCGGTTTCGCATTCCTCGTAGGCGATCTTCACGCCGTTGATGCCGCCCTGCGCGTTGACCAGCTTGATGTAGTCCTGCTTGCCGTTGGCCCACGGCGTGCCGTTGGGCGCGTAGGGGCCGGTGCGGTACACCAGCAGCGGGAAGAACTGTTCGTTGGCCTGGGCCTGGGCCGGCGCAACGGCGCCCACCAGGGCGGAGGCCGCGGCTACGGCCAGTGCAAGTGACTTCAATTTCATGGTTGTCTCCTTAGAGTTGGCGGGCAAAAGCACTAACAAGTCAGGCGCGCCGCCTTTTGGCGCCCGTCGAAATCGGTCATTCGGTCAATGAGGGAAGGGCCACAGCCGCAGTTTTTCCTTGAAGGTAGACCACAGCCGCGCCAGGCCGTGCGGCTCCACGATCAGGAAGAACACGATCAGCGCGCCGAAGATCATGAATTCGAGGTGCGAGGCCGTCGCGGTGGACATCGACAGCCCGAACCAGCCGGGCATCTGGTTCAGCAGGATCGGCAGCAGCACGATGAAGGCCGCGCCGAAGAAGCTGCCCATGATCGAGCCCAGGCCACCGATGATCACCATGAACAGCAGCTGGAAAGACCGGTCGATGCTGAACGCCGCCGGCTCCCACGCGCCCAGGTGAACAAAACCCCACAGCACCCCGGCCACGCCGACGATGAAGCTGCTGACCGCAAACGCCGTCAGCTTGGCGTACACCGGGCGAATGCCGATGACGGCGGCGGCCACGTCCATGTCGCGCATGGCCATCCATTCGCGGCCGATGGCGCTGCGCGTCAGGTTCTTGGCCAGCAGGGCAAAGACCACCACCAGCGTCAGGCACAGCAGGTACTTCTGCACCGGCGTTTCGATGGGCAGGCCGAACATCTGCAGGCCAGCCACGCTGACCGAGCCCGAGCTGGAGTTGTTGGTGAAAAACGGAATGCGCAGGAAGGCCCAGTCGGTGAAGAACTGCGCCGCCAGCGTGGCCACCGCCAGGTACAGCCCCTTGATGCGCAGGCTGGGAATGCCGAACAGCACCCCCACAGCCGTGGCGCACAGGCCGCCCAGCAGCAGCGAGGCGAGCAGCGGCATGCCTTCGATGCGCACGTGGAAGTTGTACGCCGCGTACGCCCCCACGGCCATGAAGGCGCCGGTGCCCAGCGATATCTGGCCGCAGTAGCCCACCAGGATGTTCAGCCCCAGCGCGGCCAGCGACAGGATCAGAAACGGCACCAGGATGGCACGCAGCCAGTATTCGGACGCCACCGCCGGCACCGCCACGAAGGCCAGCACCAGCAGGGCGAGGATGGCGATGCGGTCCTGCGCGATCGGGAAGATCTGCTGGTCGGCGCGGTAGGTGGATTTGAACTGGCCGTTCTCTCGGTACAGCATGGGTCAGCGCTCCGCCTGGTTATGGATAGAAATCAGCCCGCAGCGCAGGTGCACAGTGCGCTGGCAGCTATGTTTTTTATAGTTTGTCATGCACGTGCCTGGTTCGGGGTGCTTGGCGTAGCAGCGCTCGCGGCTCATACGCGGTCGATGATTTTTTCGCCGAACAAACCCTGCGGGCGCACCAGCAGGAAGCCCAGCGCCAGCACGTAGGCAAACCAGATTTCGATGCCGCCGCCCAGCATGGGGCCGAGGTAGATCTCAGACAGCTTTTCGCCCACGCCGATCAGCAGCCCGCCGATGATGGCGCCCGGCACCGACGTCAGCCCGCCCAGGATCACCACCGGCAGCGCCTTCAGCGCCACCAGCGACAGTGAGAACTGCACGCCCAGCTTGGAGCCCCAGATGATCCCGGCCACCAGCGCGGCAAACCCGGCCACCGACCACACGATCACCCAGATGCGGTTGAGCGGAATGCCGATGGACTGCGCCGCCTGGTGGTCGTCGGCCACGGCGCGCAGGGCGCGGCCCGTGGCGGTTTTCTGGAAGAAGATCGACAGCGCCACCACCAGCAGGGCCGACACGCCCGCGGCGATCAGGTCTTCCTTGCTGATCAGCACGCCGCCGTCGAACACGTTTTCAAACAGGATCATCGGATCCTTGGGCATGCCCACGTCGATCTTGTAGATGTCGTTGCCGAACAGCGTCTGGCCCAGCCCGTCCAGAAAGTAGGTGATGCCCAGCGTGGCCATCAGCAGCGTGATGTGCTCCTGGTTCACCAGCTTGCTGAGCGCCAGCCGCTCGATCAGCCAGGCCACCACCACCATGATCGCCATGGCGGTGATGAAGGCCAGGATGTTGGCGACCACCAGGTTGTCAAAGCCGAACCACTTGGGGTACCACTCGGCAAAGCGCGCCATGGCCAGCGCGGCGAACAGCACCATCGCGCCCTGCGCAAAGTTGAACACGCCGCTGGCCTTGTAGATGAGCACGAAGCCCAGCGCGATCAGCGAATACAGCATGCCCACCATCAGGCCGCCAAACAGGGTTTCCAGGAAAAAGCCCATTTCGTCCCCTTCAATGACCTGTGCCCAGGTAGGCGCGGATCACGTCCTCGTTGTTGCGCACCTCATGGGGTGTGCCGTCGCCGATCTTCTTGCCGTAGTCCAGCACGACCACGCGGTCGCTGATGTCCATCACCACGCCCATGTCGTGCTCGATCAGCACGATGGTGGTGCCGAACTCGTCGTTCACGTCGAGGATGAAGCGGCTCATGTCCTGCTTCTCTTCCACGTTCATGCCGGCCATGGGCTCGTCAAGCAGCAGCACCTGCGGCTCCATCGCCAGCGCGCGGCCCAGGTCCACGCGCTTTTGCAGGCCATAGGGCAGGCGGCCCACGGGCGTCTTGCGCCAGGGCTGGATTTCGAGGAAGTCGATGATGTGTTCGACAAACTCGCGGTGGCGGATTTCCTCGCGCTCGGCCGGGCCGATGCGCAGCGCCTGCAGCAGCAGGTTGCTTTTGATCTTCAGGTTGCGCCCGGACATGATGTTGTCCAGCACGCTCATGCCCTTGAACAGGGCCAGGTTCTGGAAGGTGCGCGCCACGCCCATCTCGGCCACCTGGCGGCTGTTCATGTGGCTGAAGGTTTTGCCGCGGAAGGTGATGCTGCCTTCGCTGGGCACGTACACGCCGTTGATGCAGTTGAGCATCGAGCTTTTGCCCGCGCCGTTGGGGCCGATGATCGAGCGGATCTCGTGCTCACGCACGTTGAACGAGATGTCGGTCAGCGCCTTCACGCCGCCAAAGCGCAGGCTGATGTTCTTGACATCCAGGATCACGTCGCCGATGTTTCGGCCATCGATTGCGGCGCCAGCGCTCGCTGCATCAGCGGCAGTAGCTATCAATTCAGGAGTTTGCACAGCGTTCATGCGGCCACCTTCACGGGCGGGAAGGTCTTGGCGTCCAGGATCTTCAGCGTGGCGCTTACCTTGCCGGTGCGCCCGTCCTCGAACTTGACCAGGGTTTCAATGAACTGCTCGGTGCGCCCGGCGTACAGCGCGTCCACCAGCACCGCGTACTTGTCGGCCACGAAGCCGCGCCGCACCTTGCGCGTGCGGGTGAGCTCGTCGTCGTCCGGGTCCAGCTCTTTGTGCAGCACCAGAAAACGCGCGATCTGCGTGGCCTGCATGCCTTCTTCGGCGGCCAGGTCGGCGTTCACCTGCGCGATGCTCTCGGCCATCATCTGCAGCACGTCGGGCTTGCCCGCCAGGTCGACGTAGCCGGCGTAGGCCAGGCCGCGCCGCTCGGCCCAGTTGCCCACGGCATCGAAGTCGATGTTGATGAACGCGCACACCTGGTCGCGCCCATGGCCAAAGCACACGGCTTCCTTGATCTGCGGGAAGAACTTGAGCTTGTTCTCGATGTAGTTGGGCGCGAACATGGCGCCCTGGTTCAGCTTGCCCACGTCCTTGGCGCGGTCGATGATGCGCAGGTGGCCTTCGTGGTCCAGCACGCCCGCGTCGCCGGTGTGGAAGTAGCCCTCGGCGTCCATCACTTCGGCGGTGGCGTCGGGGCGCTTGTAGTACTCCTTGAGCACCGACACGCCCTTGACCAGCACTTCGCCGTTGTCGGCGATCTTCAGCTCGATGCCGGGCGCGGCCTGCCCCACGCTGTTGAGCTTGACTTGCCCGTTCTTCTGGATGCACACGTAGGCGCAGGTTTCCGTCTGGCCGTACAGCTGCTTGAGGTTCACACCGATCGAGCGGAAGAAGCGAAACAGGTCCGGCCCGATGGCCGCGCCGGCGGTGTAGGCCACGCGGATGCGCGACAGGCCCATGGCGTTCTTCAGCGGGCCGTACACCAGGATGTTGCCCAGCGCGTACTTCAGGCGATCGCCCAGGCCCACGGGCTTGCCGTCCAGGATGTCCGAGCCCACGCGGCGCGCCACGTCCATCGCCTTGTGGTGCAGCCATTGCTTGAAGCGGGCGGCGTCTTCCATGCGGATCGACACCGATGTCAGCATGCCTTCAAACACGCGGGGCGGCGCGAAGTAGTAGCTGGGGCCGATCTCACGCATGTCGATCGACACGGTTTCGGCCGATTCGGGGCAGTTGATGGTGAAGCCGGCCACCATCCACTGCGCCATCGAAAACAGAAAGTCGCCCACCCAGGCCGGCGGCAGGTACGACAGGATGTTGTCGTCCTTGGTCAGCCCGTCGGTCATCACGCCGCCCTGGGCCGCGCCGATGAAGCTGGCGTGCGTCTGGCACACGCCCTTGGGCCGCCCGGTGGTGCCGGAGGTGTAGAGGATCACGGCCACGTCGCCCGGCTGCACGGCGGCGGCCGATTCGGCCACCAGCTGCGGGTGCTGGGCGTCGTGCTGCTGGCCCAGCGCCATCAGCTCTTGCACGCTGATCAGCCCCGGCTGGGTGTAGTTACGCAGGCCGCGCGGGTCGTCGTAGATGATGTGCGCAAGGCCGGGCACCGACTCGCGCAGCTCCAGCATCTTGTCGACCTGCTCCTGGTTTTCGGCAAAGACGAAGTGCACTTCGGCGTCTTGCAGCACGAAAGCCATCTCGCTGGCCACCGCGTCTTGGTACATCGGCACGGGCACGCCGCGCAGCGACTGCACGGCCAAAAAGCTCAAGTACAGGTAGGGCCGGTTGTCGCCCACGATGGCCAGGTTCTGCCCCGCCGAGAAGCCCAGCGCGGCCAGGCCTGCGGCCATCCAGCGCACTTCGTCCTGCGCGCGCTGCCAGCTCCAGGTTTGCCAGATGCCGTACTCTTTTTCGCGCAGTGCCGGGTCGTTGGGCCGTTCACTGGCGTGCTGCTTGAGCAGGCGCGGGAAAGTTGTCTCCATGCATCGACCTTATGGTTATGAATGGGCACTTTGTCAGGGTGCCAATGTGTCCAAATAGTAGAGAGATCTTTGACGCCAATTTGTCTTTGCGGCGACAATTTGCGGGCGATTTCATTGGGACATACCCGCAGCACGCCGCGGCCCGGCGGGGGCTTCGCCAGCCGTGTTCTGGCCCACAATGGCCCGCAACCGCACGTATTTCGCCCGCATCCCGCACGCACGATGGTTGGTCCCACTCTTTTGCAGCGCAGCCGCCAGCTCACCGAGGAGGAGCTGGCCAGCATCCCCTGGATGCCGATGCTCACCGCCGATCAGCGCGAGCGCATCCGGCCCGAGCTGCGCGTGGCCGAGGCGGCGCCGGGCGACCTGATCTGCCGCTTCGGGCGCCCGCCCACGTTCTGGTTTGGCGTGGTGGACGGCCTGCTGAAAATGTCCACCGACACTGCGCAGGGGCTGACCATCACCTACAGCGGGCTGACCTCGGGCGGCTGGTTTGGCGAAGGCACGGCCATGAAGCGCGAGCCCTACCGCTACAACATCCAGGCGCTGCGCAAGAGCCGCGTAGCGGGCCTGCCGCTGGACACCTTTCAGTGGCTGCTGGACCACTCGCTGGGCTTCAACCGCTTTGTGATGAACCAGCTGAACGAGCGGCTGGCCCAGTTCATCGCCACCATCGAAGCCGACCGCACGCCCAACCCCGAGCAGCGCGTGGCACGCAACCTGGCGGCGCTGGCCAACCCGGTGCTGTTTCCTGGTGTGGGCGATCTGCTGCGCATCACGCAGCAAGAGCTGGCCTACCTGGTCGGCCTGTCGCGCCAGCGCGTGAACGAGGCGCTGAAGCACCTGGCCACGGCGGGCGTGCTGCAGATCGAGTACGGCGGCTTGCGCATCCTGGACCGGGCGGCGCTGCGCACGCGTCATTTCGGCGACGCGAGCGACAGCGGCTGAGCGGGGCGCCGCGGCGGTCAGGCCATGCGTTCAGCGCGATGCGCGTGAGCCGTCCACCGCGCTCACCAAGCGCTTGCCACTTGATAGGCAAATCAGACTCCAGCGCACGCTGCATCAGCGCCGGCAGCTATATTTATTAGAGCAACCTTGCCTTGCGCCTCACGCGTGAGACCGCCCGCCACGGCAGTCCGCGCAGGTGCCGTGCACCGCCAGATCCACCCGCGCGGCCTGATGCCCCTGGCGCGCCAGCGTGCGGCGCACCGCAGCGGCCACGGCGCGGGCCGAGGCGTCGTCTTCAGCCAGCGGAAATTGCGTGTGGCAGGCATCGCACTCAAACAGCGGGCCAGTGGCCGGTGCCGCACCCGGTGCATGAAACCGCCATGCGCGCTCATCCGCCGCAGTGCGCTTGACCAACACGCCCGCGGCCACCAGCCGCTCCAGCAGGCGGTACAGCGTGACGGCGTTGACCGGCTCGCCCTCATCGGCCAGCCGCTCGGCCAATTGCGCGTGCGTGGGTTGCCAGCCGGGTGCGCCGTCGAACAGCGCCAGCACGGCTTGCAGCGCGCGCGTGCGGCGCAGACCGGCTTCGCGCAGGCGCTGCGCGCGGTCGTCGGCCAGCGCGGGGGCAGAAACGGATCGGGCGGGCATCTTGGGGCGGGGCAGGCTGGGTGGTGCGCTGGAAATTAAGGCGGCATTATCGCAACTGAGTTGCGTTATGATGCGCCGCGACCCGCGATGGCGCAAGTCGGGCGTTGCCTTGGCACCTCACGGCCCCTGGCCACCGCCTTGGCAACGGCTTGCCGGCTTGCCGGCCTGCCGGCCTGCCGCGCACCATCAGTTTCGCGTTTCTTCGCCCGACCTCCTCACCGCCATGGCAGACCCCCAGCTCACCCCCCGCACGCCGCTGCTCTTGCGCTCGGCCGCGTGGCGCCTGGTGGGCGCGGCCTTGATCTCCGCGGTGCTGATCGCGCTGTGGCGCTGGGCCTTGAGTGGCGGCGGCGCGGCTTGAACGCATGACCGCGCCCACCACCACCCCAACCGTGCCCCAGGCGATTGGCCTGCACGACCTCACGCTGGGTTACGACGGCCATCCGGCCGTGCACCACGTCAGCTGCGCCTTTGCGCCAGGCACGTTGACGGCCGTGATCGGCCCCAACGGCGCGGGCAAATCCACACTGGTGAAGGCGCTGGCGGGGTTGATCCACCCCATCGGCGGGCGCATCGACGGGCTGCGCGGCCAGCGCGTGGCTTACCTGCCGCAGCAGGCCTCGCTGGAGCGCGGCTTTCCGATCCGCGTGGGCGAATTCGCTGCCATGGGGCTGTGGCGCGAGGCCGGTGCCTTCGGCCGGTACAGCGATGCGCAGCGCCAGCGCGTGCGCGACGCCCTGGCCGCCGTGGGCCTGGAAGGCTACGCGCGCCAGCCGATCGACACACTGTCGGGCGGCCAGCTCCAGCGCGTGCTTTTTGCCCGCATGATGCTGCAAGATGCCGACGTTTTGCTGCTGGATGAACCCTTTTCAGCCATCGACCAGCGCACCACCGCCGATTTGGTGGCCTTGCTGCACCGCTGGCACCAGCAGGGCAAGACGGTGCTGGTGGTGCTGCACGACCTGCAGCAGGTGCGCGCCGCCTTCCCCCGCACGCTGATGCTGGCGCGCGAGCTGGTGGCCTGCGGCCCAACCGACGAGGTGCTGACCCCCGGCAACCTGCGCCGCCTGCAAGTAATGCCCGAAGCTTTTGACGAACGCGCCCCGGTGTGCGAAGTGCCCACCGACGCGGGCGTCACGGCGCCCGCCGGTGGCCACACGCACAACCACGAGCACAGCCACGCCCATGACCACACCGGCCATGGCGCGCACGAGCACCGCACGCCGGAGCCCACCCGATGAGCACCGCCACCATGGACGTCAGCCTGTGGAGCCTGCTGATCGGCCCGCTGACCGAGTTCGGCTTTATGCGCCGCGCGCTGGTGGGCTGCCTGGCGCTGTCGCTCAGCTGCGCGCCGGTGGGCGTGTTCTTGCTGCTGCGCCGCATGAGCCTGACGGGCGACGCCATGGCCCACGCCGTGCTGCCCGGCGCGGCCATCGGCTATCTGATCGCCGGGCTGTCGCTGCCAGCGATGACGTTCGGCGGCGTGGTCGCCGGCCTGCTGGTGGCGGTGGGTTCGGGGCTGGTGGCGCGCTCTACGGTGCTGCGCGAAGACGCCAGCCTGGCCGCGTTCTATCTGATCTCGCTGGCGCTGGGCGTGCTGATCGTCTCCACGCGCGGCAGCAACGTCGACTTGCTGCACGTGCTGTTTGGCACCGTGCTGGCGCTGGACAATGGCGCGCTGGCGCTGCTGGTGGGCACGGCCATCGTCACGCTGCTGGCGTTGGCGCTGCTTTACCGCCCGCTGGTGCTGGAGTGTGTGGACCCGCAGTTCCTGCGCAGCGTGAGCCGCCTGAGCCCCGTCGCGCACTACGGCTTTCTGTGCCTGCTGGTCATCAACCTGGTGGCCGGTTTTCACGCATTGGGCACGCTGATGGCCGTGGGCATGATGGTGCTGCCCGCCGCCGCCGCGCGCCTGTGGGTGCGCAGCCTGCCCGCGCTGATGGCGCTGGCCACCGGGCTGGCGCTGGCCGCGTCGGTCACCGGGCTGCTGCTGTCGTACCACGTGGAGTGGCCGACCAGCCCGGCCATCGTGCTGTGCCTGGGCGCGGCGTACCTGGCGTCGCTGGTACTGGGGCGCAATGGGCTGTGGCGCGGCGGGGCGCGGTCTGCGCGACGCCACCTGCAGCGCTAAGGCCTGCTTGGATTCTGAACCAAAACCCTTTCTGGCGCAGGCCACAACTGCGCAAGCAGCTATGAAAAAACGAGCATTCACCACCGCATTGACCGCCCTGGCGCTGGGCGCCAGCCTGTGCAGCGCTGCCCACGCTGCCGAGCCGCTGCGCGTGGTCGCCACCTTCAGCATCCTGGCCGACATGGTGCGCCAGGTGGGCGGCGACCGCGTGGCGGTGCAGGCGCTGGTCGGCCCCGGCGAAGACGCGCACGTGTTCCAGCCATCGCCCGCGCAGGCGCGGCAGGTGGGGCAGGCACAGCTGCTGGTGGCCAACGGCCTGGGCTACGAGGGTTGGATGGCCCGGCTGGTGCAAAGCGCCGGCTACCGCGGCCCCACGGTGCAGGCCACCAACGGCGTGCGCCCGCTGGACGCCGCCCCGGGCGACGACCACGATCACCACCATGGCGACGGCGATCACGACCACGACGCGCACGCCGGCCACACCGATCCGCACGCCTGGCAAAGCGCGGCCAACGCGCAGGTCTATGTGAAGAACATCGTCAACGGGCTGTGCGCGGCCGACGCGGCAGGCTGCGCCGACTACCGCGCGCGCGGTGAGCGCTACACGGCCGAGCTGCGCCAGCTGGACGCCGACATCCGCGCCGTCTGGGCGCCGGTGCCAGCGGCGCAGCGCAAGGTCATCACCTCGCACGCGGCGTTCGGCTACTACGGGCAGGCGTACGGCGTGCGCTTTTTGGCGGCGCGCGGCGTCAGCACCGACAGCGAGCCGTCTGCCAAGGCGGTGGCGCAGTTGGTACGTTTGATTCGCACCGAAAAAGTTCGGGCCCTGTTCATCGAGAACATCAGCGACCCGCGCCTGATGGAGCAGCTGGCCCGCGAAACGGGCGTGCGCGCCTCGGGCAGCCTGTATTCCGACGCGCTGACCAAAACCGGCGGCGACGCCGACACCTACGTGCAGATGATGCGCACCAACACCGCGCGCATGGTGGCGGCCGTCAAGGGCACGTCATGAGCATCGGCGCCTCAGGCACCTGAAACTACCGCCAAGGCGGGCGCCCTCAGTTTTTGACTTCCAGGTGCCAGTGCGAGATGTCCAGCACCTCGCAGTCGGGCGCATCGCCCGGGGCGCCCACGCGGTCCACCACCAGCCAGGGGCCCGCATCCAGCGCCAGCAGCGGGTGGTGCCACACGCCCGCGTTCAGGTTGATACCCTGGTGCCCGTCGGTGATGAAGCCGTGCAGGTGCTCCGGCGCAAGGGCCGCCGCATCCAGCGTGGGCGCGGCCACCACGATCCCCATGCGCAGCGCGGCGCCGAAAGGGGCGAACGATTGGCTGCCCCGGTGGTGGCGCTCCATCAGCCGCAGCGGCGCCGGGCACGCCACCGCGTCGGCCACGAACAGGTTGAACGCCAGCGCGCCACCGTCGGCGCTGGGGCGGCCCAAGTCGTGGTGGCGCTGGCAGGTGCCTGCGTTGATGGCCACGCGCTGGGACGCGCTTTGGGTGTCGATGACCTGCCCGAACGGCGCGAACGCCTGCGCCGTCAGCGGGCGCAGCGCCAGGGGCACTCGCGGGGCACTCGCCATCAGTGCACGGCGCCGATGAAGCCCGCCAGTTCGGCCGTTTGGGGGGCGGCGAACACGTCGCGCGCCGGGCCTTGCTCATGGATGCGGCCGTGGTGCATGAACACCAGCTGGTCGCCCACGTCTCGGGCAAAGCGCATCTCGTGCGTGACCATGATCAGCGTCATGCCTTCGGCGGCCAGTTGCTTGACGACGGCCAGCACTTCGTTGACCAGCTCCGGGTCCAGCGCCGAGGTGATCTCGTCGCACAGCAGCACCTTGGGCTGCATGGCCAGGGCGCGCGCGATGGCCACGCGCTGCTGCTGACCGCCGCTCAGCTGGTCGGGGTAGGCGTCGTACTTGGCTCCCAGGCCGACTTTGTCCAGCATCTGGTGCGCCAGCGCCGCCGCGTCGGACTTGGACACGCCTTTGACGACCACCGGCGACAGCGCCACGTTCTGCCCTGCGGTGAGGTGCGGGAACAGGTTGAACTGCTGGAAGACCATGCCCACGTTCATGCGCAGCGCGCGCAGCTGCGCGGGCGTGGCCTCGGCGCCCTTGAGCACCGCGTTGTCCACGACGATCTCGCCCTGGTCGATGCGTTCCAGCCCGTTCACCGATCGCAGCAAGGTGCTCTTGCCCGAACCGCTGCGGCCGATGATGGCGACCACCTGGCCGCTTTGCACCTGCAGGTCCACGCCCTTGAGCACGTGGTTCTGGCCAAAGTGCTTGTGCACCGAACGAACGTCAACGAGCGGCATTGAGTTTTTTCTCCAGGTGGCTGGCGGCCATGGACAGCGGCCAGCACAGAATGAAATAGCCGGCAGCGACCAGCCCGTAGATGAGGAAGGGCTGGAACGTGGCGTTGGCCAGCATCGAGCCGATCTTGCTCAGCTCGGTCATGCCGATGATGGACGCCACCGCCGTGCCCTTGACGATCTGCACCGAAAAGCCCACGGTGGGCGCCACCGACAAGCGCAGCGCCTGCGGCAGCACCACGTGGCGCATCTGCTGCACATAACCCATGGCCAGGCTGGATGAGGCTTCCCATTGGCCGCGCGGCACGGCCTCGACGCTGCCGCGCCACACTTCGGCCAGGTAGGCGCTGGTGTACAGCGTCAGCCCAATGGCCGCCGCCGTCCACGGCGAGATGCTGTAGCCGGCCATGGACGCACCGAAGAACACCAGGAACATCTGCATCAGCAGCGGCGTGTTCTGAAACAGCTGGATGTACCCGCGGCTGATGCGGCGCGCCAGCGGCCAGTGGCCCAAGCGGGCGAACAGCACCAGCAGGCCCATCGCGCCGCCCAGCACGAAGGCCAGCAGCGACAGCAGCAGCGTGGCCAGCAGGCCTTCGAACAGCTTGGCCAGGATCGGCATCAAGGGGATGTCGGCGATCATGATCAATGCGCCTGTTGGGCCACGGCCTGCGGCGCCCGCTGCCGCTTGAGCGCGGGGCGACCGACAACCCAGCGCTGGCCCGCCCACGTCAACACATGGCGCAGGAACCACGCCAGCAGGAAGTACATGGCGGTGACCACCAAGTAGGTTTCAAACGCGCGGAAGTTGCGCGACTGGATGAAGTTGGCGGCAAAGGTCAGATCCTGCGCGGCAATCTGCGACACCACCGACGTGCCCAGCATGACGATGACGATCTGGCTGGTGAGCGCCGGCCACACGCGCTGCAGGGCCGGGCGCAGCACCACGTGGCGAAAGTACGCCCAGCGCCCCATGCCCAGGGCGTTGGCGGCCTGAACATGCACAAACTCCTTGAAAACGAATCAGCCAACGCGGGCGCCTGCAGCGGCGAACGGTGCGGCCAGCGCCTGCAACCACCACCCACCGCCGCCAAGCGGATCGGGCCCAATGCGGCAGCTGTTGCGAGATTCATGCCAGCCCCGCGCCGCCGGGCGTGAATGCGCTGCGCCCGCGCCGACGGCGGGCCACGCCCCGCCACCGTGCGCACCCACGGGCGACCCGGCTTGGTGCATCGCGCACCAAAGGCGACCGCGCCGCAGGCGTGCGCGTACGTGCTGCATAGCGCCCCCGCGTGCACGAACTACGCAACAGGCGCAGGCAACATAAAATCACCGGTTACCCAAGGAGCGCTGCAGCGACCGCCCACGTCGCCAGGCTTGGGCCGCATTCACTCAACGGCGCTCACCTGAACTGTTTCGTGCCCCCACAGGTGAGCCCCATGAACGCCGCTGCTTTGACCCCCCCACCCATGCGCCTGGCCGGCTTGGAGCCGGTGCAGATCGACGCCGGCTCCCTCTTCGTCAACGTGGGCGAGCGCACCAACGTCACCGGTTCCAAAGCCTTCGCGCGGATGATCCTGAACGACCAGTTTGAGGAAGCCCTGTCGGTGGCGCGCCAGCAGGTGGAAAACGGCGCGCAGGTGGTCGACGTCAACATGGACGAAGCCATGCTGGATTCGGAAGCGGCGATGGTGCGCTTTCTGAACCTGATGGCCAGCGAGCCCGACATCGCCCGCGTACCGGTGATGGTCGATTCCAGCAAATGGAGCGTGATCGAAGCGGGCCTGCGCTGCCTGCAGGGCAAGGGCATCGTCAACTCGATCAGCATGAAGGAGGGCGTGGAGCCCTTCAAGCACCACGCGCGCCTGATCAAGCGCTACGGCGCCGCCGCCGTGGTGATGGCGTTCGACGAGCAAGGCCAGGCCGACACCTACGCGCGCAAGGTGGAGATCTGCGAGCGCGCCTACCGCATCCTGGTGGACGAGGTGGGCTTTGCGCCCGAAGACATCATCTTCGACCCCAACATCTTTGCCGTGGCCACCGGCATCGAAGAGCACAACAACTACGCCGTCGAATTCATCGAGGCCACGCGCTGGATCAAGCAGAACCTTCCCGGCGCCAAGGTGAGCGGCGGCGTCAGCAACGTGTCGTTCAGCTTCCGCGGCAACGACCCGGTGCGCGAGGCGATCCACACCGTGTTCCTGTACCACGCCATCCAGGCGGGCATGGACATGGGCATCGTCAACGCGGGCATGGTGGGCGTGTACGACGACCTGGACGCCGAGCTGCGCGAGCGCGTGGAAGACGTGGTGCTGAACCGCCGGCCCGACGCCGCCGAGCGCCTGCTGGAGATCGCCGAAAGCGCCAAGGGCGCCGCCAAGGACGACAGCAAGAAGCTGGAATGGCGCGGCACGCCCGAGCACCCCAAGACGGTGAATGAGCGGCTGAGCCACGCGCTGGTGCACGGCATTACCGACTTCATCACCGAAGACACCGAAGAGGCCTACCAGCAGGTGCTGGCCAAGGGCGGGCGCCCGCTGCACGTGATCGAAGGGCCGCTGATGGACGGCATGAACATCGTGGGCGACCTGTTCGGCGCGGGCAAGATGTTCTTGCCGCAGGTGGTGAAGTCGGCCCGCGTGATGAAGCAGGCCGTGGCGCACCTGATTCCCTACATCGAGGAAGAAAAGAAGCGCGACGAAGCCGCCGGGCGCGACGTGCGCAGCAAGGGCAAGATCGTCATCGCCACCGTCAAGGGCGACGTGCACGACATCGGCAAGAACATCGTCACCGTGGTTCTGCAGTGCAACAACTTCGAGGTGGTGAACATGGGCGTGATGGTGCCCTGCCACGAGATACTGGCGCGCGCCAAGGTGGAGGGCGCCGACATCGTGGGCCTGTCGGGCCTGATCACGCCCAGCCTGGAAGAGATGCAGTACGTGGCTGGCGAGATGCAGAAGGACGAGCACTTTCGCATCAAGAAGATTCCGCTGCTAATCGGCGGGGCCACCACCAGCCGCGTGCACACCGCCGTCAAGATCGCGCCGCACTATGAAGGCCCGGTGGTCTACGTACCCGACGCCTCGCGCAGCGTGGGCGTGGCGCAGGGCCTGCTGGGCGACCAGGCGGCGCAGTTCGTGGCCGACACGCAGGCCGACTACGACAAGGTGCGCCAGCTGCACGCCAACAAGAAGCAGCAGCCGCTGTGGCCCATCGACAAGGCGCGCGCCAACAAGACACGCATCGACTGGGCTGCCTACACGCCGCCCGCGCCCAAGTTTCTGGGCCGCCGGCTGATCCACCACATCGACCTGGCCGAGCTGGTGCCCTTCATCGACTGGACGCCCTTCTTCCAGACCTGGGACCTGCACGGCAAGTACCCCGCCATCCTCACCGACGAGGTGGTGGGCGAAGAAGCCACCCGCGTGTTTGCCGACGCGCAGGCCATGCTCAAGCAGATCGTTGACGCCCGCTGGCTGACGGCCAACGCCGTCGTCGGCTTCTGGCCCGCCAACACCGTGCAGGACGACGACATCGCGCTGTACACCGACGAATCGCGCCAAAGCGTGGCGCTGACCTGGTACGGCCTGCGCCAGCAGGCTGAAAAACAGGAAGACGCCGCCGGCGTGCTGCGCCCCAGCCGCTGCCTGGCCGACTTCGTCGCGCCAGCATCCGCTACAACTTCAGTAGCTGCCGGCGCTGGTGCAGCGGGCGCCAGCGGCGGTTTTGGCTTGAAAGACTACATCGGTGCCTTCGCCGTCACCGCCGGCCTGGGCGTGGACGCCAAAGAGGCGCAATTCCTGGGCCAGCACGACGACTACAGCGCCATCATGCTCAAGGCCCTGGCCGACCGCTTGGCCGAAGCCGGCGCCGAATGGTTGCACTGGCGCGTACGCACCGACTGGTGGGGCTACGCCGCCGACGAGCAGTTGGACAACGACAGCATGATCGCCGAGCAGTACCGCGGCATCCGCCCCGCGCCCGGCTACCCCGCCTGCCCCGACCACAGCGTCAAGCGCCCCCTGTTCGAGCTGCTGGGCGCCCACGACGTCGGCATGCACCTGACCGACGCCTACGCCATGACGCCCGCCGCCAGCGTCAGCGGCTTTTACTTCAGCCACCCCGACAGCACGTACTTCAACGTGGGCCGCATCGACGATTCGCAAGTCAGCGACATGGCGGCGCGCAGGGACATGGACAGGGCCGAGCTGGAGCGCCTGCTGGCGCCGAATATCGGGGTGTAGCGCCTGGGCCGCCAGCGGCCAACCAAGGCGCAATGCCAGGCGCAGCTCAGCTTTGCGTCGCCCGCGCCAGCCGCTCACTCTTCCAATACACGTCATCGCCCGCACCGCCATCCGGGCGGTGGCGGTTCAGTACCCGGGCCAGCACGAAAAGCAGGTCGCTCAGGCGGTTGAGGTACTGGCGCGGGGCAGGGCGCAGGGCGTCGCCTTCGGTTTGGCCCAGCGCGACGACGGCGCGTTCGGCGCGGCGCGCGACGGTGCGGCACACGTGCGCCAGGGCGGCGGCGCGGGTGCCGGCGGGCAGGATGAATTCTTCCAACCGGGGCAGCTGGGCGTTGTAGTGGGCCAGGGCCGCGTCCAGCTGGGCCAGCGCGTCGTCTTTCAGCAGTTCGAACCCGGGGATGGACAGCTCACCGCCCAGGTTGAACAGCTGGTGCTGCACGTCGACGAGCAGCTCGCGCACGCTGCCGGGCATGTCTTCGCACAGCAGCAGGCCGATGTGGCTGTTGAGTTCGTCCACGTCGCCCATGGCGTGCGGGCGGCCGCTGGATTTGGACACGCGGGTGTTGTCGCCCAGCCCGGTGGTGCCGTCGTCGCCGGTGCGGGTGGCGATTTGCGTGAGGCGTTTACCCATGTCGATTACTCACTTATTGATAGCTGCTTGCGCTGACTGGGCGGCGGCCCGCAGCCCTAAAAGGTAGGAATCCACGCCAAAGCCGCAGATCTGCCCGCGCGCAATGTCGCTGATGTAGGACTGGTGGCGAAACGCCTCGCGCGCGTGGATGTTGCTCATGTGCACTTCGACGATGGGGCACTTGAGGATGGCCAGCGCGTCGCGGATGGCGATGCTGGTGTGCGTCCAGGCGCCGGCGTTGATGACCACCGCGTCCACCGCGTCGCGATGGGCCTGGTGGATGCGCTCGCACATCTCGCCTTCGTGGTTGGTCTGGTAGCAATCGACGGCCACGCCCAGCTCGGCCGCCAGCGTGCGCAGGGCCGCGTCGATGTCGGCCAGCGTGGCGGTGCCGTACTGCGCCGGGTCGCGCTGGCCGAACATGTTCAGGTTGACGCCGTGCAGTACCAACAGGCGGGGGGTGGGTGCGTTCATGCGGTGCTCTGGTTGCCGTCAGTAAGAAGAGGGTGCGCGCCGGTGAGCGCACCGAGTGAAAGCGCATGGCCGTGCCGTGCGGACTGACGGCACTATCGTACGTGAGCGGCGTGGCGCGCAGCGTTAAGCATTGAGAGCAGCGGGCGCTACCGCGAACTTGGCCACCTCTGCTTTGGACGATCGGGCGCCGCCGAACCGTGGCTGGATCCAATGGCATGATCTCAATTCAGGCGCTGCGGGTCGGTGGCACGGAGGCGCTCAGGATGCCGTGACGACGTTGCGAAAACATGAGTGAATCACGGCCAGTGCGCGCCGTGGCCTCCTCAAATGCGTTCTGATGACAAATCAACTCAGGGAGATGACATGAAAAGATTTCACGGCCCGTTGTTCGTTTTCTCGGCACTTCTGCTGGTCGGCTGCAGCGGGGAGCCATCGGGCGATGATCTTCGCGCTGCCATGGAAAAAGGCATTGAGTCCGCCAACGCCGCTGTCAGCAAGGTCAGCGCCAACCCAAAGATGCAGAGCAAGCTGCATTCGCTCAAGAAGATTGGCTGCAAGGCAGATGGCGACAAAGCCTACATCTGCGACGTCCAGGTGGACGTTGAAGCGCCGTTTGTTGGCCGCACGAAGCAAACCGCACCAATGCGGGTCGTCAAAGGGCCAGACGGTTGGACAGCCAGCCAGTGATCCGTTCAGGCCAGCAGGCGCCTAGGGCCTGTTAACACATCCTGAGTCCATCTGCGACGAGCACGAAGCTGATGAAGCCCAGGAACATGAGGTCGAGTTTCTCGAACCGCGAGAAGATTCGGCGATAGCCCTTGAGCCGACGGAACAAGCGCTCGACCTCATTGCGGCGCTTGTACATCTCTCGCTCGTACTCCCAAGGTTCGATCCGCGTCCTCATCGGTGGCACGACGGCAATGAATCCCAGATCAAGTGCCAGTTGCCGCGTCTCGTTACCTTCGTAGGCGCGGTCCATCAACAAATGCACCGGTCTGCTGGTCGCCCCGAGGCTGTTGAGTAAACGCCTGCCTTCAGGTGCGTCGTGCGCTTGTCCTGGCGAGAGGCAGAACGTCACGGCTGTCCGAGCATCCGCGGCAACCATATGAATCTTGGTGTTCCATCCGCCTCGGGATTTTCCGATGGACTGCGGACCGTTTTTTTTAACGCACCAGTTCCATCGGGATGGACCTTGATGCTGGTGGAGTCCAGCGAGACCGCCTCGATTTTGATGCGCACGACCTGCGAGCGCTGCAACTCCTCGAACATGCGATCAAGTACACCGGCCTTGGCCCAGCGGTTCATGCGCGTGTAGATCGTGTGCCAGTTGCCAAAACGCTTGGGCAGTCCACGCCACTTGCAGCCATGCTCAGCCACATAAAGGATGGCGTTGACGACCTGCAAGTTGCTCAGGCTGACGTTGCCCCGCTGCCTAGGCAGGCAGTGCTCGATAGTGGCGAATTGCTGGGCTGTGATCTCCATGCACGAGATTGTCCAACGCAATCGCCACTAATCACCATTAGTGTTAACACGCTCTAGGCCAACGGCACCGTCAGCCGCTTGAGCACGTCATCCGTCTGCGGCCGCACGCCGCGCCACCAGGCGAAGGCCTCGGCGGCTTGTTCGACCAGCATGCCCACGCCGTCGGCCACGCGCACGTTAGGCGCCGATTGCGCCAGGCGCAGGAAGGGCGTCAGCCCCTTGCCGTAGACCATGTCGTAGGCCAGCCCGCCCGGCGCGAAGGCCTGGGGCGGCACAGCAGGGGCGTCGGCGCTCAGGCTGGCAGACGTGGCGTTGATGACCACGTCGAACGCGGGCAGGCCGGGCAGCAGATCGGTGCCGCCGCTGTGCAGGGCCAGCGCGGGGGGCAGGTTCGCGGCCAGTTCGTCCAGCAGGGCGACGGCCTTGCTGGCGGTGCGGTTCAGCACCGCCAGGCGCGCCACGCCTGCGCGCGCCAGCGGCAACAGCGCGCCGCGCGTGGCGCCGCCCGCGCCCAGCACCAGCACAGCCTTGCCACGGAGGGGCTGGCCCAGGTTCACCTCGATGTCGCGCACCAGGCCCACGCCGTCGAAGTTCTGCGCCTCCAGCCGGCCTTCGTGCCAGCGCAGCGCGTTGGCGGCGCCGGCGGCGCGGGCGTCGTCGCTGGCCACGTCGGCGGCGGCCAGGGCCTGCAGCTTGAAGGGCAGGGTGACGTTCATGCCGCGCCCGCCGTGGCGGGCAAAGGCGTGCAGCGCCTGCTCAAACCCGCCCGGCTCGGCGCCGCCGTCGATGGCTTCGTAGACCATGTCCTGCCCCGTCGCCTCGGCAAACCAGGTGTGGATTTGCGGCGATTTGCTGTGGGCGATGGGGTGGCCGATGACGGCGTAGCGGTCGGGCATGGGGCGAATCTGCAAGGGGCGGTGCAAGGGGCGGGCAACAGCCGCCCAGTGTAGATGGCCGCGCCGCCTTCACAGGCCCAGGTCGCGCCGCAGCCGGGGGCTGACTTGGCGCGCCAGCTCGCGGCGCACGGCGCGCTCAGCCAGGCGCTGGGCGTGGCGCACCCGGCGCGCCTGCAGCACGCGCTGGCGGCGTGCGCGCTGCTGGCGCCGCTGCGCGTGGCGGGCCGCCAGACGCAGCATGCCGGCGGCCAACGCGCGCAGGGCGCGTTCCCACGCATCGGTGGGCGCTGCATGGGCAGAGGGCATGGCGACAGGTGCGGACCAGCTGGCTGGCATGGCGGGCCTCTTGGCGGTAAAGGGGTGAAATGGTAGATTAGGCTGACCATTACCGCCACACAACCGATCATTTTTGACCTTATTGGTTAGCTCTACTTACCATGCCCGACGCCAAACCGCTGCCGCTGGACGTGCTGCCCACCTTCGCCGCCGTGGCCGACGCGGGCAGCATGCGCGCGGCGGGCGAGGTGCTGCACCTCACGCACAGCGCCATCAGCCAGCAGATTCGCCTGCTGGAAGAGCGCCTGGGTTTTGCCGTATTCACGCGGCAGGGGCGCGGGCTGGTGCTCACGCCCGCCGGCCAGCGCCTGCTGGACAGCACCCGCAGCGCGCTGGCGCAGCTGGCCGACGCGTGCCGAGACGCAGCCCGCCTGGCGCAGGACGACGCGCAGGCGCTGCGCGTGGCCATCCTGCCCTCGTTCGCGCAGCGCTGGATGATGCCGCGCATGGCGCGCTGGCGCGCGGCGCACCCGCAGCTGCGGCTGGAGCTGACGGCCTCCATGCACATGGCCGACCTGCGCCAGGAAGGCCTGCACGCCGCCATCCGCCACGGCAGCGGGCAGTGGCGCGGCCTGCGGGCAGAGCCGCTGATCCAGTCTCCGCGCGTGGTGCTGGGCTCGCCCGCCGCCGCTGCGCGCCTGGCGGGGCAAGGCCCGGCGGCGATTGCGCAAGAGCCGCTGCTGGGCAACACCGCGCTGTGGCGCCAGTGGTTTGACCGCGCTGGCGTGACCCCCGCGCCGGCCGTGCACCCCGTGGCGGCCTTCAACGACGCGGCCCTGCTGCTGCAGGCGGTAGAGGCCGACGTGGGCCTGGGCCTGGTGCGCGACCTGCTGGCCGCCGACGCGCTGGTGGAAGGCCGCCTGGTGCAGCTGGCGCCGCAAACCCTGCCCGAATCGCACGACACCTACGGGCACGACCCCACCGTGTACTGGCTGGCCTGGCGCGAAGACCTGAGCGACTGGCCGCCGCTGCAGGCGCTGCGCGACTGGCTGCACAGCGAGCTGGCGCGCTCGCGTGCGCAGCTGGCGGCCGCGCACAAGGGCGGCCTGGCCTGATGGCGACGCTGGCGCTGGCCAGGGACTGCGTCGCACTGGTTTCGAATCAAATTCGGCTCCAGCACAGGTGCCACCTGCGCCAGCAGCTCACTATTTTGTAGCAAACACACTTGCCGCGATTGCCGCGCTGCGCTTTGCCCGCGCGCGCCCTTGGGTCTGATCTGCGCCGCAGGAAGGCAGCGCCGCCGTCCGACAACGCTCAGCGGCGACAGAGACTGCGGCAGAGCCGGCAGCGAGGCGCGGCGGCCCATTTCAACAGACGCGGGCGTTGCAGCACCGCGCCAACGCAGCGGCGGCGGGCCGCCGTCACACCGCCACGCTGCCTGCGTTGCGCAAGGCATCCACATCCACGCCCAGGGCTTCGCGCAGGGCGATCGCGCCGGGCGGCGTGACCTGCAGCGCGCGCGAATCGGCCGAGCGCCGCAGCCAGCCGTGCGCGCACAGCGCCGTGAGCAGGTCCACCCCCAGCGGGCCGCCCAGGTGGTGCTGGCGCTCGGTCCAGTCCAGGCATTGGCGCGCGGGGTAACCCCGGCTGCGTGCGGGCGCGGGTGCGGCGCTGACGCCCAGGCCCGCCAGCCAGGCGCGGCCGGCGTCGGTGACGTGAAAGCGCTTGTCGGGCGCGGCGACAAGGTAGCCGCGCTGCTGCAAGCCCTGCGCCACCGCCACGCCCACCTGCCCGGCCAGGTGGTCGTAACAGCGGCGGCAAAAGCGCAGGCGCTGCGCCTGCGGCGAAAGCGCGGGCCGCCGCACCGGCAGCCGCGTGGGCAGCGTGGTCAGCTGCTCCATGGCCTGCGCTACCTCGGGGCTGGCCAGCCGGTAGTAGCGGTGCCGGCCTTCCTTTTCCAGCGCGATCAGCCCGCCGTCCAACAGCTGCGCCAGGTGAAAGCTGGCCGTCTGCGGGATGATGCGGGCGGCAAAGGCCAGGTCGCCCGCCGGGCGCGCGCGGCCGTCCAGCAGCGCGGTCAACATCAGGGCGCGCGTGGGGTCGGCCAGCAGGGCCGCCACCGGGGCAAAGCCAGGCACATCGCTCATGGGGGTATCTCCTGCAGCCACTCTACGCGGCGCGGGGCGGCCATGCTTCGATGCGGGTCGAAGCACCGGCGCGCGGCGCGGCCGTACGGTGTGGCCTGCCGCCCCACCCGATGCCTATGAACGAAACCCCGCGCCCCAGCAACCACCCCGAAATGCCACCCCGCAGCCAGCGCCGCGGCTCGCGCTGGGTGCTGACCGTGCTGTGCCTGGCCGTGATGGTGGCGCAGGTGGACACCTCCATCGTGATGCTGGCCACGCAGGCCATCGGCGCGCACTTTCGCGCCAGCGTGCCCGCGCTGCAATGGGTGGTGGACAGCTACAACCTGAGCTACGCGGCGCTGCTGCTGACCGGCGGGCTGCTGGCCGATCTGCGGGGGCGCCGCAGGCTGTTCATGGCCGGGCTGGCGCTCTTCACGAAGGCGTCGCTGCTGTGCGCGCTGGCGCCGTCGGTGGGGGTGCTGGTGCTGGGACGCGCGCTGGCGGGCGCGGGCGCGGGCGCGGCCTGCATGATTCCGGCGTCACTGGCGCTGGTGCGCGTGGTGTGGCCCGACACCGCCGCGCGCAACCGCGTGCTGGGCATCTGGGCGGCATGCAACGGGCTGTCGCTGGCCATCGGCCCTTCGCTGGGTGCGCTGTTGCTGCAGCACTTCGGTTGGCGCAGCGTGTTTCTGGCGGTGGTGCCGCTGGGTGCGTTGGCGCTAGGGGGGGCGTGGGCGTGGGTGCCTGAATCGGCCGACCCGCAAGAGCGCGCCTTCGACGGCGGTGCCCAGTTGCTGGCTGCCGCCGCGCTGGCCGCGCTGGCGGTGGCGGCCATCCACGCGCGGGCGCAGCCGGTGCTGGCCACGGTGTCGCTGGCCCTCAGTGCGCTGGCGCTGGCCGGGTTTGTGTTGGTCGAGCGCGCGCGCGGCCCGCACGCCCTGGTGCCGCTGGACACGTTTCGCATCCCGGCCTTTCGCGGCGCCATGGTCGCCACGGTGGCGATGACGTTTGGCATGTACGGCGTGCTGTTCCTGTTGCCGCTGGACTGGCAGGCCAGCGGGCAGCTGAGCGCATGGCAGGCGGGCCTGGCGCTGATGCCCATGGCGCTGGTGTTCGTGCTGGTGTCACCCTTCAGCGGCGGGCTGACCCGCCGCGCAGGCGCGCGCACGCTGGCCTGCGGCGGCCTGGCCGTGATCGCCGCCGGCCTGCTGCTGGCGGGCTGGACGGCCGGTGCCGCGCCCGCGTGGTGGGCCACGCTGCTCGGCCTGGGCTTGACGGGCCTGGGCATGGGCCTGGCCACGGCGCCCTTGATGGGGCTGGCCGTGGGCGCCGTGCCACCGGGGTGGGCAGGCACGGCGGCGGCGCTGATCAACGTGGCGCGCATGATCGGCGCCACCGTCGGCGTGGCCGTGCTGGGCACGCTGTACGCCCATGCAGGCGCGGGCGCGCCCGGCCTGCGCCTGGCCATGACGGTGGCCGCCGCCGTGCAACTGGCCAGCGCCGCGCTGGCGTGGCGCGCCCTGGGGCGGGCGCGCCGATGACATGGCGCGTAGCCGGCGTGGCCTGCGCAGTTCAGCGGTTCAGCGGTTCAGCGGTTCAGCGGTTCAGCGGTTCAGCATCAGAATCGGCTGCGGCGCACCACCCACCTGCGCCAACAGCTCGCTTTTTCATAGCAATTTGAGCAGGCAGTGTAGGCGCCCCCACACCCCGCGCCCGCCCAGTCGCCGTAAACTGAGGCATTGCCCCATCCACAGGATTTGCGCCATGAACGCCCCCACCCCCATTGCCCACGTCACCCCCGAAGTGCACCTGCGCGAAGTGCCCGCCGCCTTGCTGGCCGCGCTCAAAGACCGCTTTGGCGCGCAGTTTTCTGAGGCGTTGGCCGTGCGCGAACAGCATGGCCGCGACGAATCGGCCTTCACCACCGTGCCGCCGCCCGCCGCCGTGGTGTTTGCCGAAAGCACCACCGACGTGCAAGACGCCGTCAAGCTGTGCGCGCAGTACAAGGTGCCGGTGATTCCGTTTGGCGTCGGCTCGTCGCTGGAAGGCCATCTGCTGGCGGTGCAGGGCGGCATCAGCCTGGACGTGGGCCGCATGAACAAGGTGCTGAGCATCAACGCCGAAGACCTCACCGTCACCGTGCAGCCCGGCGTGACGCGCAAACAGCTGAACGAAGAGGTGAAAAGCACCGGCCTGTTCTTTCCGATCGACCCCGGCGCCGACGCCAGCCTAGGCGGCATGACCGCCACCCGCGCCAGCGGCACCAACGCCGTGCGCTACGGCACCATGCGCGAAAACGTGCTGGCGCTGGAAGTCGTCACCGCGCGCGGCGAAGTGGTGCGCACCGGTACCCGCGCCAAGAAAAGCAGCGCCGGGTACGACCTGACGCGCCTTTTTGTCGGCAGCGAAGGCACGCTGGGCGTGATCACCGAAGTCACCCTGCGCCTGTACCCGCTGCCCGAAGCCGTGTCGGCCGCCACCTGCAGCTTTCCCACCATCGCCGACGCGGTGAACACCGTCATCCAGATCATCCAGCTGGGCGTACCCATTGCGCGCGTCGAGCTGATCGACGCCAACACCGTCGGCCTGGTCAACCGCCACAGCAAGCTGAACCTGCGCGAGCAGCACATGCTGCTGATGGAATTCCACGGATCGCCCGCTGGCGTGCGCGAGCAAGCCGAAACCGTGCAAGACATCGCCAGCGAACACCAGGGCGCCGGCTTTGAATGGGCCGACACCCCCGAAGAACGCACCCGCCTATGGACCGCACGGCACAACGCCTACTTTGCCGCCGTGCAAAGTAAACCCGGCTGCCGCGCCATCAGCACCGACACCTGCGTGCCCATCAGCCGCCTGGCCGACTGCCTGCTGGATTCGGTCGCCGAAGCCGACGCCACCGGCATCCCCTACTTTCTGGTCGGCCACGTGGGCGACGGCAACTTCCACTTCGGCTACCTGATCGACCCCGACAGCGCCGAAGAACGCGCCACCGCCGAGGCGCTGAACCACCAACTCGTCGCCCGCGCCATCGCCATGGACGGCACCTGCAGCGGCGAACACGGCGTGGGCCTGCACAAGATGGGTTTCTTGCGCGACGAGGCGGGAGAGGGCGCGGTGCAGATGATGCGCACCATCAAGCACGCGCTGGACCCGGACAACATCATGAATCCGGGGAAGGTGTTTGGGGCGTAGTGGCTGCGCCTCGTCGCTACCAATTGAATAGCTGACAGCGCTTGTTAGACCTGCGCAAAAGGCCTGTTTGACGCCAAATACTCACAAGGCATCCAGCGGGCTCAGCACGCCCCGCCCGCCCTTGTTCAGCACGTGGGTGTAAATCATGGTCGTACTCACGTCCGCATGGCCCAACAACTCCTGCACCGTGCGGATGTCGTAACCCGCCTGCAGCAGGTGCGTGGCGAACGAATGCCGCAGCACGTGCGGGCTGACCGGCTTGTCGATGCCCGCGCGCCGCGCCGCCTCGCGCACACCGCGCTGCACCGATTCGGGGTAAACGTGGTGGCGCCGCTCCATCGGCTGCCCGGTGCGTGCGTCCGGGCGCGGGTCCATGGCCCGCACCGGCGACGGAAACACGTACTGCCACGCCCAACTGCGGTCGGCCTCGGGGTACTTCACCGCCAGCGCATGGGGCAGGTAGACACGGCCCTGGCCCGCGTCCAAATCTTTCTGGTGCAGCGCGCGGGCCTTGTGCAGCTGCGCCTGCAGCGGCGCCATCAGGTTTTCGGGCAGCACCGTCACCCGGTCCTTGTTGCCCTTGCCCTCGCGCACCAGCACTTCGCGCCGCGCAAACTCCACATCCTTCACCCGCAGGCGCAACGCCTCCAGCAGCCGCATGCCCGTGCCATACAGCAATTGCGCCACCAGGCCCGCCGTGCCCTCCACGTGCAGCAGCAACTCGCGCACCTCCGAGGGCGTCAGCACCACCGGCAGGCGCTGCGGCCGCTTGGCCTGCACCACCTCGTCCAGCCAGGGCAAATCGGCGCCCAGCACCTGCTTGTAAAGGTAAAGCAACGCCGCCTTGGCCTGGTTCTGGGTGGAAGCGGACACCTGCCGGTCCACCGCCAGATGGCTCAAGAATGCCTCCACCTCGATGGCGCCCATGTCCTGCGGGTGCCGTTTGCCATGAAACAAAATGAATCGGCGCGCCCAGTCGATGTAGGCTTGCTCGGTTCGGATGCTGTAGTGCCGCGTGCGCAGATGGATGCGCATGCGCTCCAGCAACTTGGGCTGCTGCGTCGGCTCTGCAGCGGCGGGTGCAGGGCTGGATGCACGATCCGAGTTCATCCGTGAAATTTTAGGTTTGCCTAAACAGGAATTGCTCGGTGTTTTCCAGAGGATGCGATCGCGTGCACTGTCTTATCCGACCGTCCAGCCTAAGATTGCCGTCGTCTAAATCTAGTTAGCCTGCCTTTTATTCCTGCTCATTTCAGCCCATGAATATTCAAACGCCATTTACCCTCGCAAGCGTTTATCCGCTGGGTGTTTGGCGTTCGCTCGGGCTTCGCCTGCATGGGTTGTCCCAGTTTCAAGCCTTTTTGGCCTCTAGCCCTTGTGCAGCAAGCGCAGGCAGCTCTTTTTTCCGTAGTCCGTGGCCTGTGCGGTCACTTTCGTTTTTGCGCTTTGGCTTTGGGTCTAACCCGGCGCTCAAGCCGACCCGCATACTGCGGGCGGCTTATCTTTTTCGTTAGTCCGCTCAGTTCTGGCATATTTAAACCCTATGCCTATTCCAGCCACATTCAGCCTCTCCAGCGTTGTGCCGCTCGGTGTGGCACGGCTCGCGGGGCTTCGCCATTTCGGGGCAGTTTTGGCCGCCAGCGCAGGTACCACCTGCGCACGCAGCTCTCTTCTTGGTAGCATTGTGCGCTTGCAAAGCCTGCTTGTTTCAGCTGCTGGGTCTAACCCGGCGGTCAAGCGGACTTGCCTACGGCAAGCCGCTTACCTCGTCCGTTAGAACTCATGACTCGTCCTGGCCTTGATCGAAACGGAGTGGTTGTTGAAATTGGCGATAAGGTTCGTCTGTTTGACATTCGTCCTTCGATCCTCAAACGCCTCACAGGATCCGAGCATGTAGATGTTTCATCAATGCTTGAAACAGAAGTGACAGTTTTCGATGTGTATGAAGACGGCCAAGTTTGGGTTTGCTTATATTTTCCGCGTGGAAGTGGCGAGACTGAAGTGCACGCCATCGCAGTGGATAGTCATGCTATCGAACGTGTTGGTGGTGAACACGTCGGTTTCGTCTAACCCTGCGCTCAAGCGGACTGGTCTTCGGCCAGCCGCTTAGCTTTATCGTTAGTCCGCTCAGTTCTGGCATATTTAAACCCTATGCCTATTCCAGCCACATTCAGCCTCTCCAGCGTTGTGCCGCTCGGTGTGGCACGGCTCGCGGGGCTTCGCCATTTCGGGGCAGTTTTGGCCGCCAGCGCAGGTACCACCTGCGCACGCAGCTCTCTTCTTGGTAGCATTGTGCGCTTGCAAAGCCTGCTTGTTTCAGCTGCTGGGTCTAACCCGGCGGTCAAGCGGACTTGCCTACGGCAAGCCGCTTACCTCGTCCGTTAGTCCCATCACCCCCTCTTTATGCGCGCAGCCACTTGTTCCAGCGCTTGGCCCTGCTCCAAAGGCTTTCAAGCCCCTTTGGCCTCCAGCGCCTTTGTAGCAAGCGCCACCAGCTATCATTCTTGCAGCGCTGCGCCGCTTCCCTGGCCCAGCGCTTTCTCGTGGGCTGCGCCCTTGTCCAAGTCCGGGCGCTTCCTTTTGGCCTTCGGGTCTAACTCTGCGCTCAAGCGGACCCGCATTCTGCGGGCCGCTTACCTTGGCCGTTAGCTATCAGAGGCAAGATGAGAGATTTTTCAGAGTTCGGCGAATACCTTAGCGAAGAAGGGCACCAGTTTCTTTCCAAATGGGGCATCAAACTACTTGGCCTATATGAGGGAAGAATGGAACCAAGCCGCCCAAACGAACGGCAATTCGTCGATGCTTTCAAAAGCGGTAAGTGCCCCGAAGGAACATCTGAAGTAATTTGGTTTAATATTATCGCCATCAACCAGCTAATAGAAAAGTGCGCATCCCTGGAGTCTCATCTTGAAAATGAAAAACTACGAATAAAAGGTCTTGTAGCGCGGATAAATAATTAAGAGAGTGAGATAGAGAAAAGAGTCGGCCCGCTTAATGTTGAAGTTGATAAATTAAAAGACAACCTTAAAACCTGCTGGGCCAAAATCGATCGATATGAAAAAGAACTAAATATTAAAAAACCACAGCCCGTTTTAGATAGCAGAAAAATATGCCCAATCTGCCAAGGAACGGGAGCCATGGGCAACTGCTCACGGTGCGATGGGAATGGTTATATTTAGATTGCATGACATATCCATATTTCAATCTAACCATTCGTCGCAGCCGACCGCCTACGGCGGCGGCTGAACTTATTCGTTAGTCAGCTCAAATATCCGTTTATGCAGGCCAGCCTTTATTCCAGCGTTTCGCCTTTCTCAAAGGTTTCGCCTTTGGGGTTTGGCCGCTGCTCTGGGCTTCGCCTGCAACCGTTGCACGAGTTTCAAGCCTTTTGGGCCTCCAGCGCCCGCCTGGCGTGCGCTAGCAGCTCTTTCTTTGGTAGCGCTTGGCGTGTGCGCTGCGCTCCTTCGTCCACCGTCGGGTCTAACCCGGCAGTCAAGCCGACCCGCCTTCGGCGGGCGGCTTACTTTGTCCGTTAGTACCACTGAAAACCAATTTATTTCGCCCATGCTTATTCAAACGGCATTCAATTTCTCAAGCGTTGTTCAGCGCTGGGTTTGTCGTTTCTCTGGGCTTCGCCTGCTGGCGTTTTGTCATTTTTCAGTCTTTTTGGCCTCCAGCCCTTGCGTAGCAAGCGCGAGCAGCTATTGTTTCCGTAGTGCTGCGCCGCCTCGGTGGCGCTGCGCTTTTTCGCGGTTCGTGCCCGTCGCCAAATTCAATTTACCCGTTTTGGCTTCTGGCTCTAACATTTCGGTCAAGCCGACCCGCATTCTGCGGTCGGCTTACCTCGCCCGTTAAACGCTCTCATCATGGACTGGAAACCGCTTTCGGAAACTTCGTTGCGAGGCAAAATCAGTGCCGCAGAATCCCGAATGAACCCTGAGCAAGCGAGGCTCTGGAGTTTGATTCGTATCCCACCTCAAAAATGGATTCAAACTCCGTACGGAGCGGAGGGTGGTGGCTTTTGGGTCGTAGCTATCCTGGGCTCATTCGTCGTTTGGTACAACGACATTGAAGAAGGTTTCAATTGCTCCAGTTACTCACAATTCGGAACTATCAATGAGTACTGGTGCAATCAAGATGAACTGGAATACACCATTCAAAACCTCTATGCATCTATCAACACGTCTAACCCATCGTTCCAGCGGATCGCCTCCGGCGACCGCTGAACTCAGGCGTTAGGCGCTCCGGGTCGTAGGTCCACGCGAAATGCAGTACCGATACTTCGCGCTTGTAATGCTGGCGTCGATGCCTTTTTGGCTCGTCGGCCTCGTTACGGATTGGGTGCTTCTTCCCGGCGTCCCGGCAAGTGCGATGATGTTCGCAGCGCCTGCAATCGCTGCCGTGTTCATGCTTCTCGGGCCTGGCAGCAATCTGAGCATATGGGCGTGGTTTCGAGGGCATTTTTCGGCGCCTCGCGAGAAAACTCCTGGTTGGATCTTTGTCGCGGTACTCATACCCGTTGTCGTGCTCCTGATCACCTACACGTGTGCTCAGTTCTTTGGGTCATCAACGCCTTCACCGCCAGAGCCGGCAGGGATTCCGGCACAGTTTGCTCTCCTGTTCCTGCTCTTTTTTGTTCCAGCGCTCTTGGAGGAATTGGGGTGGACGGGATACGCCTTCCCGCGACTACACCAGCGCTACAGCGCCCTTCTCTCTTCGCTGGTCTTGGGGTCAGTGTGGGCTGTGTGGCACTGGATCCCACTTCTGCAAATTGGACGAGATCTTGAATGGATTGCTTGGTGGTCCATAACGGCCATCGCTCTACGCATCATGATCTGCTTTCTCGCAGTGAATGCGCCAATGCCCGTACTGGTGGCAACAGCATTTCACGCGTCGATCAACGCGTCTTGGCAGCTTTACCCCGTTGCAGGATCGCACTACGATCCTGCGCTACACAGCGTCGTCCTAATCTTCGCGTGCGCACTCATGGTTCTTTTCTCGGGAAAGCAGTTGCGCGTCGGTTCGCCTAACAGTTCGCTCAAGCGGACAGATCAATCGCTTCGCGATTGATGCTGCCGCTTAGCTCAGGTGTTAGTCCCATCACCCGCTTTATGCAGGCCACTAGTTATTCCAGGGTTTTGCCTTTCTCAAAGGTTTCTGCTTTGGGGTTTAGGCCGCTCGCCGGGCTTCGCCTGCTGGCTTGGTGTCAGTTTCAAGCTTTTTTGACCTCTAGCGCTTGCCAGTCAAGCGCCAGCAGCTATCATTCTTGCAGCGCTTCGCCGCTTCCGTGGCGCAGCGCATTTTCGTGGGTCGCGTGCGTCTTCAAGTCCAGGCGCTCCCTTTTGGCCTTCGGGTCTAACTCTGCAGTCAAGCGGACTGGCCTACGGCCAGCCGCTTACCTTGGCCGTTAGATGATCAAAGAGAATTGGTTTCACTCGCAGCTGAAATATCAAAGAGAAAAATAAAACCATGAATAAATACGAAATACTTTCTCTTGGAATGTCCACCCTCGCTCTCGCCGTCTCAGTTACCACTGCCTACTTCCAATATAAAACAAGACAAGACTCGATTGAAGAAAAGGTAAAAATTGAACTAAAAATGGTTCACAACAAAACGCCTCTAAACCCATTAGATTTAAGAATGATTAGTGGCGTAGAAGAAAGGAAGGATCTTGAGGCGGCTATATTGCTTACAAACATTGGGAGCGTCCCCACTCGAATTTTGGAGGTTGGCTATCAAGATTTCGATTTGCCAACGCATGCATTTTATGCGAATACAGAAAACGCCAAAATCCTATCTCCGGGTGAGCAAGCTATATTCAATATTCCAGATCTGATAAAAATCGACAAACAACTTCTCGACGACATCAGACTGGGGAAGCAAAAGAATGCAAGAATATTTGCCACCTCAACAAAAGGGGCCCGATTCGAGGCGCCAGCAGTCATTGAGGTTTCCAAGTAAGCCTATTGAATAATTTCGTTATCTAACATTTCGTCGCAGCCGACCGCTACGCGGCGGCTGAACTCAAGCGTTAGGTATCAGGTCGTCGGCATGTCAGTACCGCAAAACAAGACCGAGCTTCTTTCTGCAATCCAGAAAGAACATAAGAAACTAAGCAGTGAAATTGCACTGATTCCTGCTGAATTCGCCTTGAACAAGTCTATGGACGGACATGCCAAAGGCAGCAAAATGAGTCCTCATAACTTGATTTCGTACCTTGTCGGCTGGAACGAACTAGTTCTTAAATGGCATGCCAAAATGACGCTGGGAGAAAAAGTTGACTTCCCTGAGACAGGGTTCAAGTGGAATGAACTGGGATCACTGGCGGGAAAATTTTACAAAGACTATGAAGGCGTTCCATTTGATGAATTGGTCGCGCGGCTGAATTCCGCCAAGGGTAAGATAGTTGAGTTAGTGAAAAGCCATGACGACTCTGAACTTTATGGACAGCCATGGTATGAAACATGGACTATGGGAAGGATGATTCAATTTAATACTTCTTCTCCATACGCCAATGCCTGCGGGCGACTCAGAAAATGGAGAAAATCTAATCATGCCTAACAATTCACTCAAACCGACGCCGCTTCGCGGCTCGGCTTAATTCAGGCGTTAGGCTCCCCAATGCCCATTCCAGCCACTCGTGAAAACCTCACTGCCGCTCTTGCACGGGCCGACGAATCGTCGCGGGCCGCTCGCGTGGAGCGTATCGAGTGGCTGGCTCAGCACTACTTCCATCCGGGTGCAGTGATGGGCGAACTGGCCGTGCTCCACATGCTGGAAGAGGCTCGGCTCTGTTTCGTTTCCGGCCACTTCGTCGGCGCGCTACTCCTCGCCACGTCCTTCATAGAGCAGACCCTTAGCGAAGAACTTGAAAACGTGGTGTCTGCACAAAAGCGGCGCACATTCGAGCTCATGATTAAAGTCGGCCGGAAACATCTGCAGCTGCCTAGCGACCTATTTGATCGCACTGACAGGCTTCGCTTACTCCGCAACCCGTTCACTCACCGCAAGGCGCCTGATCACCCCGAGGCGTTCGGCACGCGATTCCAGGCCACCAAAGCGCACCCCGCTACGATTTTGGAGGCGGATGCGAAGCTGGCCATGGAGGTCATGTATGAGTGGTTCCGGCGTACGCTGCGGAGTGCCTAACAATTCGTCCAAGCCGACGCCGCTTCGCGGCTCGGCTTAACTCAAACGTTAGGCATTTTTAGATGAGCCGCGCTGCATTCGTCTACAAGAGCAAGGAAGAACCGCTGCAGTTAAGCTTGCAGCAGCCCAAAGCCTGCACCTCAGAATTCATTCAAGCCAACGCCACTTCGCAACACGCCTTGCTGAACACGCGGCGCGCACGCCGCACCGTACAATCCGCACCCGGCGCGCCTTGCGCCACCCATGGGTTCCCTCGCCCCCATTCACCAAAAAGGATGTCCTCATGCCGACCCCCATGGCGCCGCCGTCGCGTGTGCCGCTCTTTCTCTCGCTGCTGGTGGCGTTTCACATCGCCATCGTCATTGCCAGCAACTACCTGGTGCAACTGCCGATCACGCTGCTGGGCTTTCACAGCACGTGGGGCGCGTTCAGCTTTCCGTTCATCTTTCTGGCCACCGATTTGACGGTGCGGCTGGTCGGCAAGGGGCCGGCGCGGCGGGTGATTGCGTGGGCGATGGTGCCGGCGCTGGTGGCGTCGTACATCGCGGGGGTGCTGTTTCACGATGGGCACTTCAACGGCGTGGGCGCGCTGGGCGCGTTCAACACCTTCGTGTTCCGCATCGCGTTCGCCAGCTTTGCGGCCTACGTGCTGGGGCAGCTGCTGGACATCCAGGTGTTTGACCGCATGCGCCAGGCCAGCCGCGCGTGGTGGCTGGCGCCCGCCGCCGCTTCGGTGGTGGGGCAGGCGCTGGATACGGCGGCGTTTTTCAGCATCGCCTTTTGGCGCAGCAGCGACGCCTTCATGGCCGCCAACTGGATGGAGATTGCGGTGGTGGATTACGTGATCAAGCTGGCGGTCAGCCTGCTGCTGTTCGTGCCGGCGTACGGCGTGGCGCTGGCGGCCATCGTGCGGGTGATGCGCCAGGGCAGCGTGGCCCGGGCGGGCGCGGCGTAGCGCAAGGGCTGCGAGCGCATGGCGCCGCGTGGAATGCGCGGCTGCGGCGCTTTATTCGCTGCGAGCGGCGACTCTAGTTGCTATGAATTGTGAAGCTGCCAGCGCTGGTGGCACCTGCGCTGTCGGGTGTTTTTATTTGAAATCACGTCGCTGACCAGCGCCGCCAACTGTGGCAATCCGCCGCAGGCGCAAAGCGCAGACGGTGGCGCCGCAGATCACAGCCGCAGCTGAGTGGCGAAGCCCCCGCGGCCCCGTCGGCGCACATCCAGGCACGTCAAGGCAAGGCACCTCAGCCACCGACAAGCCCAGCCGCGCAGCCCCATGCGCATGTCCGAAAACGGCCAGTATCTGACGCCCACCGCACTACCATGGCCGCATGTCTTCCCCCGCCGCCGCCCTGGACGCCGATGCCTGCTACCGCGCGCTGAAAGCCCACGACGCGCGGTTTGACGGGCGCTTTTTCACCGCCGTCACCTCCACCGGCATCTACTGCCGCCCGGTGTGCCGTGTGCGCACGCCACGGCGTGAGAACTGCCGTTTTTTCGACCTGGCCGCGCAGGCCGAGGCCGCCGGTTTCCGCCCCTGCCTGCGCTGTCGCCCCGAGCTGGCGCCGCACGCGCTGGCCTGGTCCATTCAAGACGCCAGCGCCATCCTGGCCGAGCAGGCCGCCCGCCTGCTGGACGACCCGGCCACCAGCGCCGCCGACGGCTTTGGCATGCCCGCGCTGGCCGCCCGCCTGGGCGTGAGCGACCGGCACCTGCGCCGCATTTTTGAGGCGCGCTTTGGCGTGTCGCCCCTGCAGTACCTGCAAACGCGCCGCCTGCTGACGGCCAAGCAGCTGCTGACCGACACCGACCTGCCCGTGACCCAGGTGGGCTTGCTGAGCGGCTTTGCCAGCGTGCGGCGCTTCAACGCGGCGTTTGCGCAGCACTACCACCTGAACCCCAGCGCGCTGCGGCGACAGCCCCAGCGCGCGCCCGATGCACCCGCGCCACTGGCGGGGCAGGGCGATGAGGCCACCCCCAGCGGCGCCGTGCGTGTGCGCCTGGGCTACCGCCCCCCGTACGACGTGGCGGCGCTGGTGGCTTTCTTTGCCGCCCGCGCCGTGCCCGGCATGGAATGGGCCGACCCCGCCGCGCGGTGCCTGCGCCGCACGCTGGCCATGCCTGGCCCCGACGGTGCCGCGCGCACCGGCTGGGTAGAAGCGCAGTTTGACCCCGCCCGCCACCAGATCACCCTGCGCGTAGGCGACGGGCTGCGCGATGCGCTGCCGCAGGTCATTCACCGCGCCCGCGCCTGGCTGGACGTGGACGCCGACCCGCTGGCCATTGAGGCGGCGCTGGGCGCGGCCTTCCCGGCGGGCGAGGGCCTGCGCGTGCCCGGCTGCCTGGACGGGTTTGAGCTGGCGGTGCGCGCCATCCTGGGCCAGCAGATCACCGTGGCGGCCGCGCGCACACTGGCCGCGCGGCTGGTGGCGCGCTTTGGCGACGCGGTGGCCACGCCGTGGCCTGAGCTGACGCGCAGCTTTCCGCGCGCCGCCGTGCTGGCGCAGGCCGATGGCGACGCGCTGGGCCGGCTGGGCATCGTGCGGCAACGGCAGGGCGCCATCACGGCGCTGGCGCGCGCGGTGGCGGGCGGCGAGCTTTCGCTGCACATCGGCGCGCCAGTGGCCAGCACGATGGCCGCGCTGCGCGCGCTGCCTGGCGTGGGCGACTGGACGGCGCAGTACATCGCCATGCGCGCGCTGCGCTGGCCCGACGCCTTTCCCGCGGGCGACGTGGCGCTGCAGCAGGCGCTGGGCGTGCGCGGCCAGCCCAAGCCCGCCCACGCGGCCGAGCAGGCCGCCGAAGCCTGGCGCCCCTGGCGCAGCTACGCCGTGGTGCGCGCCTGGGCGGGCGCACACCTGGCCGCCTCAGGCACTTCCGCCCCTTCCACTTCAGACTGAGCCACCATGCGATTCGACAACGCCATCGTCCAAACCCGCTGGACCAGCCCGCTGGGCCCCATGGTGCTGGCCGCCACGGCGCGCGGCCTGGCCGGCGCCTGGTTTGAAGGCCAACGGCACGAGCCCGACCACAGCGCCTGGCCCGCCGCGCCCGATCACCCCACGCTGCGCGCCGCCGCCGCGCAGCTGGCCGAGTACTTCGCCGGCCAGCGCCAGCATTTCGATCTGCCGCTGGACATGTCGGGCGGCACCGCCTTTCAGCAGGCGGTGTGGCGCGCGCTGACGCAGATCGCCCCTGGCAGCACCACGCGCTACGGCGCGCTGGCGGCGCAGCTGGGCCAGCCCACCGCCGTGCGCGCCGTGGGCGCCGCCGTGGGGCGCAACCCGGTCAGCGTGATCGTGCCCTGCCACCGCGTGCTGGGCGCCGATGGGTCGCTGACCGGCTACGCGGGCGGCCTGCCGCGCAAGCAGGCGCTGCTGGATCTGGAAGGCGCAGCCAGCGCCCGGCTGCTGTGAGCGAGGTGGCCACCGAAACAGCGGGCGCAGGCGCAGACAGCAATGCGTGACTGCCGGAGTTCGTGCTGCTGGCCGCGCTGTGGGGCGCGTCCTTCCTGTTTGCCCGGGTGGTGGGTGTGGCGCTGGCCGTGCTGTGCAGCGCCGTGGCCTACGTGCTGTATTTCAGGCTGATCGCGGGCGCCGGCCCTTCGCGTGCGGTGGCGGTGACGTGATCCCGGTGGTTGCCGTGGCCTACGGCGCGCTGCTGCTGGGCGAGCGTGTCACGCCGTGGGTGCTGGGCTGCGGCGCCTTGGTGCTGGGCACGGCGCTGGCCACGGGGGCGCTGCGGTGGCAGCGCTGAATGAGCGGCCTTACGGGTTCAGAAGGCGCTGCGTAGCGCACCGCCACCATCCGTTTACTCTGATTTTGATAGCTGTCAGCGCTGGCCGCACCTGCGCCAGAGCCGATTTGATTCAGATTCTGCACTCGGGCTGACCGCGCACCCAGCCCCGCCACGGCCCGGGCGCCGTGCCCTGTCAGCGCTGCTTGCGCCCGCGCGGTACGTTTTGCGGGGTGTAGGTTGGTTGCGGCGTGGCGCCGCCGTCCACACCCAGCCGGCCGCCGCCGCCCAGGCCCTGGCCTTGCACGGTTTGGGCGCGGTAGTTGCGCAGGCTGATCACCATCTGGTTGAACGCGTCCATGAAGGCGGCGCTGATCACCTTGCCCTGCGGTGTGTTGGTGTACCCGCCCAGGCCCGCGCCCGCGCCGCCGCCCACCAGGCCGCCGAACAGATTCAGGTCGCTCTTGGAGGCGCTGCCTTCCGACGCGGCCACCTGCACGCCCGAGCGGTTGTCCACCAGCGTCAGCAGGGCGCTGGCCTGGCGCGTCTGCAGGCCACCGCCCACGGCCGCCACGGCGCGCCCGCGCCCGCCGCCGATCAGCCCGCCCAGCACGCCGCCAATGCCGCCGGCGTTGTCGCTGCTGAAGACCACCTCGGGCGACAGGCCGTAGTCGGACGCCACCATCTGCCCGCCGCCGAAGTTGCTGCCCCGGCGCATTTCGCCCGAGCGCTGCAGGTCGCGCTCGCGGTTCATGGCGCGCATGCCGGCGGCGCCGCGCTCCACCACCACGAAGCAGTTCGATTGCTGCACCAGCAGGCGCAGCAGGTTGGCGGTGGGCGGCAGTTTGTATTCGCCAGTCAGCACGGTGTACCAGCCGGCGGATTGGTTTTCGACCAGCGACACGGTGCCCAGGGGCGAGGCGCAGCGCTCCAGCGCGCCGCTGGCGCCGCTGGTGGCCGAGCCCGCCGCGCTGCCGGTGGCCACGGTCTTGGCGTCCTGGCTGCCCATCTTCATGTCGGTGGTTTCGCAGCCGGCCAGCAGCGCCGCCACCGCCACGGCGGCCAGCGCCCAGGTGGTGCGCGGCGTGCGGCTTGGCGTGCCGGTGGGGGCGTGTGAGGGCGTTGGCGAGAGGGTTAGCGAGGGGGTTGGCGAATAAGCGGCCATGCTGTTCCTCCGTCCGCGCGCCGGGGCGCGCCTTCCTGGTTCGTTGATGCGGTGGGGGCCGCTGCGGCCCGCGCCCGGCCACGCCCCGACCGTCACTTCAGGGCGTTGGGCCGGGCGCTGCGCGAGTCAGCCCCATGCTTGTTACCGATCGTACGAAGATGCCCCGCGCGTGACCATCTGACGGACGGCCTAGGCCGAATGGCCAATGCCAGCGTGCCCGCGCAGCACGCAGGCGATGGCACCACGCCATGAATGGATACGTACAAAAAAGACTGCCCGCGTTGGCTGGACCAGCGCGGGCAGCTATTGAAAAATGAGCAAAAAGGGCGCCCGGATCAGTTCGGCGCCACGCCCAGGGCGCGCACGGTTTCGATGTCGAGGTAGCCGTGCACCGGCAGGCCGCGCGCGTGTTGGTAACGCGCCACCGCTTCCAGCGTCTGCTGGCCCAGCACGCCGCTTTCAGCGCCGGGGTTGAAGCCGCCGGCCTGCAGCGCGCGCTGCACTTCCTGAATCTTCTGCGGCGAGGTGTTCGTCTCGCACATCACTTCGCGTTTTTCCTCGCGCGCTTCGCTGACCTTGACCAGCCAGCTCAGCGTGTCGTACACGGCGGGCACGTCCACCACGCGGGTGGTGGCGGGCTGGTCGATGACCTGGCGGGTTTCGGTGCGGTACACGGCGGGCACGACCTCGTCGCGCACGCTGGCGGCCTTGGCCACTTCCTGGCGCGACACGGGCTGCACCAGCGCGGGCACTTCCACCTGGCGCAGGCTGGCGGGCTGGTCCACGGCGTAGCGGGTAACGGCCGTGGTTTCGGCAGGCACGTCCACTTCGCGCGTGACTTCGGGGCGCACCAGCACCTGCTTGGGCACGCTCTTGTAGGTGGCGGGGATGGTCACCGCCTCGGTGCGGGCGGGCTCCACTTCCACGCGGCGCTTGATGGTGCGGTAGGCCTCGGGCACCTCGACCACGCGCACGGTGGCGGCTTGTTCGGGCACGTAGCGCGTCACGTTGCGGTATTCGGCGGGGATGACCACCTCGCGCACCCAGCTGTCGGGCGCCAGCGCGCGGTCCAGCTGCACGCCAGGGCCTTGCTTGACGCTGGCGACGCGGCTCACGCGCTGGCCGGTGGGCGTGGCCACCAGCTCGCCCGCGTGGTTGAACTGAAAGCCCAGGGCGCGGGCGCGGTCGAAGTCGACCTCGGTGTGGTACACGCTTTGGTACACGGCGGGCACGGCTTCGGTGCGCACGGTGGCTTCGCGCACGACGGTCTGACGCGTCACGTTCTTGTATTCGGCGGGCACCGGCACGTCGCTGACGGTGGCGGGTGCGCGCAGCACCTGACGGGTGACGGTCTGGTACTGGGCGGGCACATCGACCAGGCACCACACATCGTCTTCAAGGTTGGTGTTGTCGGACAGGGTCAGGCCCGTGTCCACCACGCCGCGCGGCACGCCGCCGGTGGCCGCCGCCACCTGGGTGCGTCCTTCAACGCGGTAGCCCTTGAACTGGCCGGACGGGTCCACCACGAAGCCGCGCACAGGCACCACGTCGACGGCCTGGTTCACCCAGGCGCGGCCCCGGCGCCATTCGCGGTAGGGCTCGCTGACTTTGACCTGCTCGGTCACCACGTCGTAGGCGGCGGGCACGGCTTCGCGGCGCACGCTGGCCGGGCGCACTTCCACGGGCACCACGGCGGTTTCCATCGCGGCGGGCACCGGCACGACCTTGGTGGTGGCGGCGCTGCGCAGGCGCTGCTCGGCCACCTGCTTGGTAGGCAGCACAACGGGCACGTACTGCAGCACCTCGGGGCGCACCAGCACGCGTTCGACCTCGCTGCGGTAGCGGGTGGGCACGGTTTCAGTGCGGGTGGTGGCGGCGTTGACCAGCACGCGCTCTTGCACCTCTTTGTACTTGGCGGGAATCACGCGCTGGATGGTGTGCTCGGGCACATCGACCACGCGCTCGAAGACGTTCTTGTAGATCGGCGGCTGCACCTCGTAGCGGGTGGTGGCCGCGCGGGTGGTGAGCTGTTCGGTGGTGGTCTTGAAGGTGGGGGCCACCGGCTCGTCGCGCACGCCGGCGGGGCGCACCACGACTTGCTCGGTGACGGTGCGCAGCTGGGCGGGCTCGACCACCTGCTGGCGGGTTTCGGGCTGCACCAGCACCTGCTCGGTCACCGTCTTGTAGGTGGCGGGAATCACTTCCTCGCGCTGGGTGGCGGGCGCGACCAACACGCGCTCGCTGCGGGTTTCAAAGCGCGCGGGGTACAGCACGTTGGCAAAGCACTGGTTCGGCAGCGCCTCGATGCGCGCGGGCGCGGGTTGGGCCACGGTGGGCGCGGGCGGCACGGGGCGCGGCAGGTTGCCGGAAAAGCCGTTGTCGCACTGCGCCATGGTGGCGCGCACCGGCTGGCCAGCGGCGTCGGTGTACAGGTTCAGCCGCATGTCGGGGCTGAACGGCACCCATTTGCCCACCAGTTCGGGCGTGATGTCGGGGCGGCCCTGGGCGTGGCGGATGCCCAGGTCGCAGGCGCCGCGCGCGTAGTCGGCGGCGGCGTAGCGCAGGCCCGCAGCCTGCGCGGTGGCGCTGGCCAGCTCGCTCAGGCGGATGGTGCGCACCGCCGCTTCACCCTTTTTGCGGGCGGCGGGGCGGGTGGTGACTGGCTGGTAGTAGCGCGCATTGCCGGCCTGCACGGCGGCATCGCATTCGGCGGCGCTGTCGTAGCCGACGTTGCCATGCGGGTCGGTGACCATGCCCGCCTGCGCCGCCGTGGCCAGCGCAAGGGTGCCGCCCAAGAGACCTGCGCGGCGCAGCGCAGTGTGGACAGACACGGATTTCTTTGTTTTGGCGGACTTCATGATGCACTTTCCTCGGCGCATGGCTGGATGCTTGGCACGGCCACGCCCTGCGGGCGCAGCGATTCAGCATCAAATAGTAACCTCAGCACCCGCCAAAACGGCTGAGTTGGCGGTCACTTGCGCCGCAAATGCAACAAACTGCGTGAAATTACGAGCCAACGTGGCGAGCGCGCGCCGGGCGGCACCGGGGCCGCAGGGCCATCTGGCGCCCCGCCGGACAGCAGCGACGGGGCGCCGCGCGCTCAATGCCCCAGCACGTCGATGCGCGCCGGGGGCAGGTTGGCCAGCACGCGTTCGCTGTGCTGGCGCACCAGCCCGCTGGCCTGCCAGGGTGAGGCGCCGCGCAGCGCGTAGGTGAATTGCACCAGCCGCCCCTGTGGCGCCAGGGCCTGGGCGCCGGCGTGCAGGATGCGCTGACGCACCGGCGCCGGGATGGACAGCAGCGGCAGGCCCGAGACGATGGTGTGGATCGGCTGCGGCAAGCCGTCCTGTCCGGCGGGCAGGCGGCCGGCGGCGTGCCAGTCCGTCAGCTCGGCGGCGTCGCCTTGCATCACGCACACGTCGGGAAAGCGGCGGCGCAGGTGCTCGGCCAGCGCGGCCGATTGTTCGACCACCACCAGGCGATGCGGCGGCACGCCGTGCGCCAGCAGCGCGGCGGTGATCACGCCAGTGCCGCCGCCCAGCTCCACCACCAGGCCAGACGGGTGCGCGCCCACCAGCGCCGCCATGCGCGCAGCCAGCCGGGGCGAGCTGGCGCAGATGGCACCCACGCTGGCGGGCTGGGCCACCAGTTCACGCAGGAAAAGGGATTGGGGCGACCGCGCCACGGCCAGATCCATCGCGCGGCGCACCCGGGCCACACCAACGCGGGCCGCCCGCGTGGCCAGTGCCGTGCCCGCCACCCCGGTGCCCTCGCGCCGGGCCAGGCGGGCCAGGGCGCGAACGCCAGGGGTGCGGACAACGCGGTTGTTCTGCAGTCGCATGAGCAGAGTGGGGCTGCTGGAAAGGGGTGGAGCTTATACCGATCCCACGCGCCTCGGGCCCCGAAATGTAACGAGCGCCGGGCCTGGCAGGCGGGCCCTTGCGATGACGTCACGCACGGGCTGAAGAACACCCCAGCGGGCCGCTGGCGACGCTCCTCAGCGGTGCACATCGGCTGCCCAACGCCGACGCAAAGCGCCCGCCAGTGGGCGGACGCGGTCACCCGCGCCCAACTCGATGGGCGCTGCTGAACTGGCCGCCAGCGCGACCAGACGACCTACGACCGGCGACCGACCGGCCCCTCAGCCGCCCGCCGCCCCGCCCCCGGCTGCGCGCAGGCGCTCGATCAGGCCGTTCAGCTCGTCCATCGAGCCGAAATGCACCGCCACTTCGCCCACGGGCTGCAGCTTGCCGCCCTGGCGTTGCTGCTTTTTCACGCGCACTTCGACCTGCGCGGTCAGCAGGTCGGACAGCTCTTCCTCCACCCGCCGCACGTCGCCCGATTTGTCGGCGCTGCGCGCGGGCTTGCGCGGCGCGGTCAGGTTGAATTCGGCGCCCAGCTTTTTGACCAGCGCCTCGGCCTCGCGCACCGACAGCTTGCGCGCGCTGACCTGGTTGGCCGCCGTGATTTGCGCCGCGCCGTCCAGCGCCAGCAGCGCGCGGGCGTGGCCCATGTCGATGTCGCCGGCCATCAGCATGGTTTGCACCGGCTCGGTCAAGTTCAGCAGGCGCAGCAGGTTGCTGGCGGCGCTGCGGCTTTTGCCCACTGCCTGGGCGGTTTGCTCGTGCGTCAGCCCGAAATCGTCGATCAGGCGGCGCAGGCCCTGCGCCTCTTCCAGCGGGTTGAGGTCTTCGCGCTGGATGTTTTCGATCAGCGCCATCGCGGCGGCGGCCTCGTCGGGCACGTCGCGCACCAGCACCGGCACCTCGTCCAGGCCCGCCAGGCGCGCCGCGCGAAAGCGCCGTTCGCCCGCGATAATTTCGTAGTTTGCTTCTGTTTTGCTAGCTGCCGGCGCTTGTCCTGCCTGCGCTGGCGCCTTGTTCGCTGCTGAAAGCCGCCGCACCAGGATCGGCTGCATCACGCCCTGCGACTTGATGCTTTCGGCCAGCTCGTACAGCGCGCCTTCGTCCATGTGCGTGCGCGGCTGGTACTGGCCGGCCTGCAGCGCGTCCAGGCGCAGCATCATCGGCGTGCCGGCCGGGGTGGTGGGCGCGTCGCCGGTGGCGGGGTCGAGTGCCGAGGGCGCCAGCAGCGCCTCCAGGCCGCGGCCAAGGCCTTTGGGTTTTTTGGTGACCATGGGTGTCGGTGGTGGGCAGACCGCCGTTGCGGGCCGGGCGGCGCGGCGCGGGCGGTAAAAATCGGTTCGGGGCAGTGTAGCAACCAGGGCCGATTCGAGGGCTGGGCGCCGGTGTGACGGGCGGGGCGGAGCCGCAAGCCGCGCGCTGCGTCGGCCGGTCACGGCGCGGCTGGCCGCGCACCCGGCGTGGCTGCGCCGCCGAGTGGCGCTTTCTACTGTTTTGATAGCTGCCAGCGCTGGCTGCGTGGGCGCTGGCGGGCTATGGGATAGGCAAACCCAAACTGTCACCCGCCTACCCCGGCGCCGCAACGTGCGCCCACATGTCGGCCCGCGCGCCCTTGGGCGCAGGCCCCGCGTAGGCGGGCGCTACCTCGACGGGGCCTTGGTTGTCGCACTGCGTCACGGCCCACTGGCTGGGCCGAAAGCGCGCCTGCGGGCCGTCTGGCTCGGGCTGGCCGAACTCGGCCACGGTGTCCCTTTCGATCAGCGGCACCTCGAACAGCGCCTGCGCGCCCTGGCGGCAAGGCAGCGCGCTGCGCTGCGGGTCGGGTACCCAGGCGCTGGCCTGCGGGTCGAAATGAAAAACGGGGCGAATGGCCTGGTCTTGCGCCAGTTCCAACCTGGCCGGGTACACCTGCATGGCCGTCGCCCAGACGCCCGCCACCTGCACCGGGTGCGCAAAGCGCACGGCGCGCAAGCCTGCCAGGCCCAGCGGGCGCTGGGGCTCGCCGTTGTCGAACGGGTCGTAGCGGTCGATCAGGCTGCCGCGCGGGATGCGCAGCTCGCCATACTGAAAGTCGCGCGGCAGCACGAAATGGCGGCGGCTGGCGCGGTAGTGGGCCGCCAGTTCAGCGTCGCTTTGAAAGCGCGCCATCGTGTACGCCACGCAGCCCGTCCACGCCAGGCACAGGGTGGCCACGCCGAGCACCGCGCACCGGGCCGGCGTGAAAAACCGCGTGGCGAACTCGCGCTCGGGCGGCCTGCCGCCGGGCTGCCACCACCGCCACCCTTGCAAGCGCCAGGCGACGCCCAGCAAATACAGCGTCAGCCCCAGGCCGAGCAGCGGCACGCCCAAGAGCATCAGCAGCTGTAGCGCGGACCAGGGTGCAAACGGAATCATGGCGAGGGGCGATGGGGCGGGTGGTCAAACACAGCGGGGAAGGCGAGGGGGCGTTGCCAGGGCAGGCTCAAGGCGATCTCGACGCGACTCAGAGCAAAGGCGATCAGGTACTGCACACCCCGCAAGCCGCGCCCATGCACCAAGATGCAGCGCGTGCGCATCGGGCGGCGCCCTGGCCCCGAGGGCGGTCATTTTCCCAGGCGCGGGCGCGTCGCCTCCTAGAATGCCCGGCTGGCACCTCTGGTGCCAATTCGATCCCCTGGCCGCCCCGCGCGGTGGCCCGCTTTGCGTGTTGCCCCCTTTTGCTTGATCTTTCTGCCTACCGCGCGCTGTTCGCCGACCGCCAGCTCGCCCGCATCGTCCTCAGCTCCATCCTGCCGCGCCTGCCCATCGGCATGAACGCGCTGGGGCTGACCCTGTTCGTGCAAAGCGCCACGGGCTCGTTCGCGCGGGCCGGCTGGGTCACTGGCGCCTACATGGCCGCGCTGGCGGTGCAGGCGCCGATGATCGGGCGCTGGGTGGACCGGCGCGGCCCGCGCGGGCTGCTGGGGCCGCTGGCGGCGCTGCACGTGCTGGCGCTGCTGGCGCTGGTGGGCGTGGTCACCCAGCGCATGGCGATGCCCTGGGTGCTGGCGCTGGCCTTCGTGGCCGGGCTGTCGTATCCGCCCGTGGCGATGGTGCTGCGCGCCACCTTCCGCAAGGCGGATCTGACGGCGGCGCAGCGCCAGTCGGCCTTTGCCGTCGATTCGGTGGTGACGGAAACCTGCTTCATCCTGGGGCCGCTGCTGGTCAGCCTGGGGCTGCTGGCCGGCTCGCCCGCGTACGCAGTGGCGCTGGCCGCGGCGTGCACGGCGATTGGCGTGCCCCTGTTCGTGCGGTCGGGCGCGCTGCAGCGCTGGGGCGAGGTGGAACCCGCGGCCGCGCGCCACTGGCTGGGCCCGCTGCGCGTGGCGGCCGTGCGCCGCAGCCTGGTGCTGGGCCTGGCCGCCGCCGTGGGCATTGGGCTGAATGAGATGTCCATCCCCGCCTTTGCCACCGAGGCCGGTCTGCCGCGCGCCATCGGCGCCTTTTATGCGGCGATGAGCGTGCCTTCCGCGCTGGCGGGGCTGTACTACGGCACGCGGCGCTGGGGCTGGTCGCTGAACCACCAGATCCAGCTGACGCTGGCATGGCTGGCGCTGGGCAGCGTGGCCATGGCCTTCGCGCCGTCACCGTGGTGGTTTGCCGCCGCGTGCGGCTGCACCGGCATGGCCTTCGGGCCGATGATCACCGCGCTGTCGCTGCAGCTGGGCGCCTTGAGCCCGCGCGAATACGTCACCGAGGCCTTCACCTGGAGCATGACGGTGTTCATGATCGGCATTGGCGTGGGCTTCTGGTTGGGCGGGCTGCTGGTGCAAAGCCACGGCTTCAGCGCCACGCTGTGGGCATCGGCGGGCGGCATGGCGCTGGCCGCGCTGTGGTGTTTGCGCGTGCCGCAGGTGCGGGAGCACTAAGAGCCCAATCGACCGCTGGCGCACGACCCACCTGCGCGAGCAGCTACATAAAGCGTAGCATTCGCTTCGCCCAAGCCTTCACGCGCGCTTGGCAACCCCCGCGGCACGGCGCCGCCGCCGCGTGCGCCAGAGCCGCAGCACGATGCCCAGCGCCACCACGGCCAGCACCACCGCCAGCGCGAACTGCCCCAACGCCGCCACCACAGCGGCCGAGCCGCCCACGGCCACCGCCATGACGGTGCTCACGACATCGGCCAGGGCGTAGAGCGCGCTGGCGTCTGGCTGGCGCGCAGGTTGATTGGGCGGCGGGGAAGAGGGAGCATTCATGCGGTGGTCCAGGTTGGCTCCAGCGTCGCCGCGGGCAGCGTGCGCACGCGTCGGGCAAGTGTTGGGATCGATGCTGTGGCGGGCATCACCCTTTGGGCGCCTTGGCGCGCACGTACAACACCTTTTGATCTGAACCCGGCGAAACGCGATCCTGCACGTCAAACACATCGGTTCGCGCTCGCACGAGATCAGACAGTTTCCGGTGACCATACACGCGGCTGTCGAAGTCTGATTTCAGCTTGGACAGATACTGACCAAAGGTGCCCAGGTGAGCCCACCCATCATCGCCTGACGACTGTTCGATCGCATCTCTGATAAATGGCATTGGCAGCGCGGGTAGTCCCTGCGAAACAACCTCTTTCGTCGAGGCGCTGGCAGAGAGTTCGATGGCGCTCGATGGCGGTCGATCCAAGCTAGGTTCGGGCGCCGCAGTGGGTCGCAGCACTTCCGTCAGAACAAACTTGTGGCACGCGGTCCGAAACGCGGAAGGCGTTTTTTGCTCACCGAACCCAATGACGGTAACCCCTTCCTCCCGGAGCCGCACCGCCAAGCCTGTGAAGTCGCTGTCGCTTGTGACCAGACAAAACCCATCGAATCGACGGGTATAGAGCAGATCCATCGCGTCGATGATCATGGTGCCGTCTGTCGCATTTTTGCCCGACGTGTAGGCGAATTGCTGTACCGGTTTAATGGAAAACTGGTTGAGCACCTTCTTCCACGAAGCACTTTGACTGGACGTGAAATCACCATAAATGCGTCGCACGGTTGCTTCGCCGAAGCCCGCAATCTCTGCAAACAACCCTTCCATGACGGAGGCTTGAGCGTTGTCAGCGTCAATCAGAACCGCCAGCCTAAGCGAAGGTGCTTCCGACTCAACTTTAAAAATAGTCTTAGGACTTGCCATCGTTTATTTCCTTCGCCAATGTCATCAACAACGCCCGCCCCTCATCCCAATCGCCCAGCCCCGAATCGGCGTTGATGTGGCCGCGCGGGCCGATGGCGTGGAATTCGGCGCCCCAGTCGCTGGCCAGGCGGCTGGCGGATTCGAGGCTGCCAAACGGGTCGTCGCTGCTGGCAACCAGGATGGCGGGGAAGGGCAGGCGCTGGCGGACGGGCGGCGCCCAGCCGGGGATTTGCTGGCGCAGGTCGTCGCGCTCGATGTCGGGTGGGGCCACCAGCAGCGCGCCGGCCACGCGGGCGGCATGGCGGGTGTGGGCGGCCCACCAGGCGGTGAGGATGCAGCCCAGGCTGTGGGCGGCCAGCAGCACGGGGGCGCCACTGGCGTCGCTTTGGGCCAGCACCACGTCTTCGAGCCGCGCGGTCCAGTCGCCGCGCAGCGGGCGCATCCAGTCGTGCTGCTGCACGCGCTGGTCGCCGTGGCGCGCCTCCCAGCGGGTTTGCCAATGCTCGGGGCCGCTGCCTTGCCAGCCGGGCAGGGTGAGGATGGTGGGTGCGCTCATGCGTGCATTCTGCCAGTGGCGCGCGGACGCACTTTACTCATGTTTTGATAGCTGCCAGCGCAGACTGCACCAGCGCCAGAGGGCAATAAGGCTTGTATTCTGCCCAGCGCGGGCGCGCCAGCGGCATCAACCGCGCAGGCCGCGATCGACCAGCTCTTGCGCGAACGCCAGGAATGCGTGGCTGCCTTTGGCGGACGGATCGAACACCAGCCCGGGCAGGCCGTAGCTGGGCGCTTCGGCCAGGCGCACATTGCGCGGGATGACGGTGTCGAACACCTTGTCGCCGTAGTGCGCCTTGAGCTGTTCGCTGACCTGCTGCTGCAGCGTGATGCGCGGGTCGAACATAACGCGCAGCAGGCCGATCAGGCGCAGGTCGCGGTTCAGGTTGGCGTGCACCTGCTTGATGGTGTTGGTAAGGTCGGCCAGGCCTTCCAGCGCGAAGTATTCGCACTGCATGGGCACGATGACGCCCTGCGCGGCGCACAGGCCGTTGAGGGTCAGCATGCTCAAGGATGGCGGGCAGTCGATCAGCACGAAGTCGTAGTCGGCGGCGACCACGACCAGCGCGTCTTTCAAGCGGCGTTCGCGGCGGGCTTCGCTGACCAGCTCGACCTCGGCACCGGCCAGCTCACGGTTGGCGCCCAGCACGGCGTAGGCGGCGCCGGCTTCCTTCAGCTTTTCGGGGGTGACGGCGGCCTCGGCCACCGTGGCCGATTCCAGCAGCACGTCGTACACGGATGCCTCCAGCGTGCGCTTGTCCACGCCCGAACCCATGGTGGCGTTGCCCTGCGGGTCCAGGTCGACCAGCAGCACGCGCTGGCCGATCTTGGCCAGGCCGGCGGCCAGGTTCACGGTGGTGGTGGTCTTGCCCACCCCGCCTTTCTGGTTGGCGATGCAGAAGATTTGGGCCATGAAACTGTGAAAGCGCCGCTAGGGCTTACTTGGTCAACGCCAGACGCAGCCCAAAGCAGATCAGGGCCACGCCCGCCAGCTTTTGCAGACCGCCCGAGACGCGGGGGTTGGCGCGGATGCGCTCGGCCATGAAGTGCGATATCAGCGTGGCCGCCAGCCCGTAGGCGAAGGTCAGCACCGCGATGGTCAGCGCCATGGCGGCGAAGGTGCCCAGGCCGGGCGCGCGCGCCGGGTCGATGAACAGGGGGAAGAAGGCCATGTAGAAAACGATGGCCTTGGGGTTCAGCAAGGTGATGAAGAACGACTGCCGCGCAAAATGGCTGGGCTTGAGCTGCAGCACCGCGCCTTGCCCCGGCTTGGCGGTGATGACGGTGATGAGCTTGTAGCCCATCCAGGCCAGATACGCCGCGCCGACCCACTGCACGGTGGCAAAGGCGGCAGGGTAGGCCTTGAGCAGTGCGGCCACGCCCGCCACCGCACACCACAGCAGAATCTGGTCGCCCGCGATGATGCCAAAGGTGGACGCCAACCCGCCACGAATGCCGCCTTGCGCGGTGCTGGAAATCATCGCCAGATTACCCGGCCCTGGAATAGCCAGGAACACGAGAATGGCAATGACAAAGGCGGGATAGTCGGTGATGGCGAGCATGGTGGGCGCTTGGGCGATGCAGCGAGTTTAAGGGACGGAGCCACTGCGGCCCCGCGCGCAGCGGCGTGCCGAGAGCGCATCCAGTGTCGCATTCACGAATGTTGAGCGCACGGCGCCAGCGAGCCGCCGCAACACGACAGCCGCCCTTGGCTCAAGCCCTGGGGCGCAGCCAGAGCAGACACCGCTCAGCACGCAGCCCCGGCACCTGCAGTTGTTCCACGTGAAACACTTCCACCCCTGGCGGCAGTGCGGCAATCTCGTCGTCGGGGCGCTTGCCCTTCATGGCCAACCACACCGCGCCTTCGGCCAGCGCCGGGGCGGACCATTGGGTGAAGTCGGCCAACGAGGCAAACGCGCGCGAGGTGATCACGTCAAATTTGTCCTGCACGGCTTCCACCCGGGCATGCAAGCCGCGCAGGTTGGGCAGCCGCAGCGCGACGGCCACTTGCTGCACAAAGGCCGCCTTCTTGGCCACCGCGTCCACGCAGCTCACCTGAATCTCAGGGCAGCAGATGGCGATCACCACACCAGGCAGCCCGCCGCCCGAGCCCACGTCCAGCAAGCGGGTGGGCTGGCCGCGGGTGTGGCGGCGCAGCGGGGCAATGATGCTCAGGCTGTCCAGCAGGTGGTGCGTCAGCATCTCGGCCGGGTCGCGCACGGCCGTCAGGTTGTAGACCTTGTTCCACTTGCCCAGCAGCGCCAGGTAGTCGAGCAGCTGGCCGCGCTGCTCGTCAGACAGCGTGACACCCAAGGCGGCGGCGCCTTCGCTCAGGCGCGCGCGCAGTGCTTCGGGCTCCGCGCTCATGGCGCAGTCGCCAAGGCGGGCGCCTGGGAAGTAAAGCCCTTGAAGCCGCCCTTTTTCAGGTGAATCAGCAGCAGCGAAATGGCGGCGGGTGTCACACCGCTGATGCGCCCGGCTTGGCCCAGCGTGTCTGGCCGGTGCTGCTGCAGCTTTTGCCGCACTTCGATCGAGAGCGCGGTGATCTGCATGTAGTCCAGCTCAGGCGGCAGCTTCAGGCTTTCGTAATACGCGGTGCGACCCACTTCCTCGCGCTGGCGGTCGATGTAGCCAGCGTACTTGGCGGCGATCTCGACTTGCTCGACCACCGGCGCCAGCAGGTCTTCGCCCAATGTTTCACGTGAAACGTCGGGCGACCGATGCTTGCCGCCGTCCAGGCTCATCAAAGCTTCGTAACCCACCTCGGGGCGGCGCAGCAGATCGAACAGGTTGTGTTCATGCTCGATGGCTTTGCCCAGCACGCGCTCAGATTCGGCAACGGGCAGGTTGCGCGGGTTGACCCAGGTGGCTTTCAGCCGCTCTGTTTCACGTGAAACAGCATCGCGTTTGCGGCTGAACGCATCCCAGCGCGCGTCATCCACCAGGCCCAGCGCCCGGCCCATTTCGGTCAGGCGCATGTCCGCGTTGTCTTCGCGCAGTTGCAGTCGGTATTCGGCGCGGCTGGTGAACATGCGGTAGGGCTCGGTCACGCCCTTGGTGATGAGGTCGTCCACCAGCACGCCGAGGTAGGCCTCGTCACGCCGGGGCAGCCAGGCGCCGCCAAAGTCGTCGGCGCGACCGTCGAACTGGCGGCATTGCAGCGCGGCATTGATGCCGGCAAACAGGCCCTGCGCCGCCGCTTCTTCGTAGCCGGTGGTGCCGTTGATTTGGCCGGCAAAGAACAGGCCACCGATCTGGCGTGTCTCGAAACTGCTTTTGAGCGAGCGCGGGTCGAAGTAGTCGTATTCGATGGCGTAGCCCGGCCGCAGGATGTGCGCGTTCTCCAGCCCCGGCATGCTGCGCACCAGCGCCAGCTGAATATCAAAGGGCAGGCTGGTGGAAATGCCGTTGGGGTACACCTCGTGCGTGTCCAGGCCTTCCGGCTCGAGGAAGATCTGGTGGCTTTCCTTGTCGGCAAAGCGGTTGATCTTGTCTTCCACGCTGGGGCAATAGCGCGGGCCCACGCCCTCGATCTTGCCGGTGAACATGGGGCTGCGGTCAAAGCCGCTGCGGATGATCTCGTGCGTGCGCGCGTTGGTGTGCGTGATCCAGCACGGCACTTGCCGGGGGTGCATGTCGGCGCGGCCCATGAAGCTGAACACCGGCATGTGCGGGTTCTGCCCGCCGGGCACGCCGTCGCCGGGTTGCTCTTCGCAGGCGCTGAAGTCGATGGTGCGGCCGTCCAAGCGCGGGGGGGTGCCGGTTTTCAGGCGGCCCTGCGGCAGCTTCAGCTCTTTCAGGCGGGCCGACAGGCTGACCGCCGGCGGGTCGCCCGCGCGGCCGGCCTGGTAGTTGTCCAGCCCCACGTGGATGCGCCCGTCCAGGAAGGTACCGGCCGTCAGCACCACGGTGCGCCCCCGAAAAGCGATGCCCACCTGCGTGACCGCGCCCACCACGCGGTCGCCTTCCAGCATCAGATCGTCCACCGCCTGCTGGAACAGCCACAGGTTGGGCTGGTTTTCCAGCAAGCGGCGAATGGCCGCCTTGTAGCGCACGCGGTCGGCCTGCGCACGGGTGGCGCGCACCGCCGGGCCCTTGCTGCTGTTCAAAATGCGGAACTGGATGCCGCCCTCGTCGGTGGCCAGCGCCATGGCGCCGCCCAGTGCGTCTACCTCTTTGACCAAATGCCCCTTGCCGATGCCGCCGATGCTGGGGTTGCAGCTCATCTGGCCCAGCGTTTCGATGTTGTGGGTCAGCAGCAAGGTCTGCGCGCCCATGCGTGCCGCGGCCAGGGCGGCCTCGGTCCCGGCGTGACCGCCGCCGACGACGATCACGTCGAACTGTTGAGGGTGGGTATAAGAAATGGTCGCCATGGGCAGCCGATTCCGCGCGCAATCACGCCCGCGGTGCGGCAATCAAAATAGGGTGGAAGGGGCGATTATAAAAATCGCCCCCATTTTCTGCTGGAGAATTGGAAACCCCCTTGGCAGTGATTCCGATAGGGCCCTGCGCCCGTTGCCACGCACGGGGCGCTTAATACATTGGGCATAATTTTTGCGTCAGTTTTGCCTTGCACCTTTATTTGTCAGGTTGTTCACATCTCATGCCGTACCGTTTCTCGCGCTGGCTGGCCCTTCCGGTCAGCACCGTCGTTTTCGCCTTTAACGTTCACGCCGGTCCTGTGCTGGACCGCATCCAGTCCACCCAGACCCTCACCATCGGCTACCGCGCCAACAGCGCGCCGATCTCGTATGAAGAAAAGGGCAGGGTGATCGGCTACGCCATCGACGTCTGCCAGCGCGTGGCCGCCTTGCTGCAGCAGCAGCTGAAGCTGCCCAAGCTGGCGGTGCGCTACGTGCCCCTCACTTCGGCCGAGCGCATTCCCGCGCTGCAGGACGGCCGCATCGATCTGGAATGCGCGGGCACCACCAACACCAAGGCGCGCCGCGAACAGGCGGCCTTTGGCCTGACCTACTTCTACGCCGGGGCCAGCGTGCTGGTGCGTGACGGCGAGGGCATCGGCGGGCTGAACGACCTGCGCGGCAAGACGCTGGCGGCGGTCAAGGGCACCACCGGCCAGCAGGTGGTGGAAATGCGCGAGCGCGATGGCCGTGCCGGCTGGAAGCTGGCGCTGTTCGACAACACCCGCGCCGCCGTGCAGGCGCTGGAGCAGGGCAAGGTGGACGCGGTCATCCAGGACAACATCCAGCTGGTGCCGCTGGCGCGCCAGTCGGGCAAGAAGCTGGTGCTGGCCGGCCAGCCGCTGTCGATCGAACCGCTGGCGCCCATGTTCGCCCGCAACGACGCCGAACTGGCCGAGGGCGTGCTGGCCGCCATGCGCCAGATCTACCGCGACGGCGAAATGGCCGCGCTGTATGAGCGCTGGTTCCTCAAGCCGCTGCCGGGGCGCACGTTCGGGCTCGACCTCAAGCTGAGCCCACTGCTGAACGACAATTTTCGTCGCCCCAGCTCGTACGTGACCGACTGGGTGGTGCTCTGACGGCTGGCCAGCGCCCGCGCGGCGGGCTGCGGGTGCGTGGTCGACACGCCCGCTTGCTACGCTTTAGATAGCTGCCAGCGCCCTGTGCGCCTGCGCCAGAGGGCAATTTGGGCATACAAATACCCACACGCCGCACCCAGCCCACCGCGTGGGACAAAGTGCTGCCCGATCCGCGCGGCCAGTCCGGACCTTCCATCTGAGCGGGCCGGCGCCGCGCGCGGCATGGCGCGCTGCCGGCGAGCCGACAATGCCCAACAGCTATTCAATAGATAGCAGTCAGCGCCCGCAGGTAGACCGCTGGAGCCCGCTTTGCTATGCTGGCTGGCGGCGGCCGATGGCTATCGCTGAAGCGGCCGCCCTTGTCCCAACTCAAGGAGCATTCGTCTCATGGCCACCGCTTCCAAGGCGACCAAAGCCGGTTCAACCGCGTCCGCGCCGTCCGCAATCCCCACCCACGCGCTGCCCTCGTACCTGGACCCGAATCACCTCGGCCCCTGGGGCATCTACCTGCAGCAGGTCGACCGCGTCACGCCCTACCTGGGCCCGCTCAGCCGCTGGGTCGAAACGCTCAAGCGGCCCAAGCGCGCGCTGATCGTCGACGTGCCGATCGAGATGGACAACGGCACCATCGCCCACTTTGAAGGCTACCGCGTGCAGCACAACGTCAGCCGCGGGCCGGGCAAGGGCGGCGTGCGCTTTCACCAGGACGTGACGCTGTCCGAGGTGATGGCCCTGTCAGCCTGGATGTCGGTGAAGAACGCCGCCGTGAACGTGCCCTACGGCGGCGCCAAGGGCGGCATCCGCGTGGACCCGCGCACGCTCAGCCAGGGCGAGCTGGAGCGCGTCACGCGCCGCTACACGTCCGAGATCGGCATCATCATCGGCCCGACCAAGGACATCCCCGCGCCCGACGTCAACACCAACGAAAAGGTGATGGCCTGGATGATGGACACCTATTCCATGAACGAAGGCGCCACCGCCACCGGCGTGGTCACCGGCAAGCCCATCGCGCTGGGCGGCTCGCTGGGCCGGCGCGAGGCCACGGGCCGCGGCGTGTTCACCGTGGGCGCGGAGGCGGCCAAGCAGATCGGCCTGCAGATCGAAGGCGCGCGCGTGGCCGTGCAGGGCTTCGGCAACGTGGGCGGCATCGCGGGCAAGCTGTTCGCCGAAGCCGGCGCGCTGATCGTGGCGGTACAGGACCACACGGGTGGCGTGGCCAACGACAAGGGCCTGAACGTGCCCAAGCTGCTCGAGCACGTGGCCAAGACGGGCGGCGTGGCGGGCTTCAAGGGCGGCGAGCCGCTCAGCCTGAACGACTTCTGGTCGTACAAGTGCGACATCCTGATTCCTGCCGCGCTGGAAGGCCAGATCACCAAGGCCAACGCGCCCAAGATCAAGGCCAAGATGGTCATCGAAGGCGCCAACGGCCCCACCACGCCCGAGGCCGACGACATCCTGCAGGACAAAGGCGTGCTGGTCGTGCCCGACGTGATCGCCAACGCCGGCGGCGTGACGGTGAGCTACTTTGAATGGGTGCAGGATTTCTCCAGCTTCTTCTGGAGCGAGGACGAGATCAACCAGCGCCTGGTCAAGATCATGAAGGACGCCTTCGAAGGCGTGTGGAACACCGCGCAGCAGCACAAGGTCAGCCTGCGCACGGCCACCTTCATCGTGGCTTGCACGCGCATCCTGACAGCGCGCGACCTGCGCGGCCTGTACCCCTGAGCGACGGCGCCGGGCGCGGCGGCCATCGCGCCGCGTGCGCCCTTGCGGGTGCGCGTCAACGCACGCCTGACACGTCTATCCGCGTCTAGCCCGCGGCTACCCCGCGCCTTCCACCCGCCGCTCGCGGCGGCGGCGCAGGCGCTCGGCCCAGGCCTGCGGCGTTTGCGGCTTGACGAAAAGCGACACCACATCGGGCGCCGTCTGCCACAGCTTGGCCTCGATGCGTTCGATGCAGCGCTCGATCTCCACCGCCGTCATCGCGTCGTCAAACTCCACGCTCATGCCCGCCACCACCGTGTGCGGGCCTTGCTGCGAGGTGATGACGCCGTTGATGGCGCGAATGCCTGGCTCACCTTGCGCCGCGTCCATGATCAGGCGGCGCACACGCGGCAGGGCCGGCTCGCCCATCAGCAGGCCCTTGGTTTCCACCGCCAGAAAGTACGCCGTGGCGGCCAGCACCAGCCCGATCAGGACCGACGCCACGCCGTCCGCCTGCTGCAAGCCCAGCAGGTGGCTGGCCGCCACGCCCGCCAGCGCCATCAGCAGGCCCACCAGCGCGGCGCTGTCTTCAAACAGCACCACGAAGGTCGTCGGGTCCTTGCTGTCGCGCACCGCCTGCAGCGTGTCCACCTCGCCGCGCACGCGCTTGAACTCGCGCCAAGCCACCCACCACGAGGCGCCTTCAAACGCCATCGCCGCCAGCAGCACCACGTAGTTGACCATCGGCCGCTGGATGGGCTCCGGCTTCAGGATGTGCTGCACGCCCTCGTACAGCGACACGCCCGCGCCCAGCGCAAACACCAGCAGCGCGACGATGAACGACCAGAAGTACACCTCGCGCCCGTAGCCGAACGGGTGCGATTCGTCCGCCGGCCGCGCCGCGCGCCGCATGCCGAACAGCAGCAGCACCTCGTTGCCGGTATCCACCAGCGAATGCACGCCCTCGCTCAACATGGCGGAGCTGCCCGTCACCGCCGCCGCGATGAACTTCACCACCGCCACGGCCAGGTTGCCCAGCAGCGCCGCGTGAACCACCAGCCGGCTTGAATTGGCGTGTCCACTTGTCATGGGTCGAGATTAAAGCGGCCGCCACGCGGCCGGGTTGCAGCTATGGGCAAGCGCCTGACGCGGGCGGCGGCGCCATTCGCCGCGCGCCCATCCAGGCGTAGAAAAGACGTTAAAAAGGGCGCCTTGCCGGCGCCCCTTGGGCGAGGACTGTGCGCAACCGCCAGTCCAGTGAGCGAAAGCCCGATCAGCGGCGCACTGCCGCGTCAGACCAGCGCGTGCCCGCCGGCAAGCGGCGGGCACGGTGCCGATCACTTCATCGCGTCGCCAATGGCCTTGCCGCCGATCACGGCCAGCACCAGCATGACGACCGCCACCACCAGGAACAGCACGAACAGGATCTTGGCGATGCCCGCCGCGCCCGCCGCGACGCCGGTAAAGCCCAGCACGCCGGCAACCAGCGCGATCAGGGCGAAAATGATGGACCACTTCAACATACGGGTTTCCTTCCTCAGTGACAGCAATTGATAAGTAAGTGCCCTTCGTTTATCGCAGGCGCGTGCACGCGCTTGCGTCGTCCGCCAGGCGCGCGCCGCGTAGGACAAGCGAGCGCCGAAGCGCAAGCCGACAGCGCCGCGCCCGCACCCATGAGCACTTTTTTCTATATTTTTATCGCAAATCCTGCGGGATGTGAAGGTAACTATCGTCGATCTCACGCACTATGACGCAGTGTCGGCCTGCCGCACAGGCTGCGGCGCCTGCTGCATCGCGCCCTCCATCAGCTCGGCCATTCCGGGCATGCCGCAGGGCAAGCCTGCGGGGGTGCGCTGCGTGCAGCTGGACGCCGATTTGCGCTGCCGCCTCTTCGGCCTGCCGGAGCGCCCCGCCGTCTGCGGCCAGCTGCGGCCCGAGCGCGCCATGTGCGGCCCGCGCGACGACGGCGGCCAGCACGCCATGCGCTGGCTGACCGCCCTGGAAGCCGCCACCCGCGCCGACGCACCCACCTGAACGCGGCCCCAAGCCGCCTCCGACCCCCGCCCCCGCACAGCCCCACTGCCGCGCGGCACACCGCAATTTGGTACGCTGACGTGCTGCCGTGCCGACCGCGCGGCCTTGGGGCGCCGCGTACCACGGCATGCGCGCCTTGGCCGCACGGGGCCCGGCCGACGCATTCCACCAAGACCCGGAGCCTTTGCACCATGAAACTTTATTACTCCCCCGGCGCCTGTTCGCTGTCGCCCCACATCGCGCTGGAAGAAACCGGCCTGCCTTACGAAGCCATCCTGGCGCCCACCAAGACCAAGGTGCTGCCCGACGGCTCGGACTACCGCAAGGTCAACCCGCTGGGTTACGTGCCCTACCTGGTGGTGGACGACGGCACCGGCCTGCGCGAAGGCCCGGCCATCGTGCAATACATCGCCGACCAGGCGCCCGACAAGAAGCTGGCCCCCGCCAACGGCACCATGGCGCGCTACCAGTTGCAAAGCTGGCTGAACTTCATCGGCACCGAGATCCACAAAGGTTTCGGCCCGCTGTTCAACCCCGCCTACCCCGCCGAGGTGAAAAAGATGGCCACCGACAAGCTGCTGGAACGCCTGACCTGGGTGGACGGCGAGCTGGCCAGCAAGCCCTACCTGATGGGCGAAGATTTCACCGTGGCAGACGGCTACCTGTTCACCGTCACCAACTGGGCCAAGCCGATGCACATCGACCTGTCGGGCCTGAAAAACCTGAGCGCCTACCGCGAACGCATCGCCGCGCGCCCCGCCGTGCAGCGCGCCATGAAGGCCGAAGGCCTGATCTGACGCGGCCCGCCGCGCGCCCGCCAGCGCGGCACCCCGCGGTGCACCCAGCGCTGCATTTGCCATCATTTTGATAGCTGCCATCGCTGCTCTGGCGGGCGCCAGAGGCCCGAAAAGCATAAAGGGCGAGGCCACAGCACATGCTGCGGCCTCGCCCTTTTTTGTCTTCGCTGCAGCGTGGCGCCGCGCAGCCCTTACATCACCGGCGGGGCGGGTTGCTTGCTGGGCTTGCGCCAGGCGTCCAGCGTCAGCGAATCCAGCGCGATGCCGTTGCTGGTGGCCAGCTGCTTGCCTTGCGCACCGCTCAGCACCTTGTGCAGGGCGCGGTCCACGGCGGCCTGCAGCTGGGCATCGCCCTTGCGCATCACCAGCGCGTAGGGCTCCACCGTCAGCTGTTCGCGGCGCACCGCCACGCCCGCGCCTTTGGGGATCATCATTTCATCGGCCACCAGCGTGTCGATGGCGTTGCTCTTGAGCAGCTGCACGCCTTCGGCATAGCTGGCCACGGGGCGCACCGGGCCCAGCATCAGCGTGGCGGCCTTCTTGCTGGCGTAGGTGGCCATTAGCCCTTGCGCGGTGGAGCCGCGCAGCACGCCGGTGCGGCCGAATTCGCGCGCCGAGGCGAACTTGGCGTCGCCTTCGCGGTAGGCGGCCACCACGCGCGAGACGTAGAAGGTGTCGGAAAAATCCACCTCAGCCTGGCGCGGCGCGGTGTTCGATGTAATGCCGCAGTGCAAGTCGATCTTGCCGGCCTTGAGCATGTCGAACGAATCCGACAGCGACACCGTTTCAAAGCGGATGGCGATGGGCGCTTTCAGCTCGTCGCCGATCTGCTGCACCACGGCCTGGCACAGGTTCCAGCTGAAGCCGGCCGGCTTGCCCGCGGCGTCCGGGTACGAGAAGGGCTGCGCGTCCTTGCGCACGCCCAGCGTGATGGTCTTGCTGGAAGCCAACTTGGCCAGCGTGTTGACCGGCGCCGAAGTCGCTGCGGGCGCAGCGGGAGCAGCAGCGGCGGCAGGCTGCTGCGCGAACACCGGCGCCACGCACAGGGCGGCGGCCGCGCCAGCCAGGGCACGGCGAAGGGCAGAGGGGGCGAATGGCTGCATCGGGAAGGCTCCTCACGGCAAAGCATGCGCGGCCGACGTCCGGCCCGCTTTCGACCGCGGATTGTTCCGGCGGCCCCCGCCAGCGCCTAGTCCCCGCGCACCATGCCAAAGCCCGTACTGCGCAGTAGTACCACCTTGGTATGCGTTCCAGCGGCGGTGCCGCGCAAAATGTCACGCCGCCCGTTCGGCCCGCCACAGCGGTTTTTGCCGCCACGCCAGCAAGGCGCCGGCCCACAGCGCCACCGCCGAATACACCAGCCCGTTGGCCAGCCCGCCCGCGCCGTCGGCCACCCAGCCCACCACCGTGGGGCCCACGATCTGCCCCAGCGCAAACACGATGGTGAAGGCGCTGATGCCCGCCGCCCACTGCGGCTGCGGCAGGTTGTGGCGCACGAACGCCGTGGTCGACGCCACCACCGACAAAAACACCGCGCCAAACAGCAGGCCCGACGCCAGCACCACCGGCCAGGCGCCCGTCAGCGCGGGCAGCACCGTGGCCACGCCCAGCAGCGCGTTGAGCAGCGCCAGCGCACCGCCGCCTTTGGCGCGGTTGAGCAAGCCCGCCCAGATGCGCGCCGAAGCCACCACCGCCAGCCCCAGCAGCGCATAGAACAGCGTGATGGCGCCGGGGCGCACGCCTTGCTCGCGCAGCAGGGCGATCACGAACGTCATGTAGCCGATGTAGCCCACGCCAAACAGCGTGTAGCCCGCCAGCGCCAGGGCCATGCGGCGCCAGGGCAGGGGGTTATGAAAAGAATTGGCCGCTGGCGCTGGTGCAGCCTGCGCCAGCAGCTCTTCTTTTTGTAGTGAATGAGCAGGCCACGCCAGCACCAGCGTGGCCAGCACGCACAGCAACGCCAGCCCCCACCAGGCCCACGCCCAGGCGTGCGCACCCGCCGCACCCACGCCCAGCAGCCAAGGCACGCCCAGCGCCGACGCGACGATGCCCCAGCCCGTGCCGCCGTAGTACAGCCCCAGCAGCAGCCCCGCGTGCTGCGGCGCCCGCGCCCCCAGCCGCGCCGCCATCAAGCCCCCGGCCACGAACACCAGCGCACTGGCCGCGCCCGCCAGCGTGCGCTGCGCCATCAGCGGCCATGGCGCCGTGAAAAAGCCCAACGCCGCCATAAAAGCACTGGCCAGCACCGCCCCCGCCAGCAACACGTGCGAAGCGCCCCAGCGCCGAATCAGCCGCGGGGTAACCAGCGCGCCCAACAGGTAACCCAGCGCGTTGGCGGTGTTCATGGCGCCCGCCAGCGTGTACGACCAGCCCAGGTCTTCGCGCATCACCGGCAGCAGCAGCCCGTAGGCAAAGCGCGTCACGCCCAGCGACACCGCCGCGCCCATCGACAACGCCAGCGCCAGCCACAGCAGCGGGGCCAAAGCCACCTCGCCGCCCGTGTCGCCCCCGGCGCGCGGCGGGGCAGGGCGCGGCGGCGGGGTTGGCGCGGGCGGGGGTGGCATCGCACCCATTGTGGGGCGGCAAGCCGCCAGAGCGGGTCAAGCAGATGACAAGGCCCACTTGGCGTGGCATGCCTCAGCCGCTCGCCGCCGCGCCACTTCGACGCCGGGGCGCGCCCCGCCCGCTTCACCGCAGCGGACGGGCGCGGCCCCGCCCGTCGGGCGCCTGCAAAGGCCCGCGCCGCCACCGGCACGCGCTTGGTCGCACAATGGCAGCCCGTCTCAACAAGGCGGCTGCGCAGCCGCATCGAAAGACCGTCCCGTGACCACTGCCACCCTGTTTTCCCCCCTGCGCCTGGGCGCGCTGGAACTGCCCAACCGCGTCGTCATGGCGCCGCTGACGCGCAACCGTTCGCCCAATGCCATCCCCACCGCGCTGGCCGCCGAGTACTACGCCCAGCGCGCCAGCCCATTGGACGGCGCCGGGCTCATCATCAGCGAAGCCACCGCCATCAGCCCGCAAGGCCAGGGCTATGCCGACGTGCCCGGCCTGTACGGCACCGAGCAGCTCGACGGCTGGAAGCACGTCACCCACGCCGTGCACGCCGAGGGCGGCCACATCTTCTGCCAGCTGTGGCACGTGGGCCGCATCTCGCACCACCTGCTGCAGCCCGGCGGCGCCGCGCCCGTGGCGCCATCGGCCATCACCGCCCAGGCCAAAACCTACCTGGTCGACGCGCAAGGCCACGGCGCCTTTGTGCCCACCAGCGCGCCGCGCGCGCTGCACCGCGAAGAAATCCCCGGCATCGTCCACGACTTTGCCGTGGCCGCCCGCAACGCCGTGCAATCGGCCGGGTTCGACGGCGTGGAAATCCACGGCGCCAACGGCTACCTGCTGGACCAATTCCTCAAAACCGGCGCCAACCACCGCACCGACGACTACGGCGGCAGCATCGCCAACCGCGCGCGCCTGCTGCTGGAAGTCACCCGCGCCGTGGCCGACGCCGTGGGCCCCGAGCGCGTGGGCATCCGCCTGTCGCCCGTCACCCCCGCCAACGACATCGTCGACGCCGACCCGCAGCCCCTGTTCGATTACGTGGCCAAGCACCTCGCCCCGCTGGGCCTGGCCTACGTGCACGTCATCGAAGGCGCCACCGGCGGCCCGCGCGAAGTGGCAGGCCGCCCCTTCGACTACGCCCGCCTGAAAGCCGCCTACCGCGACGCCGGCGGCCACGGCGCCTGGATGGTCAACAACGGCTACGACCCGCTGCTGGCCGAAGACGCCATCGCCAGCGGCCGCGCCGACCTGGTCGCCTTCGGCAAAGCCTTCATCAGCATGCCCGACCTCACCGAACGCATCCGCCGCGGCGGCCCCTTCCAGGACGTGGACAAGGCCACGATGTACGGCGGCGGGGCGCGTGGGTATACGGATTATCCGACGCTGGATTGAAGGGCGGGGGAAGAACGCAGCGGAAGTGGTCGCTGCCGCGCGGGTTGGAATGGAATTGATAGCTGCTGGCGCACTATGGGCGGGCGCTAGAGGGTGTTTTCTTCATCAGCGTAGCGCGTTGCTGATCGCCGCCGAGCATCGGGCTGCACTCGTGCATATAGATAGGCCAACGCAGTACGCTGTACGTTGAGAACGCTCCCGACCCAAAGAAGACACCCGCTCGCCCAATCACGTGTCCCGAAAGCTGGCGCTCGCACGCAGAAGGCTTGGCTCCTGCCACAGCGGGTGAGGCCATGCGGGCAAGCCATACGGCTTCGTCCATCAAGAATCACGAGAAGAACATCCAGTTCGGCCCAGCGACCTAGGGCGAGCTGTTCAACTCATCGCGTGCTCGACTCGAGTTGTTCCGAACACAACTCGACTACCCGCGAAGAAGGATCAGGGCGTAGCGCTCCTGCATCGGAAGGACGCGCAGCACCCCCTGAGAACCTCGTTCCGCCAGCGGATGGCATCCGATAAGCTACGCGGTTTTCACGTTAACGCCGGGAGGAACCATGGACGCGAATGCGATTGCACTGCTGGACATCTTTGAGAAGAAGATGCGGCTCGAGGTGCCGATGTTCCAGCGGCAGTACGTCTGGAAGCAGGAGCACCAGTGGGCGCCACTGTGGGAGGATATCTCTCGCAAGTTCGTGGAGTTCATTGAGGATCGAACCGACGCACCGGTTCACTTCCTCGGTGCTATGGTGCTCGACCAGCGGCAAACGCAGACCGGCCGCGTCGAACGACGCAGCGTGATCGACGGTCAACAGCGTCTCACAACTCTCCAGATCTTCCTCGCGTCGTTTCGCGACTTTTGTCGGCTTGAAGGTCTGGGCGACTTCGCCGACGAGTGCGAGAAGTACACGTTGAACACCGGCCGGATGGCAGAACCGGAGGTGGAGAAGTACAAGGTTTGGCCAACCCTGAGCGACCGACAGCAGTTCATTGACGTCATCGACGCGGGATCACGAGATGCACTGGAGAAACTCCATCCGCTGACGCGACGCAAGCATTCGCGAAAGTTCGAGCCGCGCCCTCGAATGGTGGAGGCCTATTTCTTCTTCTACGACAGTCTTGCTGAGTTCTTCAAGGGAACACCGTCCGAGCCCCCGCTGGCGGCCGACAAGCCGCTGGCAGATCGTCTTGAGGAGTGCTTCGAAGCCCTCAAGACGGCGCTGAAGGTGGTGGCTATCGACCTTGACCGCGACGACGACGCGCAGGTCATCTTCGAGACGCTCAACGCCCGTGGCGAGCCCCTTCTGCCGGCTGATCTTCTACGGAACTTCATCTTCCTCCGGGCTGCTCGTCAAAACGAGGAGCAAGAGGCGCTGTACAAGAAGTACTGGGCGGCCTTCGATGAGCCCTTCTGGCGCAAGGAGGTCGTACAGGGGCGCCTAGTGCGTCCGCGCAGTGACCTCTTCATTCAGCACTTCCTTGCGAGCAAGCAGGCCAGAGACATCCCAATTAAGCACCTGTTCGTCGAATACAAGTATTGGGTCGAACGCAGTGCCCCCTATAAGACGGTCGAGGCGGAGCTCGCGGCGCTAGCAAAGCAAGGCAAGGACTTCAGACGCCTTGTCGTTCGCAGTGATGCCGATGCGCTCGGGCCGCTCGCCTACTTTCTGGAGACGTTCGACGTAAGTACCGTCTTCCCACCTCTCCTGGCCATGCTTGATCTCGGGGCTAGCGACGATGAAATGCGCCAGGCTGCTCGCGTGCTCGAGAGCTACCTCCTTCGTCGTACGGTCTGCGTGTCGGATACCAAGGCGTACAACCGTGTCTTTATGGGCCTTACGCGGGCGATTCGCCGAGACGGGGCGACCGCTGCGGTTGTTCGTTCGCACTTGGCCGGCCTCCATGGCGCTACCGATGCGTGGCCGAGTGACGACCGATTCGCGGAGGCCTGGATGACGGGACACGCATACTCGACGCTCAACAACGCCAGGATCGTCTACATCCTGACCAAGCTCAGCGAAACCTATAGAAATTCCAAGACCGAACAGTTAAAAGTAAGTGGGCAACTTACGGTAGAGCATCTGATGCCGCAGGCTTGGGTCGCTCACTGGCCGCTACCGGATGGAAGCAAGGGCGTCGACAACACATGGTCTGTACCGGAAAGTGACCCCCGGGCACTTGCGACACGCGCTCGAAGCGCTATCGTCCAGACGTTCGGCAACCTCACTTTGATCACAGGCGGCCTGAACAGCTCGATCTCGAATGGTGACTGGGCAACCAAACGAGCCGCCATTGAGGCGAATAGCTTGCTGCCGATCAACCTCCAGTTGCGGAGCGCTGAAACGTGGGGCGAAGAAGCGATTGAGCGGCGCGGCCGCGACCTGCTTTCTCGGGCGCTTGAACTGTGGCCGCGAGGGTAAGCCCCACCTGATTTCGAACCAGCCATTGTCAGCTGTCCGCTCCTAGCCGAATGCTGCCCTCTGCGAAAGCCGCACCACGGTCAACAATCACGCCTATTCGCCAACTTCGCGGGCATCTCCATCACCCCACCAACACCCCCCGCGCCGCCTCCGTCACGCACCGCGTCAACCCATCCAACAAGGCCGATCCGGCGCGGGCCTGCTGCCAGTGCAGGGGCACGTCCAGCGGGGTGTGAGGCACCAGTTCCACCAGCGTGCCGGCTTGCAGTTCGGCCTGGATCAGCGTCTGCGGTTGCATGGCCCAGCCCATGCCGGCCACGCAGGTGGCGACGAAGGCTTGCAGTGACGGCACGGTGTGGCGCGGCAGGGCGGGCTGGGCGCCGCGCCGCCCAGCCGGTCAGCCCCGCAACGCCGTGGCGTGGTGCCGTAGGTGGTCACCCATGAAGCTGGCGATGAAGTAGTAGCTGTGGTCGTAGCCCGGCTGCATACGCAGGGTCAGAGGGTGGCCCACCTGGTCGCACTCGGCCTGCAGCAGCTCGGGCTGCAGTTGCTTCAGGAATTCGTCATCCGTGCCCTGGTCCACCAAAATCGGCAGGCGGTCCTGCGCGGTGGCGATCAGCGACACCGCGTCGTGCGCTGCCCACGCGGCCGGGTCGTCACCCAGGTAGGCGGTGAACACCTTTTGCCCCCAGGGCACCAGGCGCGGCGCCACGATGGGCGCAAAGGCCGACAGGCTTTGGTACCGCCCCGGGTGGCGCAGCGCCAGCGTCAGCGCGCCGTGCCCGCCCATCGAATGGCCGAAGATGCCCTGGCGCCCGGTGGTCTTCACGCCCTGCTGGGCCAGCAGCGCCGCCAGCGCGGTGGGCAGCTCATCCACCACATAGTCTTCCATGCGGTAGTTCTTGGCCCAGGGCGCTTGCGTGGCGTTGAGGTAAAAGCCCGCGCCCTGGCCCAGGTCGTAGGCCGGGTCGTTGGGCACGTTGTCGCCGCGCGGGCTGGTGTCCGGCGCGATCAGGATCAGCCCCAGCTCGGCCGCCACCTGCTGCGCGCCGGCTTTGGTGATGAAGTTCTGCTCGGTGCACGTCAGGCCCGACAGCCAGTACAGCAGCGGGCAGGCCTCGCCCGCCAGCGCGGCGGGGGGCAGGTACAGGCCAAACTTCATGTCGCAGCCCAGCGTGGTGCTGGTGTGCTGCCAAACCTCTTGGCGGCCGCCAAAGCTGGCGTGGTGTTCAGTGCGTTGCATGGCGGTTTCTCTGGGCGGTGTGCGGGTTGGGGTGGCTGGCCGTGGCTCAGCTTTCCCAGTCGATGCTGGCAAGCGAGCCATCGGCGCCCAGCTTGACGGCCAGCACCTGGTCGCTGTGGTCGGGGTCGATCATGTAGTCCATCACGATCGGATCGGGGTGCCCCAGCCAAAGGCCCACCTGGACCAATTGCAGGGCTTGGGCAAAGTCGGGCGGCGTGGTGCTGCCGCTGGGAAAGAGCTCGGCCACGCGCGGGAAGGCGTCGGCCTCTTCCAGGTGGTGGCGGATGAAGGCGTCGTCGTCGTCCAGATAGTCAAGCAGGTGGCGGCGGGCCTGCTCGTCCAGCGTGGTCAGGTGCTGCACGGCGTCGGCCATCTGGTCCAGCTCGCCCTTGTCCAGCCCGTTGCGCATGGGCGCGTCCGGAGGCGCCCAGAGCGCCACGTCCACCCCGCTGCCGTTCACAGCGATTTCTTTCTCCCAGCACACCTCTTCGGTGGTGAAACCGGCGGTGCTGCAATGACCGAAAAACGGGTGATCCAGGGTCGCCACGGGCACGCTTTCAGGCGTAGTGGACGACAGAGCGAATCGACTTGCCCTCGTGCATCAAATCAAACGCTTCGTTGATGTCCGCCAGCGGCATGGTGTGCGTGACAAACGGCTCCAGCTGGATCTTGCCGGCCATGGCGTCTTCGACCATGCCCGGCAGCTGGCTGCGGCCTTTCACGCCGCCGAAGGCCGTGCCCATCCACTTGCGGCCCGTCACCAGCTGGAAGGGGCGGGTGCTGATCTCTTGCCCCGCGCCGGCTACGCCAATCACCACGCTCTGGCCCCAGCCGCGGTGCGCGCATTCCAGCGCGGCGCGCATCACGTTGACGTTGCCAATGCACTCGAAGCTGTGGTCCACGCCCCAGCCGGTCATCTCGACGATGACTTGCTGGATGGGCTTGTCGAAGTCCTTCGGGTTCACGCAGTCGGTGGCGCCAAAGGTCTTGGCCAGGTCGAACTTGCCCGGGTTGGTGTCTATGGCGATGATGCGCCCCGCCTTGGCCAGCTGCGCGCCCTGGATCACCGCCAGACCGATACCGCCCAGGCCGAACACGGCCACGCTGTCGCCCGGCTGTACCTTGGCGGTGTTCCACACGGCGCCCAGGCCGGTGGTCACGCCGCAGCCCAGCAGGCACACCTGCTCGGGGTTGGCGTCGGGGTTCACCTTGGCCAGCGACACCTCGGCCACGACGGTGTATTCGCTGAACGTGCTGCAGCCCATGTAGTGGTAGATCGGCTCACCGTTGTAGCTGAAGCGCGTGGTGCCGTCGGGCATGACGCCCTTGCCCTGTGTGGCGCGCACGGCCACGCACAGATTGGTCTTGCCGCTTTTGCAGAACAGGCATTCGCCGCATTCGGCGGTGTACAGCGGAATGACGTGGTCGCCCGGCTTCACGCTGGTCACGCCTTCGCCCACTTCCACCACGATGCCCGCGCCTTCATGGCCCAGCACGGCGGGGAACAGGCCCTCCGGGTCGTCGCCGCTCAGTGTGAAGGCGTCGGTGTGGCACACCCCGGTGTGGGTGATCTTCACCAGCACCTCGCCCGCCTTGGGCGGGGCCACGTCGATCTCGACGATCTGCAGGGGTTCACCGGCCTTGAAGGCCACGGCGGCGCGCGATTTCATTGACAAAAACTCCTAAAAATATAGCTGCTAGCGCAGGCTGGACGGGCGCTACCTGAGGTATGACCGCACCAACGCGGCCACCTCGTCGATGGCCTCGTCCGCATCGCCCGGCGGCGCGGTCGGCCCAAAGCTCTCGCGCAGATGGCCTTCCAGCACCTCGGCCATCAGGCCATTGACGGCGCCACGCACCGCAGCCAGCTGCTGCAGCACCTGCGAACAACTGGCGCCTGTGTCGATGGCGGTTTCCAGCGCCTCAGCCTGACCGCGAATGCGGCGCAGGCGCGTGATGGCGCGCTTTTTTTCCTCGGGCGAATGCGGCATGCAAGCCTCGCTTGGATACTGATGGGTAGTATAAACGTGCGCGCCTCGGCGAGACCAGGCTACCCATGCAATGGCCCCACACACTGGGGACGCAGGCGCGCGCCTTCAGCAGGGTGCCACAGCGCGTGCAGGGGCGCAACTCGGGTTAACCGGCGCGCCCGCACCTGGTGCGCCCCAGGGCGCGCGATGCCGTCGCGATACGGCGGAGCCGCACCGTGCGAAAGGGCGCGCTCTTTGCACCGCGCTCGTAGAATGCCTCGATTCCGTCACATTCCCGGGCGCCTGAAGTGATTCACAACCGCGCCTGCATCCGGCGCAGCGCATGAACAACCCCGAATCCCGCCCCGTCCACAACACCAAGAACATCGACTTGCTGCGCGGCAGCGCGGCGATGCTGGTGGTGATGAGTCACCTGCAGCCAATCATCAACCTCGGTTGGTTTGGGCAGGAAGGCGGCTGGGTGGGGGTGCAGCTGTTTTTTGTCATCAGCGGCTACCTGATCATTCAAAGCGCGTACAAATATACCGCCAAGGAATATTTCACGCACCGCGTTTTCCGCATTTTCCCGGCTTACCTGTTCTGGTACATCCTTTTCGGGTTGATCAGCGGCAAACTGGTGGGCGCTGCGTTGACCGATCCGTATTTCTACGGCAATTTGGTGCTGCTGCAGCATTTCATTCCAGAAGCGTACCTGCGCTACACGTTCATCAATCCGTCGTGGACGCTCAGTGTCGAATGGGGTTGGTACATCCTGGCCATCATTCTCGCGATGACCAACCGGAAATATATCCTGCCGTATTTCCTGATCTCTATCGTCGTGTCCACCTGGTGGACGGCCGGCGGCTGGATGCACCACCCGCTGACCGAGGCCATGTCGAAGCAAGATCCGGTTTACAGCTACTTCTTCCTGACCAACAACCTCATCGGCCAGCTGCCTTTCTTCCTGATGGGCAGTGTCATTTATTTCTACCGGCCCCGCCTGCCGATGATTCCGGTGGTGATTGCCTCGGTTCTGATCTTGATCACGTTCAGGAAGTGGGCCAGTTACTTCCCTAACCCGATTTTTATTACCGGCCTGGCACTGGGCGGCGTATTCTGGGCATTCGTCAATCTGAAACGCACTTTCCATGGCCCGGTGGTGCGTTTTCTTTCAGACACGTCGTATTCAATCTACCTGGTGCATTTCAGCGTGATTGCGTACATTTCCACCCGCGTGGAAAATAAATACGCCATGACCCTGGTATCCCTGGTGGTCATCTTTGTGCTGGCCTACCTGAGCTACCGTTTCATCGAAAAACCTTCGATGGATTTCGGCCGCCGGCTGGCCAAGCGCTTCTCGCCCGCCACAGCCGACGCGCCGCGCGTTCAGCCCTGAGCCAGCCACGCACGGCGCCCAGGCCCCATCCGGCTATTTGCGCGCCCCGCCACCCGGCTTCCACCGCTTGAGCAACAGCGCATTGCTCATCACGCTGACCGACGACAGCGCCATCGCCGCGCCGGCCACCACGGGGCTGAGGTAGCCGAACGCGGCCAGCGGAATGCCGCACACGTTGTAGATAAAGGCCCAGAACAGGTTCTGGCGGATCTTGGCGACGGTGCGCGTCGAGATGTCCAGCGCGGCGGGCACCAGGGCCACGTCGCCGCGCATCAGCGTGATGCCGGCCGCGTGCATGGCCACGTCGGTGCCGCTGCCCATGGCCATGCCCACGTCGGCGGCGGCCAGGGCAGGGGCATCGTTGACGCCGTCGCCGACCATGGCGACGGTGTGAACAATGCCCCCACGCTCCCCCGCTGCGCGTGGTCCGCTGCCCCCCGAGGGGGCCGCGCCTGGTCTCGGGAACGGCCCTTCGCCCAGGCGATCGCCCCCACGCTCCCCCGCTGCGCGCGGTTCGCTGCCCCCCAAGGGGGCCGCACCTGGTCTCGGGAACGGCCCTTCGCCCAGGCGATCGCCCCCACGCTCTCCCGTTTCGCGCGGTTCGCTGACCCCCGAAGCACCGGGCGCCGAGGCCTCCAGTTCGCCCGCGCCTTTCAACTGACGGATCGCCGCCGCCTTATCGCCCGGAAGCACGTCCGCCAGCACGTCGCCGGCGTCCGGGTTCAGGCCCAGGCGGCGGGCCATGGCGTCGGCGGCGCCTTGGTTGTCGCCGGAGATCATCACCGTGCGCACGCCGCGCTGGCGCAGCTCGGCCAGGGCCTGGGCGGCGCCGGGCTTGGGTTCGTCGCCGAAGGCGAGCAGCGCCAGCGGCTGGGGCGCGGCGCCGTCCGGGTTGCGCACGGCCAGTATCGAAACTGTAGCGCCCTGCGCTTGCTGCGCATGCGCTGCAGCCTCAAACGGCTTTAAATCAGCGCCCAGGTCGCGCAGCCAACGCAGGCTGCCGATCAGCACGCCGTGGCCTTCCACCGTGCCCTCGGTGCCTTGGCCGGGCACGGCGCGCACGTCTTGCGCGGGGGGCGGGGCGATGGGCTCGGCGCGCTGGGCTGGGCCAGCCTGTGCGCCGGTTTCGGCGGGCAGCACCGCCGCGCCGCCATCGGCCGCGGCCTGCACCACGGCGCGCGCCAGCGGGTGTTCGCTGCCGCCTTGCAGGCTGGCGGCGGTGCGCAGCGCGGCGGCCGCGTCCACACCGGGCGCGGGCACCAGCGCCAGCAGGCGGGGCTTGCCCTCGGTGAGGGTGCCGGTCTTGTCGAAGGCGACGGTGTCCACGCGGTGGGCGATCTCCAGCGCCTCGGCGTCCTTGATCAAGATGCCGAACTTCGCCGCCACGCCGGTACCCGCCATGATGGCGGTGGGCGTGGCCAGCCCCAGCGCGCAGGGGCAGGCGATCACCAGCACCGCCACGGCGCGGATCAACGCGGTTTCGGCGCCCAGCCCGGCCAGCCACCAGCCGATGAACGTCAGCAGCGCGACGCCCAGCACCACAGGCACGAACACGGCGCTGACTTTGTCCACCAGGCGCTGCACGGGCGCCTTCACGGCCTGCGCGTCTTGCACCAGCCGGATGATGTGCGCCAGCACGCTGTCGCTGCCCGCCGCCGTGACCTGCAGCAGCACGCGGCCGTCGCCGTTGATGGCGCCGCCGGTCAGCGCTTCGCCCAAGGTCTTGGCCACCGGCAGCGGCTCGCCCGTCAGCATGGATTCGTCCACCTGCGTGCTGCCTTCGGTCACGGTGCCGTCGGCAGGGATGCGCTCGCCCGGGCGCACCGCCACGCGGTCGCCCACGCGCAGCTCGTCCACGGGGATGTCTTTTTCCTGCCCGTCCCAGTCGATCAGGTGCGCCACTTCGGGCCGCAGCGCGTGCAGCGCGCGGATGGCGGCGGTGGTCTGGCGCTTGGCGCGCTCTTCCAGCCATTTGCCCAACCGCACCAGGGTGATCACCATGGCCGAGCTTTCAAAGTACAGGTGTGCGTGCTCGCCATGGCCCGAGAACAGCCACTGCCATACCGACAGCAGCCACGCCGCGCTGGTGCCAATGGCCACCAGCAGTTCCATGTTGCCGCTGCCCGATTTCAGCGCGCCCCACGCCGCCTTGTAAAAACGCGCGCCCAGGAAGATCTGCACCGGCGTGGCCAGCGCAAACTGCACCCAGGCGGGCGGCATCCAGTGCACGCCCAGGGGCATCAGCAGCATGGGCAGGACCATGGGCGCGCACAGCAGCAGGCCCAGCGCGATGGGCATGAAGCCCGCCCAGGGCGATGCGTCCGCCGCGTCCATCGCCGCATCGGCGGCGCGGGGCTCGTAACCCGCGTCGCGCACCGCGCGGCGCAGCTGCGGGGCCAGGTCGTCGCTGCCGTGCCAGGTGACGCGCGCCGATTCGGTGGCCAGGTTCACCGCCGCATCGTCCACGCCGGGGACTTTCTTCAGCGCCTTTTCCACGCGCCCCACGCAAGAGGCGCAGGTCATGCCGCCCACGCCCAGGTCCAGCGTGTGGGCAGCGGCGGTGTCGTTGGCGGTCAAACTCGTTGTGTTCATGGCGCTAGTGTCAGGCTTGACATGATGGGAAGGTCAAGCTCTGAAATGATCGGCATCAAAATGCCTTCTAGCGCTGGTAGGTACAGCGCTGGCAGCTATCATTTTTGATTTTTTCCACTGGCCGCAGCACGGTCTCCGGTCAGATAAAACAGCGGCGCTTGACATTCCCATCATGTCAAGGTTCAAACTCTGGCCATCAAACCCCAAAAGGAGCACACCATGCAACAGCAATTCACCGTCACCGGCATGACCTGCGGCCACTGCGAAGCGGCCGTCACGCGCGCCATCAAGCAAACCGACCAAGCAGCGCAAGTGAAGATCGACCGCGCCCAGAACCTGGTGCAGGTCGATTCGACCCAGCCGCGCGAGGCGCTGGCCGCCGCCATCCGCGAAGAAGGCTACACCGTCGCCGCATGACCGCCACGGCCACCGGCGGGCGCCGGCCTGCCGCCACCCAGGCCCAGGCCGCCGGGGCCGGCGCGCCGCTGCCCAGCGCAACGCAAGGGCCGGTCAACATTGGCGACGCGGCGCGGGCTTCGGGCGTGTCGGCCAAGATGGTGCGGAACTACGAGTCGCTGGGCCTGCTGGGCGCGGTGGCGCGCACCGACAGCGGCTACCGCCAGTACAGCGCGGCGGACATCCACACGCTGCGCTTCATCAAGCGGGCGCGCGACTTGGGCTTTTCGATGGCCGAAATTGGCAACCTGGTCGGCCTGTGGCACGACCAGGCGCGCGCCAGCAGCGAGGTCAAGCGCGTGGCGCAGCAGCACCTGATTGAGCTTGAAAACCGCATCCAGGCCATGCAGGACATGCGCCGGACGCTACAAAAACTGGTGCAAAGCTGCCAGGGCGACGACCGGCCGGATTGCCCCATCCTCGACAACCTGGCCGGCGGGCCCGGCTGCTGCGGCTGACGCGCCGCGGCGCACATGGCTGGCGCCCGCACCGGGGCCGCAACTTTACAAAAGCATCACGCCGCAGCGATGCGGGGGTTACATCGGGTGCGCAGACTTCACACCAAGCTCAAGGCAGGCTGGCTTCAGCCACCGGCCCGGGGCCACACCTTCTTCGTGAAGCGGTTTCATCTGTACTAGAAAGGCCATCACCATGGTTTTCGCACCCAAGCAAGTTCTGATCGCCACCCTGCTGGCCGCCACCGGCGCCGCCGCCATGGCCCAAACCCCACCGCCGCCCCCCGCTGCGGCACCAGGTGCGCCCGTCGCGCCCGCCGCTGGCGAAGCCGCGCCCGGTGCCCGCCCTGCCTTGCGCGACCCCGCCGCGCGCGAAAAGCGCATGGCCGACCACCACGCCAAGCGCCAGGCCGAGCTGAAAGCCGCCCTGAAGCTGACCGCCGCCCAGGAAGGCGCGTGGAACACCTTCACCGCCGCCACGCAGCCGCCCGCCCGCGGTGAGCGCCCCCCGATGGACCGCGAGGCCTTCAAGAACCTGACCACCCCGCAGCGCATCGACCTGATGGAGCAGCGCAGCGCCGAGCACCAGGCCCGTATGAAGCAGCGCGGTGACGCCACCAAGGCGTTCTATGCGCAGCTGTCGGCCGAACAGCAAAAAGTGTTCGACCAGCGTGCCATGCGCCACGGCCCGCGCGGCGACGGCCCCCGCGGCATGCATGGCCCGCACGGCCGTCCCGGCGACCAGGGCGGCCCTGGCCCCCGCTGAGCGGCAAAGCGCGTGATCGGCTGAATCAGCAGATCGCGCAGGGGCGCGCCGTGCCAGGGCGGCCTCGCTGGCCCACGCGGCGGCGTCGGCCCACCCGCCCGGCAGCCTGCCTGCGCCAACCCCACGCCAGCCCCGGCCTTGCGCCAGGGCTGGCGTTTTTCTTGCGCGCTCGCCGCAGGCCAGCCCCACAGGCTTGACCCACGTCAAGCCTGGGCCGCATTTTCAGATCAAAACAGCCTCCAGCGCTGGTGCAGCCAGCGCAAGCAGCTATAGTTTTCATATTCATCGGGGCACACCCAGCCGCTGGCGCGCCCTGGCCATTGGACGTCCGCTGATCGCCATGCCCCACACCGCCCCACCGCCACCCCCCATGCCGCCGCGCCCGGCGCCCGGCACCTTGCGGCTGCCCGCCGTGCGCCGCGTGCCCTTGTCGGCGCCTTTTCACTGGCTGGCCCAGGGTTGGCGCGACGTCTGGCGCATCGGCTGGCCCAGCCTGATGCACGGCGTGGCGCTGGCGCTGTTCGGCGCCTTCCTGGTGTGGCTGGCGCGCGAACAGTTCTGGCTGCTGGCGGGGGCGTTCTCGGGCTTTCTGGTGGTCGCGCCGGTGCTGGCCACCAGCCTGTACGCGCTCAGCCGCGCGCTGGAGCGGGGCGAGCCGGCCAACCTGCACACCATCGCCCGCACCTGGACGCGCTGGCAGTACTCGCGCTTTGCGGTGCACGGCGGCTACTGGAGCCTGGTGCGCTTCGGGCTGCTGCTGTCGCTGGCGGGCACGGGCTGGGTGCTGACCTCGGCCGCGCTGATCACCGCGCTGGCGCCGCAGCCCGTCAACACCCCGCTGGACTTCCTGCGCTACGTGGTGCTGGCGCCGGGCGGCTACCTGTTCGAGCTGTGGCTGACCATGGGCGCGCTGCTGGCGGCGCCGCTGTTCGCGTCCAGCGCAGTCAGCATGCCTTTGCTGCTGGACCGCCGCGTGGACGTGCTGCAGGCGGTGCTGACCAGCTGGCAAACCGTGCTGACCAACCCCGCCGCCATGGCGCTGTGGGCGGCACTCATCATGGGGCTGACGCTGCTGGGCATGGCCACCGGCCTGCTGGGGCTGGTCATCATCATGCCGTGGCTGGGCCACGCCAGCTGGTACGCGTTTCGCGCGCTGGTGGACACCAGCACCCTGGCCGAGCGCCTGCCGCCGGAGGGCCAATCCTGATGTTCGGCTTCAACGAAGAGCAGATCGCCTGGTTCGGCCTGACCATTGGCGTGGGCGCCTTCATGCTCTACATGGTCTTCATCATCGCCCAGCTGGCCTGGGAATCGAAGGCCGGCAAATTCGGCACCTTCGTGCTGTTCCTGGCGCTGGCCTTCGGCATGGTGGGCTTCATCGCCAAGATGGTTATCCAATGGGTGCTGGAGCACTGACAGCCTGACGGGCGGCCACGGCACAGCCTGCTTGGGCCTCTGGGCGCCCGCCGCTGGGCTGAACCGCCAAGCAGCTTCCTCCGCCTGCGCCCCTGGCAGGCACCCTACACACACCACTGCATCACCCGCCTCGAGCGGGTGATTTCGTTGTGCCCGCCCGATCCGTGCGCCAGGCAATCGGCACCTACGCGCGTCCTCACCACTTTTCCTCCACGTCGCCCGCGCGGTGCGAAAAAGCGCCAAGACCGGTTCGCCCAGGCCTGTGGATAAGCCTGCCTAAAGCGAGCGAACAAGTGGCCACTTATCCACAAGACATCGTGGTTGCGCTGGGTTGTCCCCTTTCGCGGCGGCCTGGCTCCGGTGGCTCTGCACAGGGTTTGGACGACGGCAACTGTCTGTCAGGCCAAGGAATTTAGTGCTTATCCCCACTTTGGCGCGCCTTCTACTACTACGACTATTTAGAGATAGAAGTCATTAAGAAGAAGTCAAAAACAACTCTCCCGGGGATAAACCGTGGCCTGGGCGCGCTGGCGAAGCCACGAGCGGCTGCCTTGGCCATGGGCCGTTACACAGCCGTTGTCCTCAGGCGCTTCGGCGCGCGGCGGGGCTGTTAAGATCGCCCGGTTGCGCGCCACCCGTCTTCGGGTTGCGGCTGCCAACACCTTCTTTTCTTCACGCCCCCATGTCCGTTGCCCTGACCGGCCGCAGCCCCACCACCTTCGAGATCAAAAGCGCCAGCCTGCCCTTGCTGGCGCTGCGCCTGAAGTCGCCCGATCTGCAGGTGCTGGCGGACGAGCTGCGCGCGCAGTACGGTGACAAGCCCGGCTTTTTTGAAGACGACCTGCTGGTGCTGGACTTGGCGGCGCTGCAGCCCGAGGCCGGCGAAGATGGCCAGGCCCCATCGGTCGATATCGACTTCGCCGCCCTGATCGCGCTGCTGCAGGCCCACCGGCTGCGCCCGCTGGCCGTGCGCGGAGGCAATGCCCGGCAAACCGAACAGGCGGTGGCCGCCGGCCTGCTGGCCGCGCCAGACGTGCGCGTGCAAAGCAGCGCCCGCCCCGCCGAGCCTGCGCCCACCCAGGCCCCCGCACCGGCCCCCGCCGCCGCACACGACGCGCTGGACGCCCCACCGCCGGGCGCCCTGGTCATCGATAAGCCGCTGCGCTCTGGCCAGCAGGTGTATGCGCGCGGGCGTGACCTGGTGGTGATGGCCATGGTCAATGCCGGTGCCGAGGTCATTGCGGACGGCCACATCCACATTTACGCGCCGCTGCGCGGACGGGCGATCGCCGGTGCGCGCGGCTGGCCCGAGGCGCGCATCTTCGCGCTGGAGATGAAGCCCGAGCTGGTCTCCATCAGCGGCGTGTACCGCACCAGCGAAGAAGCGCTGCCCGAAGCCGTGTGGGGCCATGCCGCCACCGTGCGGCTGCAGTCGACCGACGCAGGCGACAAACTCATCTTTGAGCCGGTGAAGCAATGAACACCGCCCAACGGCTTCAGGCAAAAGGGCCTTGGCGGGGCCAGGCACCCCAACGAACCGCCCAAGCGGCGGCCGGTGCGTGCCTCATGCCGTCACCAGCGCCCCACGCACGCAACGCGTTGCCCCATTCAACAAGGTAAACCGACATGGCAAAAATCGTCGTAGTGACTTCCGGCAAAGGCGGTGTGGGCAAGACCACCACCAGCGCCGCCTTCGCCTCTGGCCTGGCTCTGAAGGGCCACAAGACCGCGGTGATCGACTTCGACGTCGGCCTGCGCAACCTCGACCTGATCATGGGCTGCGAACGCCGCGTGGTGTACGACCTGATCAACGTCATCCAGGGTGAAGCCAACTTGACCCAGGCGCTCATCAAGGACAAGCAGTGCGAGAACCTGTACGTGCTGGCCGCCAGCCAGACGCGCGACAAGGACGCGCTCACGCAGGAAGGCGTGAAGAAAGTGCTGGACGAGCTGGCCGCGATGGATTTCGAGTACATCGTCTGCGATTCGCCCGCCGGCATTGAAACCGGCGCGCTGATGGCCATGCACTACGCCGACGAGGCGCTGGTGGTCACCAACCCCGAAGTCTCCAGCGTGCGCGACTCCGACCGCATCCTGGGCATGCTGGGCAGCAAGACCCAACGCGCCATCGACGGCAAAGAGCCCGTCAAGGAGCACCTGCTCATCACGCGCTACAACCCCAACCGCGTGGCCGACGGCCAAATGCTCAGCCTGCAGGACATCCAGGACATCCTGCGCATCAAGCTGATCGGCGTGATCCCCGAAAGCGAAGCCGTACTGCAAGCCTCCAACCAGGGCCTGCCCGCCGTGCACCTGAAGGGCACCGACGTGTCCGGAGCGTACCTCGATGTGATCGACCGCTTTCTGGGCGAAACCGACAAGCCCATGCGCTACATCGACGCCGAGAAGCCCGGCTTTTTCAAGCGCCTGTTCGGAGGCAAGTAAGCCATGTCCTTCCTCTCCTTTTTCCTGGGCGAGAAGAAGAAGACCGCCAGCGTCGCCAAGGAACGCCTGCAAATCATCCTGGCGCACGAACGCAGCGGCCGCGGCGCGGCTGAGCCCGACTACCTGGCCGATCTGCAGCGCGATTTGATCGCGGTGATCAGCAAATACGTCAAGATCGATCCGAAGGACATCAAGGTCAACCTCGAACGCGAGGAAGACCTGGAAGTGCTGGAGGTCAAGATCGAGCTGCCGGAGAAGAACGACACCCCCCTGAGGCGCTGACGCGCCTTCCCCCCGCTCTCTTCGCGCTACGCGCTTCGGGAGGGGGGACAACGCCAGTTCCCGGCGCAGGCCCGGGAACGGCGTTCGCTGGGGCGCGTCGCTTCGCTCGCGCGCGGTTGGGGTGAGCGAATCTGGCGTCGGGTGGAGTGGACGCTGCATGATGAGAGTCTGCAGCCATGCGGTACTCGAACTCGGCACCTCTCGATTCCAAGTCAATTTAGCCTCTGGTGCCGTAGCTGCTTGCGCGAGCAGCTATCTATCTTGTAGCAATCTAGAATCGCGGGCATGTCGTCAGTCCCTGCCGCTTCGGTCAAACCCACCATCCTGGTGGTGGAAGACGAGCCGGGCATCGCCGACACCATCCAGTACGCGCTGGCCAGTGATGGCTTTGCGCCCGTGTGTTGCGGCAGCGGGCGAGATGCGATCGCGCAGTTCACCACCGCGCCGCCGGCCCTGGTGATTCTGGATGTCGGCCTGCCGGACATGAACGGCTTTGAGCTGTTTCGCCGCCTGCAGGATCTGCCTGGTGGCAAGCGCGTGCCGATGCTGTTTCTGACCGCGCGCAGCGGCGAGATCGACCGCGTCGTTGGCCTGGAGCTGGGCGCAGACGACTACGTGGCCAAGCCGTTTTCACCCCGCGAACTGGTGGCCCGCGTGCGCACCATCCTGCGGCGCAGCCAGCGCGCGCAAGGCGCGGACGATGGGGGCTTGGTGGCGCCCGCAACCACCCATGACTCTGAGCTGAATCAACCGCCAGCGCCCATCTCTACTGCGCAAGCAGCTACTGAATTTGAAGCAAACTACATCGTTCGCCACGGCGCGCTGGAATGCGATGCCGAACGCCGCCTGATTCGTTTTCACGGCCAGTCGCTGGTGTTGTCACGCTACGAATATGGTTTGCTGGCTACGCTGCTGCAGCGGCCCGGGCGCGTGTACACCCGCGACGAACTGCTGGAGCGCGTGTGGGACGACCCGGGCGACAGCTTCGACCGCACGGTGGACGCCCACATCAAAACCCTGCGCGCCAAGCTGCGTGCGGTGCGGGATGATCAAGACCCGATTCGCACCTTGAGGGGCGTGGGTTACGCCTTGCGCGACGGTTGATGCCGGGCGCTGCTTTGCCGCACCGCTGAGGCTTGGCGCCGGAGCTCATCGCTTAAGAGCTTCAAGGGGAGAAATTGACCTTTGAAGCGAATCGCGGGTGAATGCGGCGAACATGCGCCTTTGGTGGGGCGGGTCGTTTGTCAGTGCTGGGGCAGGCTGCCCGATCTGGAACAGTGGGTGTTCCAAACTGCAGCACCGCATGCGGCCTGCGCGCTGCAGGTGTCCCGTTCTCGCCGTCGAGCGTCATGGCACGGTATGTGTAAACAGATGCTCCAACCGAAAAAAACATCGACGAGACAAGGAATCCCATGCCAGCCATTGCCCCGCGCGCGCCGTACCCACTGAAGACCGTGGCATTGGGTGGCCTCATGGCCATGGCACAGGTGGCCGTCGCACAGCAGGCCGACGTCCCCACGCTGCCGGATGTGACCGTGGGCAGCACGCTGGCGCCATCGACACTGGATCAAACCGCTGCGTCGATCACCGTGGTGGACGGTGAGCGCGCGCGCGATCGCCAGTGGCAGGTGAACCTGTCGGAAGCCCTTCCAGGCGTACCCGGCCTGCTGTTGCAGAACCGGCAGAACTACGCGCAAGACCTGCAGCTGTCTATTCGCGGCCATGGCGCTCGGTCCACGTTCGGCGTGCGCGGGGTGCAGGTTTTCGTGGATGGAATTCCCTCGACCATGCCGGACGGGCAGGGGCAGATCAGCAACATAGACCTTTCTTCGGCGGAGCGCATCGAGGTGCTGCGCGGCCCCTACTCTGCGCTGTATGGCAACTCGGCCGGTGGCGTGCTCAACGTCTACACCGAGCGAGGTGAAGGCGCGCCCCGTGTCCAGAGCACCTTCGCAGTCGGCAGCGATGGCCAGAAGCGCCTGGGCCTCAAGGCGCAGGGTGAAAGCCAGGGCATCGGCTATGTCATCAGTGCCAGCCGCTACCTGACCGACGGCTGGCGCCGGCAGAGCGCCGCCGACAAGAACCTGCTGAATGCGCGGATCGACACCCGGGTTGGCGCGGACGGCCAGCTGACGCTGGTGGCAAGCCACGTATCGGTGAACGCGCAGGACCCGGGTGGCGTGACCCCCGCCGACTGGACCGCCAATGCGCGTGCGGTTGCGCAGAACCCGATCGACTACAACGCCCGCAAGAACACCCGCCAGACCCAGGCGGGCTTGACCTATGAGCGACGGATCGACAGCGCCAACACCTTGCGCATGATGGTCTACGCGGGCGAACGCGAGATCGTGCAATACCAGTCCACGCCTGCCGCATCGCAACAGGCGGCCACCAGCGCGGGCGGCGTGATTGATCTGAAGCGCACCTATGGCGGCATGGATTTGCGCTGGGCGCACGATACGGAAGTTGCGGCGCGCCCATTCAGCCTGGTGGCTGGCCTGGCCGCCAACGTTGTGGAAGAGGACCGCCGTGGCTACAACAATTTCAGCAACGGCGTGCTGGGGGTCGAGGGCGCCTTGCGCCGAAAGGAACGCAACACGCTGACCAATATCGACCCTTATGCCCAGGTTTCGTGGCGCTTCGCGCCCGATTGGACGGCGCTGGCCGGCCTGCGCTGGAGCAACGTGCAGCTTCAATCGCGCGACAAGTACATCGCCAACGGCAATGGCGACGACAGCGGAAACACTGGCTTTCACCGCGTGTTGCCCGTGCTGTCGCTCCAGCACCGCGTCAGCGACAGCGCCAATGTCTACGCGTCGGTCGGCAGTGGTTTCGAAACCCCGACGTTCAACGAGATCTCTTACAGGCCGGGCTCGCTGCCGGGTTTGAACTTCGGCTTGCGCCCCGCCACGTCGGTCAGCGCCGAAGTGGGTTGGAAGCAGCGCTATGGCTTCGGGGATGCGGTGCGCGGAGAGTGGACTGCAGCGGTCTTCCAGACGCGTACGCGCAATGAAATCGTGGTGGCCGACAACACCGGCGGCCGCAGCAGCTTCCAGAACGCGGGCCGCACCCGACGGCAAGGGCTGGAGCTGAGCAACACGACCTGGATTGATCGCCAACTTCAGCTGAACGCCGCTTTCACCTGGCTGGATGCCACGCTGAGCCAAGGCTTTTGCGATGCCAAGGGCGCTACTTGCGTGCCGGCGGGCAAGCGCATCGCGGGTACTGCGCGCACGCAGGCCTTTCTTTCGCTGGACTGGAAGCCCACCAGCCATTGGCGCGCAGGCATTGACTGGCGTCACGTAGGCGCTGTTGCCGCCAACGATGTCAATTCCGTGCGGGCTCCGGCATACGGCGTCTTTGGGGTCAGCGGCGCCTATACCGCGCGCTTTGGCGGCTGGAAGGTCGATGCGTTCGCGCGTGTCGATAACCTGGCCAACAAGAAATACGTTGGTTCTGTCATCGTGAACGAAGGCAATGGGCGCTTTTACGAAAGTGCGCCGGGCAGGCAATGGATGCTGGGGGTGACTGCGGCGTACCAGTTCTGAAGGCACGACCGCTCGGCCGCGTGTTGATCACGCCTTGCGTGGGTATCGAGTTCATGCCAGACGGGGCGGCTGATCCATCAGGGCAGGGATATCGACAAAAAAAGGGACTCCGATAAGGAGCCCCTTTTGTTGGCAGATGTGCTGGATCACTTTGTCTTGTCGCGGCGATCTTCAAGGTAAGAGCGGATAGCCCAAATGGCTTCTTGCGTCAGCGTACCTTCGAAAGGAGGCATGTAGACGCGGCCGTCACGTGTGCGCCCGCGGCGTACCGTGCCAGCGTAGTAGTCGTCCATCTCCTTGAAGCAGGCCGCTTTTTTCGCCGCATCCGCCAGGCTGATGCAGTCGTCGTCGAACTTGCGCAGATCGGGCGCAATGCCGCCGGACAGGGCCTCCAGACCGTGGCATCTGGCGCAGTTCTGGTTGTAGGCCGAGCTGCCGATGCGCAGGGCCTCGCCGCGCGCAGGGCTGGCCTTGTCATAGGGGTTTGATTCAAGCCATTTGGCGCCCAGCTGCGGCAGGCTGCTGGTGTCCACCGCCTGCGGCACCATGTCGCCATGCGCCAGGGCGGCCGACGAGAAGCCCCATGCCAAGGCCATGGGCAGCAGATAGCGGCGAATGGCTGATCCAGGGCGCTGGGGAGGGTCGGAAGAAAAGCGTTTCACGGGTGTCTCCTGTTGGAAAAATAAGAAAGCAAATCGCTACCCATGAAAAGCAAATAGCAAGCCACGGCCTCCGGTGTTTCAACCATTGAGCCAGGCGTGCTTCAAACTGCAGCACTTCAGGTCCCATTTGCTCCAATGTGGAACAGCTCGCCGCTTCTGCGCGCTGGACCGAAGGAGGCCCTGGGAGATATCCCAGTTGTAGGCAAGCTTGCGGATACAGAGAATGCCGTTCATAACAAGAAGCATCCCGTAGACAGCGAGCACAACTAAAGCAAGGCCGTGCTTGTGAGCTGCGCCACGCGCAGCACGCCATCCGGATCAATACCGGCTTCGCAGGCACCAAGAGCCTCACGCAGGAGACAAGTCAACATGCCCATCGTTGAATCCGTCGGTCGCTTTCCGGCGCAGACAGGCGTCGCATCCCAGCCAGCAGCGCCGGATCATCACGTTGCTGAAGTTTTGGACAAGGCCAACCGCCGGTCACAGACCTACGGCGTGTCCGTGCATGAAGAGCCCGACTACACCAGTCCCAGTCGCGGCCACATGAGCAGCGCAATGGATGAGAACCGCTTCCTGTTCCAGCATGCCGCGCCGATCATGGAGACGCTCTACGGGCAGATCGCCAATACGCACAGCATGGTGCTATTGACCTCAGCGCAAGGCATGGTGTTGCACTCACTCGGGGACAACGATTTTCTGGAAAAAGCCTCGCGCGTGGCCCTCGTGCCTGGCACCGACTGGTCGGAAAAAACCAAGGGCACCAACGCCATCGGTACGGCACTCAGTGAGGAGGAGGCCATTACGGTCCATGGCAACCAGCACTACATGAGCGCCAATCAATCGCTCACCTGCTCGTGCTCGCCCATCTTCGACCCGCATGGCCAAGTCATCGGCACCCTCGACGTCACGGGCGATCACCGCAGCTATCACCAGCACACGCTGGCCCTGGTGCGCATGTCGGCTCAACTGATCGAGAACCATATGTTCGCGGGCAGTTTCCCCAAGGCGGTGCGGCTGCACTTTCATTCGCGCCCGGAGTTTCTCGGCACGCTGGTGGAAGGCATAGCGGTGTTTTCGCCGGAGGGGCGCTTCATCTCGGCCAACCGCAGCGCGCAATTCCAACTGGGCCTGTCGCACCACGCCCTGCAGGCGCACACCTTTTCTTCGCTTTTCAATCTGCCCATTTCCGCACTGTTCGAACTGTTCAGCGGCTCAGCGTCGATACCGCGCCAGCTCGGAATGCACAACGGGGTGTCGGTCTGGTGCCGGACGGAAATCAAGCCCGCTGGGCCATGGTCGCATCCTTCGCTCGCGCCCGTCGAGCAGGAGGGCGGCGCCACGCCGCCATCGGCTCGCACGGCCACGCCAACGCAGTCGCGCTGCAAGCCGCACCTGTCGTCGTTGCAGTATCTCGACACTGGAGACGCGCAGATCAAATCCGTCATCCAGAAGCTGCGCCGCATCGTAGATCGCGACATCCCCGTGATGATCCTGGGTGAAACCGGTACAGGCAAAGACCTGCTGGCGCAGGCCATCCACAACGATTCGGCGCGCGCGCGCATGCCTTTCGTCGCCGTTAACTGCGCATCCATTCCTGAGACTTTGATCGAGGCCGAGTTGTTTGGCTACGAGGAAGGGGCATTCACCGGCGCGCGCAAGAAGGGTGCGATTGGCAAGATCGTGCAGGCCGATGGCGGCACATTGTTCCTCGATGAAATCGGTGACATGCCAAGGCATCTTCAGGCACGGCTGCTGCGCGTTTTGCAGGAACGCAAGGTCAGCCCCCTGGGCGCGCGAAAGGATGTTGAGGTGGATGTCACGGTGGTTTGCGCGACCCACAAGAACATCAGGGAAATGATCTCCCGCGGTGAGTTTCGAGAGGATCTTTACTATCGCCTCAATGGCCTGGTGGTGCGGCTGCCTGCATTGCGCGAGCGCACCGACTTTGAAGTCGTGGTGAAGAAAGTCCTGAAATCGCTTTGCGAGGGCGAGCCGCACATCACCATCTCTTCGGACGTGATGACATTGCTGGCCAGCTACCACTGGCCAGGCAACCTGCGCCAGTTGCATAACCTGCTTCGCACGGCCGTTGTCATGGTGGACACCGATGGTGTGATCGATGCGGAGCACCTGCCGGACGATTTTCTCGAAGAGCTGAGCATCGCCAACAACGCCCCGTTGGCTGTTGAGGCCAGCGTGATCGCTTCTGCGCCCGTCGCCATTGCGAACTCTGAAGAAGTGTTCACCGACGGCGTGCGTCTGCAGGACGTCACCCTGAATACGATGGCACAGATGTTGCGCATTCACAGGGGCAATGTGTCGGCGGCAGCCAAGGCGCTTGGGGTGTCACGAAACACCATCTACCGCAAGAAGAACCTGCTTCCTCCCGACCTGCTGAACTGAGGCTCGGCAGCGCTGCGCAACTCCCGCACAGGGCATGCGCACGCTGCTGCGCTGCATGACACAAGTCCATGGAGACGCCGAGATGAAAGTACCCGCGCCCGTTTCACATCGCTACGACCGGTTTTCGGTAGGGCTGCATTGGCTCATGGCCGTGATGCTGCTGGCCCAGCTTGTGCTGGGCATCTGGATGACCGGCCTGCCCAAGGACGCTGGCGGAGTCCGGGCCGCCTGGTTCAATCTGCACAAATCCATCGGCATGTTGCTCGGGATGTTGGTGCTCGTTCGGCTTGCCTGGGCGGTCCTGCGCCCCCGTGTCATTGAATTTCCCCTGCCGCGCACGCAACACGCGCTGGCCATTGCCAATCACCGATTGCTGTACCTGCTGATGCTGATGGCGCCGGTTTCGGGCTTCTTGGGTTCGATGTATTCGGGCTACCCCATTCGATTCTTCGGCATGAAACTGCCCCAGCTGGCCGAGCGCTGGGACTCTGCCAAGGCGTTCTTCAGCATCATGCATGAGGTCTCGGTCTACGCCATGCTGGTTCTCATCGCGGCCCATGTGCTGGCCTTCGCGTACCACCAGGTCGTCTTGAAGGACGGGCTCATTCGCCGCATGCGATGACATAGGCTGCGGCGCTCAGGACATTGCGCCGCGGTGCTCCGTATTTGAACAGCTCGCGCGCCACACTCCGCTCCACATTTGAACGGGAGCGCCGGTTCAAAGCAGCGGAGCCTGCCTGCCAGGCGATGGCATGTGTTTTGCAGATGTTGGATGGCCATCATCTACAACCACACGAGGAGCAAACCACATGTCCACATCGGCCTTCCGCCCCATGCGTTTGAACACGCTGTGTCTGGCGATTGCAGCCACCGTCAGTCTTCCCGCGTTCGCGGTCAAGCCAGTGACCTGGGAAGACATTGCAAACGACGCCAAGACCACCGAAGACGTGCTGTCCTATGGATTAGGGCTGACGGCCCAACGCTACAGCCCGCTGAAGACGCTGAACCCCAAGAACGTGGCAGGCCTTGTTCCGGCGTGGAGCTACTCCTTTGGCGGAGAGAAGCAGCGCGGCCAGGAGGCACAGGCGCTCGTGCACGACTGTGTGGTGTATGTGACAGCCTCCTACTCGCGCTTCGTGGCGATCGACGCGCGCACCGGCAAGCGCCTCTGGACCTATGAGCACCGACTGCCGGAGGATATCCGGCCGTGCTGCGACGTGGTCAATCGCGGACCTGCGATCTACGGCGACAAGGTGTATTTCGGTACGCTCGATGCGCGCGTGATCGCTTTGGACCGCGCGACCGGCAAAGTCGTGTGGAACGAGAAGTTCGGCGACCACAAGGTGGGCTACACCATGACCGGTGCGCCCTTCATCATCAAGGACAAGCAGACCGGCAAGGTGCTGCTGGTGCATGGATCGTCTGGCGACGAATTCGGTGTGGTGGGCTATCTCTACGCGCGAGACCCCGACACCGGCAAGGAGATCTGGGCACGACCACTGGTGGAAGGCCATGTGGGTCGATTGAACGGTCAGCCCAGCACGCCTACAGGCGATCCCAAGGCGCCGACCTGGCCGAACGACCCCAATTCCCCCACCGGCAAGGCGGAGGCCTGGAGCCAGGGGGGCGGTGCGCCGTGGCAAACACCGTCGTTCGACGTGGAGACCAACACCATCATCGTGGGTACCGGCAACCCAGCGCCTTGGAACACCTGGAAGCGCACGGCCAAGGGTGACGACCCGCGCAACTGGCCCAGCCTGTACACCTCGGGTCAGGCCTACATCGATCCGACGACTGGCGACCTCAAGGGGTTCTTCTCGCATACGCCCAACGACGCCTGGGATTTCTCCGGCAACAACTCCGTGCTCCTGTTCGATTACAAGGACAAGACGACCGGCAAGACTGTCAAGGCATCTGCCCACGCCGACCGCAATGGCTTTTTCTTCGTGACCGACCGCGAGAAACTCGCCAAAGCCGACGGTGGTCATCCTTGGAAGCAGAACGCCATCATCAATGCCTGGCCCTTCGTGGACGGCATCACCTGGGCCTCGGGCTTTGACCTCAAGACCGGCCTTCCCAATGAGAAGGGCAATCGTCCGCCCGAGCCCAAGGAAGGTCAGGAGAAGGGCGACAGCGTCTTCGTTTCGCCACCGTTCCTTGGCGGCACCAACTGGATGCCGATGAGCTATAGCCCCGACACCGGTTTGTTCTACATCCCGGCCAATCACTGGGCCATGGACTACTGGTCCGAGCAGATCACGTACAAGGCGGGCGCAGCGTACTTGGGTCAGGGCTTTCGCATCAAGAAGCTGTACGACGACCATGTCGGCATCCTGCGCGCCATCAATCCGCAGACCGGCAAGATCGCATGGGAACACAAAGAGCAGTTTCCGCTGTGGGCCGGCACGCTCACTACCGGCGGCGGCCTTTTGTTCACCGGGACATCTGACGGTTACGTGAAAGCCTTCGATGCCAAGAACGGGAAGGAGCTGTGGAAGTTTCAGACCGGATCGGGCGTGGTTTCCGTTCCGATCACGTGGCAGATGGATGGCGAGCAGTATGTGGGCATCCAGTCGGGCTACGGCGGCGCGGTGCCACTCTGGGGCGGCGACATGGCTGAGCTGACCAAGCAGGTCACGCAGGGTGGATCGATGTGGGTGTTCAAGCTGCCCAAGCAAGTGGCCAGCAGGTAAGCCCGGGTTAAGACCATGAAGCAGACTGCTGCGCTCTTATTGCGGCGCGCAGCCGTGATGCTGGCGGCACTCGCCAGTGTCACGGTGTCGGCTCAGCCCACAGGCGATGTCGGCGCGCACCCAGCGAATGAGGCGATCGAAACGCTGGTCATCAACGGTTGCCCCATCTGGACCTACACGCGCTGCCCGGGGGCTGATTTGCGGCACGCGAATCTGGTGGGTCGCAACCTCGCAGGTGCAGACCTGCGCGGCGCCGATCTCACCCGAGCGGACCTGCGAGGGGCCAACCTTGCCGCCGCTAATCTGGAAGGGGCCAACCTTACCGGCGCGAGGCTTTCCAAGGCGACCGCAGCCAACACCGACTTCAAGAAGGCACGCTTCGTCGGCGCGGATCTAGAGGGCGCGCGATTGATGCGATCAGACTTTTCCGGCGCATTGTTTGAAGGCTCCAACCTGGAGCTCGCGCGTTTCAACCACGCCTGGTTCGTGGGCACGCGCTTCATCTCCAACGACTTGCAGGAAGCAAAGCTGGCCGCGACCAACTTGAAGGACGCCGTGTTCGAAGGCAATTTCGTGCGCTACACCTTGTTCCATGAGTCAAACATGGAAGGTTGCCAGGGCTGCAAGAAAGAATGGGAATGAAAACTGTCATGCGCATCCTTTCGCTGCTCCTGCTCGCTACGGTTCTTGCCTCGCAATCGGCGAGCGCGTTCGAGATCGTCAGGCCTCAGGTGGACACCGCCGGACTACCGGCCGCCGCCAAGACCTGGGAAGAGCCCAATCCGCTGCGCGCCAACAAGGACGCGATAGCGATCGGTCGAAGCGCGTTCAATCAAGCCTGCGCGCAGTGCCATGGCGCCGACGCCAACGGCTCTCGATCACCTGCGCCCGACCTGCGCCGCATGGGCAGCGGCTGTCGACGTGTTCAGGACATGGCACTGCGTGCGCGGTGCATGGGCGACGCAGATGCGTTCTTCATCAAGTCTGTTCGCTATGGCAAGCAAAAATTTGGCATCGTTCACATGCCCCCATGGGAGGGAATTCTGGAGCCGGAAGTGGTGTGGGCGGTGCGGACATTCGTTGAGAACGCGCCCAAAGAATAAGGCGTGTCAGTGGCCAAGACCGGACGGTTCCATCCCGAACACGCCGTCTCCTGGAGGGTACCCGCACCACAAGAGCCGATCCTTTCTTCGTCCATGAACACCGCCCTGCCACTTCTTTCCGAGCACCTGCGCATGCGGTACGAGCCGGCCCACGCCGTATGGATGCTGTTCCTGCCCGATGGCGTGATGAAGCTCAACGACAGTGCGGCAGAGATCATTCGGCGTTGCGATGGCAGGCATACCGTGCAGGCCATCGTCAACGAGCTGGAGGAGCTGTTCGAAACCTCGGGAATCGCCACACAGGTGCAAACGTTGATTGACGAAGGAACGCGCCGTGGTTGGCTTGTCTGAAGGGCGGCCGCGCCGCGCACGGGCATCAGGCGGACCAGCGGCGGCCCTTGTCTGCGCGATAGCTTTTCATTCGAGCGGTGCTGTCGCCGATGGGGGCAACGTCAGGCATGCGGTGTGGGATACGGCAGTCGTGGCCGCTACTTGTGTGACCTGCCATGCCCCTTCGCCGGAACCAGGCGGCATCCCTTCTCTGAATGGGCTCAGTGCAGAGCACCTGCTCACTCGTTTGCGCGGCTTCAAGGGGAACGGTCCCGCGCAGACCACTGCTGCCATGACGATCATGCCGCTTCTGATGCAAGGCTATGACGAAGCGCAGATCCGAGCCTTGGCTGAATGGTTTGCGTCGCGCCAGGCGAGCCCGCGATGACCACACGGCGGCGCAGCATGCTGGGTGCCGCGGTGGTTGCCCTGGCTGCGCCTTCCATCGTGCGCGCGCAGGCCGCCGCGGCGCATGTCGTCGTCGTAGGCGGCGGTTTTGGCGGTGCGACGGCCGCACGCTACTTGAAGCAGCTTGCCCCCACCGTGCAAGTCACGCTGGTGGAACCTGCTGAACGCTTCTACACCTGTCCGTTTTCCAACCTGTACCTCGCCGGTCTGCGTACCTGGGAAAGCCTTGCGCACGGTTTCGACGGCTTGCGCCGTGCGGGCGTGAACGTGGTGCATGCACGGGCCGAGGATGTGGATGTCGCGCGGCGCACCTTGGTGCTTTCAGGCGGCGAACAGCTGCGCTGGGATCGGCTTGTATTGGCGCCCGGCATCGATCTTCGCTGGAACGCGCTGGAGGGCTATGACGAGGCAGCAGCAGACCGGGCCCCCCACGCCTGGAAAGCCGGCGCGCAGACACGTCTGCTGCGCCGGCAGATGGAGGCGATGCCGGATGGGGGCTTGTTCATCATGACGATTCCCGACAATCCGTTTCGTTGTCCGCCCGGCCCTTACGAGCGGGCGGCCATGGTGGCCCACTACTTCAAGCAGCACAAACCGCGCAGCAAGATCCTGCTGCTGGATGCGAAGCAGAACTTTTCGAAGAAGGCCCTGTTCCTGCAGGGCTGGAAAGCGCTTTACGGCAACATGATCGAATGGCAGGGCCTGGCACAAGACGGACAGGTCGCACGCGTCGATGCTATAGCGCTGGAAGTGGAAACCGTCTTTGGTTCGCGCCACAAGGCCTCGGTGCTCAATGTCATTCCACCGCAGAAGGCGGGCCTGATCGCGCATCGAGCGGGCGTGACGGACGCCACCGGCTGGGTGCCGGTGAAAGGCGAGAACTTCGAGGCGCGGCAAGCCTCAGGTATCCACGTCGTGGGCGATGCCAGCTTTGCCGGGCCCATGCCTAAATCTGGTTTTGCCGCCAACAACCAGGGCAAGTTGGTCGCTGCATGGCTCGCTGCCGAATTGATGGGCTTGCCAAGCCCGGAGGCCTCGTACGCGAACACGTGCTACAGCCTGATCGGGCCTGGCTATGGCATCTCGGTGGCGGGCGTCTACCGGGCGGAAGCTGGCAGGGTGGTGGACGTACCGCATTCGGTCGGCATCAGTCCGCTGGATGCCGACGCGGCATTCCGAGATGCCGAGGCGCGCTACGGTGCGTCGTGGTACGCAGCGATCAGCAGAGATATCTGGGACCGATGAGCTGACGCTGCGCAGGTGCCTGCTTCGGTGCGGCGAGCGAGGTGCGTTCGAATGACTCAAGTCTGCGCGTGCGATGCACTGCGCGGCTCGGCCAAGCCCATGGCCGCCAAGTGCTCCAGCTGACACATCGCCTCGGCATCACCAGCGTGCGCCAGCTTTTCCCAGAGACTGCGAGCGTACGCATGGTAGCCAAGCCAGCACGCCGCGGTGGCTTTCAGGTGCAAGCTCTCCAGGCCCTCTGCGGGTGCGAGTGTCATGCGCGCCGCGCCCAACAGGGTGCATGGGTGCGGCGCAGGCTGCGAGCGCAACGCGGTCACCGCTTGGTGGACATCACGAACTCGGCGAGGAGCTTGACTTCGGCTGGCTTCAGACTCGCGTGCGCGGGCATGGCAACGCGGCCCCATTTTCCGGTAGACCCCATCTGAATCGATTGAGACAGCGTCGCTACGGCGCCTTTGTCGTCCGCATACTTCTCGGCGATGCTGCTGAAAGCCGGGCCGACAATTTTCTCTTTGGCTGAGTGGCAGCTGTAGCATCCGGTGGACTTGGCCAGCTCTGTCGCGGCAGCAACGTCCAGATCTCCAGCAGTAGCCGACCCGGCGGTGCCGACCGTCAAGAGGCTGATAAAAAGTGCAGCGCGCATAGTAGTTAGGTGGTATCGGTGTGGATGTTGTGGGTGACGCACCATCGACGTGGCGCACCATGAAAGTGGCAACAACCATGCCAAGCGATTTGCTTGCTGCGCTGGGCTACAACTGTTCCGTGCGGCTGTGACACTGTTCAACATTGACGCAGCGCAGGCGACATATCGGCACACGCAGGTTGAAAGTGAACACGGCACGCGCCGCTCTAGCGCCTGCCGCTGTCCAGCGCGCGCTGCTCTTCACGCGGGTACCACTGCACCAGGCTGCGGTGAAACTCCGCCGGCTGTGCGGCCCAGCCGGCAAATCGAGTGGGAACATCCAAGCGCAACAGCTCGCTCAGATCCACTCCGCGCGCGGCGTTCTCGCGCATCACCGCAAGCAACCACTGAAGCCAATCACGCGTCTGCTCCAGTCCGCGCGTGCCGTTGTGTACAGGGCCGTGACTCGGCACCACCAGCTTGAACTCGCCCTGGCTGTGCCACCTCTGCAGGGTGTCCAGACTGGACAGCCAGCGTTCTGGGTCCGCATGCGGCGTGGTGGGTACGCGATCGGCGAAGACCAGCCCGCCGGCGAACAGCACGCCTGTGTGGCGGTCAATCACCACCAGGTCGTCTGCGGTGTGACCGCTCAGGCGACGCAGCTCCAGCACGTGGTCCCCAAGCGTCAACGTCTGCGGCAGCAGTGTCTCGCGCGCCGGCGTGGCTTGCGTTCCGCGCATCCAGTCGCCGCACAGACGGTACAGGTTGTCCTCGTACATCGCCCCTTCCTTTTGCATGCCCGCTACGGTGCCTGGCAGCGTCATCGTGGGGCGGTCCGCCCAGGCCTGGTTGCCTAGGAAGTAGTCAGGGTGCAAGTTGAGGTTCAGCACCTGACGCACGGGCTCGCTCGTCACCTTGGCAATGGCGCGGCGCTGCTGTTCGCCGTACAGGCGCGATGGCCCGGTATTGATTACCACCACGCCATCGCCTGTGGCGATGAAGGCGGTGTTGATGATGTTGCAGCCGTTGCCGCGCGAAAAATCCTCTACCGCGCCCTCAATGACCCAGGTGTGCTCGGCGATGCGGCGTGGCTCCAAGCGGTAGTCAAGCGTTGAGTGATCTGCCTTCGCTAAGCGGACAGCGGCGTCCTGGGCATGAGCATCAAAGCCCAATGTGATCGCCAGAATGGCCAGGCTGAACAAGCGCAGGCGCCTCATGCCGGCACCCGTGCGTCAATCTTGTTGCCATTGTTGTCTCGCCCCAGCAGCCGGAACGATGGAGGTCCTTCCAGCGGCAGTTCGAACGAGATCATCGGATTCTCTGAAACTGGCTCATGCAGCGTCAGCTTCCACCACACAACGTCGTTCGCATCGCGAAGCTCCAGCTGGTCGATATGGAACGAAGGAATGCCTGCGACCAAGCCGGTGTCCATGGGGTGCATCACGCGCAGTCGCAGGCGGCGGCTGCCTTCCACGACGTTGGGAAAGATGCGCGCCTGCACCTGATTGAGCGTGTCTTTCCAAGAGCCGTCGACCCTCGAAGCGCCAGGTACCGTGCAACCACCTCCCGCCGCTTGGGCAAGCACGCCGCCCACGTGCCACCGACCATCGCGCGTTTGAACCATGGCGCGCACCGGGGACGCTTGCTCCAGCCGGATCCGAAACGACAGCATCGGTAGCGCGCGCTCTGGCTCAAACTCCAGCACTTCGCGGATCGGGTTGCGATCCACGATCACCCGAATGCGCTGCACGCCGCCACCCGTGGCGGCCAGCTTGCGGGCGTCGACCTGCAGTGGCACGTTCATCGCGTCGTCGGCAAAGGCAGGGGTATGCACGATCACTGCGTCCGTGAACCGCATCGGATCCTGCCCTAGGTACTGCTGGCGCAAACCCGGCCACTGCATCGACCCCAGCGGGTCGCCCTCAGTGCGGTCCGTGTTCTGCTCTTGCGTCCATGCGTTGCCCGCAGCCACCAGACCCGACAACACCATGGTTCGACGCAGCATGACGGTTCTCCTTCGGTGGGCCAATCGCGGCAAAGTCGATAATGTTGCAAGACCGGTGCCAGCGAATTTGCCTGGAGACATCGGCCGCTACACGGAGCCCGACCGTGACACTGTCCCAATCTGGAGCAGGGTGCCTGCGGCAGTGCGTCACGGCCAACTGCGTCGAGACTCCGAAAATCGCCCGTTGAAGGGCGCCTGTGTTTACCGCGCCCCTCCGACTGACTCGTACCCCGTTGCCCTGCGCACGAACGCCCCGGGCCTTGGAATGCAACATTGAGCCGCCGCACCCGCATCTTCCTCGCCCTGATCGCGGTGTACGCCATCGGCATGGCAGCGCTGCTGTACCAGTTGCTGGCCGATCTGGACCCGCGTTACCGCGAATCGGCGGAGGAAGGCTTGATCGAGACCGCGCAGCTGATGGCGACGGTGATCGAGCAGGATGTGGAATTCGGCGCGCTGCCCACCGACCGCATTTCCGGCATCTTTCGCGACCTGTACGCCCGCCGCTTTTCGGCCCAGGTCTATCAGCTGCACAAGACGCGCGTCGACCTGCGTGCCTACGTCACCAACCGGCATGGCGTGGTGGTGTACGACTCCACCGGTCGGGCGCTGGGGCAGGATTTTTCCAAATGGCGCGACGTGCGCGAAACCCTGGACGGCGAGTACGGTGCGCGCACCACGCGCGATGTGCCGAGCGATGCGAGCAGCACCGTGATGTACGTGGGCGCGCCGATCCGCTGGAACGGCGAAATCGTCGGCGTGCTGACGCTGGGCAAGCCGGTGCAGAGTTTCGGGCAGTTCGTGTCGGCGGCGCGCAGCAATGTGATCTATGTGGGCCTGGTGTCGGGCTTGTCGGCGCTGCTGCTGGCGATGGTGCTCTCATTTTTGCTGATACGCCCCTTGGGCATCACCAGCGACGTGCTGGCTGCGCTGCGCACCGCGTGGTGGCGCGATGGCGATGGCCGCAGGCGCTTCAGCCCGCGCCGGGCCTGGCGCGCGCTGCGCGCGCAGACCCGCGCCGCCGCACACGAGGTGCGCGACGCCATCGCCGGGCGCAACTATGTGCAGGACTATGTGCGCCAGCTCACGCATGAGCTGAAAAGCCCGATCTCGGCCGTGCGCGGCGCGGCGGAGTTGCTGCAAGAGCCTGGCATGCCACCCGAACAGGCGGCGCGCTTTGCTGCCAACATCGCGCACGAATCGCACCGCATGCAAGAAGTGGTGGAGCGCATGACCGAACTGTCTGCCCTGGAGAGCCGCCGCATGCTGCGCGAGCAGCAGCGCGTGCCCCTGGCGCCCATGCTGCAACAGCTGGCCGCCGGTGCCCGCGCCAAGGCGCCGCACCTGCGCATCGACGTGCGCATTCAGGACGATCTGGCGGTGGACGGCGACCCGTTTCTGTTGCGCCGCGCGGTGGGCAACTTGCTGGATAACGCCGTGGAGTTCACGGCACCAGCGGCCCTGGCCGATGCCGATGCGCCCTCGGATGGCGCGGCCGACATCGTGATCACCCTGGCGCGTGAAGGCCGCATGGCGCGCATCGCCGTGCGCGACCATGGCCCCGGTGTGCCGCCCTATGCGGAGGGGCGCTTGTTCGACAAGTTCTTCTCGCTGGCCCGGCCGGGCTCTCCAAAAAAGAGCACGGGGCTGGGCTTGTCCTTCGTGCGCGAGATCGCCACGCTGCACCAGGGCAACGTGGAAGTCGGCAACGCCGTGGCGCGGCGCGCGCCCAGCGACCCTTCACGCACCGACCGCGGCGCGCTGGCCGTGCTGCGCTTGCCCGCCGTGAAGGCGGGCTGAGGGCTAGGCGCGCGTGGTGCCGCCCCAGGGCACCGTCTGAGCGCGGCATCGTTCACCGACCGGCCTTGCGCGCTGCAGGCGCATCCGCCGTGCAGCAACCGATGGCCCAAAGGAAAACGGCCCGTAGGGGCCGTGCTTTCGTGGCGGTTGGGCGAACCGGTCGCCCTTGCCTGGCGCAATCAGGCGGCTTTCCAGCTGGCGCCGTCTTGATGGAACACGATCTTTTCAGGCAGGCTGGACAGCGTGCCCTTGTAGACCTCTTTGCCATTGGCGAACACGGCAAAGTTTTCGTCTTCCACCAGGAAGAAGGCCTGGCCCGTGGGGGCCGAGTGCAGCTCGGCGCAACCCGTCACCTTGACGGGCACGCCGGCCACGCCTTGTCCAGAGCCGTCCAGGAATTCCACGCGTACTTTTTTGGCTGACATATCTTCTCCTTGCCTAGCGGCATGTGCTGTCGTTGGTAGGTAAACAAACGTGACTGTGACATTCATGGGCCGTTTTGGCGCACCGACATTGCGCCGCTGCGCGACAAATTGCACGGTCACAGCCGTGCGGTCACAGGGCTTGTGAGGGGGCGACCACGACATTTTTCACATGTCTTCGCATCGCGTTCAACTGGTATTAGCATATGGTTCAAACATGGTTGCATCGCACCACTGGCGGGCGCAACGCGCTATTTATGTCATAGCGAGTGGTTGTTCGACCGGACAAACTGTGGGCGCCGTTCAGGGCGCTGGCGGGCGAGCAGCAAGTGCGTGTTTGCAGACCAGCGCGCACCGCGCGCAGGCCAACGGATTCGACCACGGCGTTGTTACACATTCCGCCGCGACGTCGAGCTAGCAACGAAGCTGCCAGCGCCAGCGTGATCGCGTCTTCACGCATTGCCCGGCCCTTCAATCCGGCGCGTCGAATGTCGCCGCTTCGGGCCAGGCGCCGGCCAATGCGCGCACCCAGGCAGCCATGTCCGGCGCGCCAGATTCGGCGCGGCGCAGCACCGCGGCGGGGTGGTGCACCACCCATACGGCAAGGCCGTCGCTGCGGTGCAGCCACTGCCCAGCGCAGTCGCCCACGCGAACGCTGCGCCCCAGCAGGCTGCTGGCGGCGGTAGAGCCCAGCGCGACGATGGCCTGCGGCGCTACGGCGGCGATCTCGGCCTCCAGCCACTGCGAGCACGCCGCCGCTTCGCGCTGGCCGGGCGTCTTGTGCAGCCGCCGCTTGCCGCGCAGTTCAAAGCGAAAGTGCTTGACCGCGTTGGTGAAGTACAGCGCCTGCACCGGCCACCGCAGCTGCGCGATGGCGCGGCGCAGCAACTGGCCGGCCGGGCCCACGAAGGGCTGGCCCGCCAGGTCTTCCTGGTCGCCCGGCTGCTCGCCCACCAGCATCAAGGTGGCGCCCACCGGGCCTTCGCCCCACACGGTTTGCGTGGCCTTGGGGCCCAAGGGGCAATCGGTGCAATGGCGGGCACGCCGGGCCAGGTCCTGCAGGCGCGCTTGCGGAGTGGGTGGCGCGCGTTGGATGGGGGGCACTGCCGCCATCGGTAGACGGCGCAGGTTGCGGCTGGCCGATGCCTGCATGCGCGCGCTGCGTTCGGGCGCTTCGCGCACCAGTTGCGAGATCAGCCGCGCTTCGGGCAGCGCCGCCCAATAGCGGCGCGGCATCTCGCGGGCCATGGCGGCCGGGTTGACGCGCGCGGGGTTGAAGATGCTGGCGTAATAGGCCAGCCAAAGCGCTTCGCCGGCATCGGCCGAGGGGGCGTCGGCGTGGGCCGCGCCCGCTTCGTGGCGCAACCGCTGGCGGTCCCAGTGCAGCGACAGGCGCGGCGTGAGGATGGACCAGTCCATCGCCGCAAAACGCTTGACGAAGAACGGCGCGGCCGCGCGCATCACCGCGTGCTCGGGCTCGAACCAGGCCACATGCCGCACGCCGGTGGGGGTGTCCACCGGCCGAAAGCGCACGAAGGCGTGCACCTTGTGGATCTCACGGCGCACCTGGCGTGCAAGCGCCTGCAGCCGCGCGTGCTCGGGCGCCAGCGTGTCGTGCCAATGCCGTGGGTCGGCCTGCGTGCGCTGCGCCATGCGGTGCAGCACCGTGAAGCGGTCGGCATCGCTGTGCATGGCCACCAGCCTGGCCAGCGCGTGAAAGGCTGGCGGCAGGCCCGCGGCGGCCCAGTCCGGCGGGTACCGCACGGGCGCGTGCAGCACCGGTGGGGCAGGCGTAATGCGGCCCGCGGCCGGATCAACGTGATCGTCGTTGGGGGGCGCGGCGCCGTGGTCGTCGGCGTCGGCGAGCGCTGGCGTGGCGCTGAACAGCTCGGCCTGCACGCTGTCCAGTGCGCGCCATTGCACATCGTCCGCCGCCACGCCGGCCAAGAGCAGGGTGTGCAGCGCGGTCAGCGTGGGGCCGGGGTTTTCAGGGTCCAGCTCGACCAGGTAGCGGGGCATGCGGGCAGGGCGTTGGTGCGCGGTGGCGGGGCGTGCTGAGCGGTGTCGCTGATGGGCGGTCGGTAGAGCGGCGCGCGGCGCGTCTATCCGTTGCCTTGCCGCTCACGCCGCAAACAGATCGCCCTGGCGTGGCACGCTGGCCGCGCCGTAACCAGGCGATGCCGTCGATGGCCACGCCGCCGCCGCGCGCGGGTCGGGCCGGTGGTCGGGCAGCCGCACGAAGCCCAGGGCTTTGCGCCCGGGTGCGCCCAGGCGTTCCAGATCGGCGTGGCGCAGCTGGCGCACCCGGCGCGCCTGCAGCAGCTTGGCCACCGTGCGCGCGCCCAGGCCCGGCACGCGCAGCAGCACCTCGCGTGGCGCGCGGTTCAGGTCGATGGGAAAGCGCTCGGGGTGCGCCAGCGCCCAGGCCAGTTTGGGGTCGCTCTCCAGCGACAGCATGCCGCCGGGCGTGACCAGCTCATGCGCCTCAAAGCCGTAAAAGCGCAGCAGCCAGTCGGCCTGGTACAGGCGGTGTTCGCGCATCAGCGGCGCGGCGATGCCGGGCAGCCGGGCGCTGGCGTGGGGGATGGGGCTGAAGGCCGAGTAGTACACGCGCCGCAGCCGGTAGCCGCCGTACAGCTCGGCGCTGGTTTGCAGCAGCGTGCGGTCGTTAGAGCCGTCGGCGCCCACGATCATCTGCGTGCTTTGCCCGGCGGGCGCAAAGCGCGGCGTGGCCACGGCGCGCGGCCGGGCGCCGGGCAGCGAGCGGATGCGCCCGTCGTGCTGGCGCGCGCTGCGGTGCTCGTCCAGCCGCAGCCGGATGTGCGCCATGGCGCTGCGGATTTGCGTGCCGCTTTTGCCGGGCGCCAGCGTGTCCAGCGCGGGCTGGCTGGGCAGCTCGATGTTGATGCTCAGCCGGTCGGCGTGGCGCCCGGCCTCGGCCAGCAGCTCTTCGCTGGCGTCGGGAATGGTCTTGAGGTGGATGTAGCCGCGAAAGTGGTGCACTTCGCGCAGCGTGCGCGCCACCGCCACCAGCTGCTCCATCGTGTAGTCGGGCGACTGGATGATGCCGGAGCTGAGGAACAGCCCCTCGATCACGTTGCGGCGGTAAAAATCCAGCGTCAGCGCCACCACTTCGTCCACGGTGAAGCGCGCGCGCGGCACGTCGCTGGACACGCGGTTGACGCAGTACAGGCAGTCGTACACACACCAGTTGGTCAGCAAGATCTTGAGCAGCGAGATGCAGCGCCCGTCCGGCGCGTAGCTGTGGCAGATGCCCGTGCCGGTGGTCGATCCCACGCCCTTCTGGTCGCGCGAATCGCGCCGCGCCCCGCCGCTGGACGAGCAGGACGCGTCGTACTTGGCTGCGTCCGCCAGCACCATCAGCTTCTTCAGTACGGCACTCATACTGTCAGTATATACAGTATGCGCCGATCTGCAAACCCGCACAGCGCGGCTTGGCGGGCAGGGGTTGGCTGTGAATGAAAACCGGCTCTGGCGCTGATTTGTAGAGCGCCAGCAGCTACTCAATTAATAGCAAATACATTCTGACGGGGGGCGAACGGCTTCACTCGCGCAGCCGCCGCCGGCCCCCTTGCCCCATCGATTGGCGCGGCTAGGTGCCGTCGCCCGGCGCGCCGCCCACGCGCCACCAATCCACATGCCGCGTGGCCAGCATCAAGGCCGACAGCATGCCGAACACCAGCAGCGCGCCCAGCAGCAAGGCGTTGTTTTCCGAAGCCAGCAGCGCATACAGCGCCCCGTACAGCAGCGCCACGTACGCCGCCAGCGCGCCGCCGCGCTTCACGCCACGCAGCACCGCGCTGAAGTACACGGCCAGCAGCAGCACGCTGGCGCCTGCGGCTGCCGCGTAGGCCCAGGCAAAGCCCAGCTTTTCCGACAGCGCCAGCAGCAGCAGGAAGAACACCGCGATCGACAGGCCCACCAGCGCGTACTGCACCGGGTGCAGGCGCAGGCGCTTGACCAGCTCGGTCGTGAACACCGCCAGCAGCACCAGGGCGATGAACAGCGCGCCGTACTTGGCTGCGCGCTCGCTCATCGAATACACGCTGACCGGCTGGGCCAGCGCCACATTGAAGCTGTCCAGCTCGCCGCGCGCGCTGCGGGCGCCCTCGTCGCCGCCCAGCGAGGCGCGCACCTGCTCGCGCGCCTGGCTGGTCAGGCCGGCGATGAGCCAGCGCGCGTCAAAGCCCGCGTCGCTCACGCGGCGTTCGGTGGCCAGAAAGCGCCCGCCAAAGCGCGGGTGCGGCCAGGGCGAGGTGAGGTGCGCCGTTGTCTCGTCGGCCAGCGGCGCCAGCGCCAGCTCGTCCTGGCCCGCCAGTTGCAGATCCAGCTGAAAGGGCAGCGCCTGCCCGGCGTTGAAAGCCTGCAGCGCGGCGCCCGACAGCGGCGCGTGCACGGCCGAACTCAGCCAGCCCGCGGCCGGAATGTGCGGCGCGCGCCGCTCAAAACTCAGCGGCGCGGCGGCCATGCGCAGCTGCGGCACGCCTTGCAGCCCGCGCAGGTCGCTGACCGACAGCACCAGCGCGGGCGTCTGCACCTCGATGGTCGAGCCGCGCACCTGCTGCACCAGCTGCGACGGCGCAAACGGCGCAAAGCGGCCCTGCATCTGCCCCTGCAGTTGGAAGAAAGGCACGGTGAAGATGCCGCGGTAGCGCAGCTGCGGCGCCAGCGTGCCGACCAGATCGGTCTGCTGCGGAAAAAATAGCTGGTAGCGCTGTTCTGACATGGGCTGCAGCGCGGTAGGCTGACCGCGCTCATTGCGCTCGGCCACCTCCCAGCGCTCCACATACGGCACCACCAGCACCGGGCCCACCAGCGTTTGCGGCCCCACGTAGGTTTGCGCCAGCTCTTGCACCGCCGCCTGCTCGGTGGATTGGCGATCGTGGATCACCCATTCGATCTGCGACAGCGGAATGCACAACAGCAGCAGCAACAGCAGCAACACCGCGCCCTTGATCAGCATCGAGTCGCGCCAGTTCTTGAATCGGTTCATCGGCCGTCCTTCCCTTCTTGTTAATGGATGGGTTTGAAAGCGGCCGATGCTCGGCGCCGCGCTCGAACGCCGTGTGAAGTGCGCGCCAGCAAGGGGCGGCAGACCACGGCCGGTTTTCACCGCGACTTCACACAGGCTTCACACAGCGCGGCGGCGCGCGTTCGCATTCGTTCGCTTTTCTTGCGCGCTTCATCGTCCCTTCCAGCACGAATTTCAAAGTACCGGCCATGCGCTGCCGGTGGTGTGAGGGCTGGTAGCGCAGCCCCAAACCCCCCCGCCCTCACGGGACTGAAGAACAAAGGAAAAAACACCATGCGCCCCTCTCTCTGGCTTGATCCGCTCACGGCCCTGCGCGCGCTCCCGCAGGCCGCCTGGCATGCCGTGCCGAACGCTGCCGTCGTCCCCCCCTTGCACGCTGCTGTGCCCGGCGCCGTGGCGCACATTGCCCGCGCGGTCCGCCCCGCCGCCTTGGTGGTGCAGCGCGCGGCCTGGTATTCGCTGCTGGCCGGGCTGGTGCTGCTCAGCCCGCTGGCGCGTGCGCAGGACGGCGACGACGCGCCCGCCAAGGCCGAAAGCCCGTACTTCTTCGTCCAGGGCGCGCAGCCCGGCGTGGACGCGCTGCCGCTGAAAAGCACCGACGTGCAGGTGAACATCAGCGGCGTGATCGCCGATGTGGTGGTCACCCAGCGCTATAAAAATGAGGGCACGGTGCCGATCGAGGCGAAGTACCTCTTCCCCGGATCGACCCGCGCCGCCGTCAACGGCATGAACGTGCGCGTGGGCGAACGGCTGATCACCGCGCAGATCCGCGAAAAGCGCCAGGCCCAGGTGGAATACAACGCCGCCAAGGCCGAAGGCAAGACCGCCGCGCTGCTGGAGCAGCACCGCCCCAACGTCTTTCAGATGAACGTGGCCAACATCCTGCCCGGCGACGACGTGCAGGTGGAGCTGCGCTACAACGAACTGCTGGTGCCGACCGATGGGCAGTACCAGTTTGTTTACCCGACGGTGGTCGGCCCCCGCTACGCAAGCAGTCACGAGCCCCCACGCTCCCCGGCTTCGCCTGGTGCGCTGCCCCCCGAGGGGGCTGCCGCCACCTTGGGGCGGCCCGGCGGTGGCGGCGCAGCGCCCACCGAAACCACCAGCGGCCATCCGCTGGCGCATGCGCAGGGCTTCCCGGCGCAGCCGGTGCTGCGCGAAGGCAGCGCATCCACCAGCGCGTTCAACCTCAAGGTGCAGCTCGCCAGCCCGGTGGGCATTCAAGAGATCCGCTCGCCCAGCCACGCCATCGACACGCAGATGGATGCGGGCAGCGCCGCGCAGCGCGCCAGCGTGCGCCTGGCGGGCAACAGCTCGCGTGGTGTCAGCGCCAGCAACAACCGCGACTTCATCCTGGACTACCGGCTGGCGGGCAGCGCCATCCAGTCGGGCGTGCTGCTGCACAAGGGCGACAAAGAGAACTTCTTCCTCGCCATGGTGCAGCCGCCCAAGGCCGTGCCGGTGGCCGAGATCGCGCCACGCGACTACATCTTCGTGGTGGACATCTCGGGCAGCATGCACGGCTTTCCGCTGGAGACGGCCAAAGCGCTGATGCGCCAGCTGCTGGGCCACCTGCGCGCCAGCGACACCTTCAACGTGCTGCTGTTTTCGGGCAGCAACCGCTTCCTGTCGCCGCACTCGGTGCCCGCCACGGCGGCCAACGTGAACGCCGCCATCCGCACCATTGACGAGATGGGCGGCGGCGGCTCGACCGAGCTGCTGCCCGCGCTGCGCCGCGTGTACGCCGAGCCCAAGAACCCCGACGTGGCGCGTACCGTGGTGGTGGTGACCGACGGCTACGTCACCGTGGAATCCGAGGCGTTTGCCCTGGTGCGCAAGCACCTGAACCAGGCCAACGTGTTCGCCTTCGGCATCGGCGGCTCGGTCAACCGGCAGCTGATGGAAGGCCTGGCCCGCGCGGGCATGGGCGAGCCCTTCGTCATCACCCGCCCCGACGAAGCCAAGGCCCAGGCCGAGCGCTTTCGCCGCCTGATCGAAAGCCCGGTGATGACCAGCGTGAAGGCGCGCTTTGAAGGCCTGGACGTGTACGACGTCGAACCCCAAGCCCTGCCCGACGTGCTGGCCGACCGCCCCGTCGTGCTGTTTGGCAAATGGCGCGAACCGGCCAGCGGCAGCGCCGCCGCGCCCCGCCTGATCGTGGAAGGCCGCGCGCCGCAAGGCGGGGCGCAGGGGCATGTCAGCCAGACCGTGCCCATCGACACGCAGGCCAACAGCAGCGGCAACGCGGCCCTGCGCAGCCTGTGGGCGCGCCACCGCATCGCCGCGCTGAGCGACGAGGAATCGCTGACCGGCGGCGACGCGCAAAGGCCCGCCATCACCCAGCTGGGCCTGGACTACAGCCTGCTGACGCAATACACCAGCTTCATCGCGGTGGACAAAGTGGTGCGCAACCCCGGCGGCCAGAACGCCACCGCCAACCAGCCCAGCCCGCTGCCCGAAGGCGTTGGCAACCTGGCCGTGGGCGGCGACGCCAGCGCGCTGGGCGCCGCAGTGGGCAGCACGCCCGAGCCGCATGCCTGGGCCGCGATGCTGGTCGTGCTGGCGGTGCTGGGCGCGTGCGCCGCACGGAGGCGGACGGACCGATTCACTGCGTGAGCCAGTCGGCACCGTGCGCACCGCCGGAGTCGCCTGCAGCGCCTTCGCCCATCTCGTGCGGGCGGGCGGCAAGGCCGGCACCCGGCGCAGATCCGGGTGCGGCGTTGGCTGGCCACGGTGCTTTGCGGTGAGCACATCAACTCTCAATTTCATAGCTGCCAGCGCTGACTGCACCAGCGCCAGCGGCCCAAAACACTTCAAACCACCTCGTTAAGACCCGCCATGACCACGCCCTTCCTCCTGCGCCGCCCGCACCTGCAAACCTGGTCCATGCGGCTGGACCGCGCGCCCGCGCTGGCGTGGGTCGCGCTGCAAACCGCCGCGCTGTGGCCCACCTGGCGCTGGATGGCCGCGCGTTTGCAAGACGGCTCAGACGACCCGCTGGGCTGGCTGGCGCTGGCCGCGCTGGCGGCGCTGGTGCTGGCGCTGCGGCGCGACTTGCGCACCGCCCCGCGCCTGCCGTGGCTGGCCGCCGCCTTGGCGGGCACGCTGGCCGCCACCGTACTGCGCGGCGCCGCACCGGCGCTGCTCGTCAGCCTGATCGCCGTGCTGGCCTGGGCGGCGGGGCTGCTCGCCTTTTTACCGGTGACCCGGCGCGGCGCCATGCGCGTACAGGGCGGCGTGCTGTGGCCCGCGCCGCGCCTGGCCGTGGGGCGCCTGCCGGTGCTGGGCCTGGCCGTGCTGGCGCTGCCGCTGATCGCGTCGCTGCAGTTCTACGCGGGCTACCCGCTGCGCGTGCTGACGGCCGAGGCCAGCCGCTGGCTGCTGGCGCCGTGGTTTGCCGTGGTGCGCGAAGGCAGCAGCCTGAGTGTGAACGGCGTGCTGGTCATCGTGGACGCGCCCTGCTCGGGCGTGCAAATGGCCTGGGCGGGCTACTTCACCGCCTGCGCCGTGGCGCTGTGGGCCGGCCGCAGCGACCGCGCCTTTACGCTGCGCCTGCCGCTGGTGGGCGCCGCCGTGCTGGTGGGCAACGTGCTTCGCAACAGCGTGCTGGTGGCGCTGCAGGCCAGCGGCCACGGCGAGCTGCCCGGCGTGCACGAAGGCGTGGGCGTGGCCGCGCTGGCCGCCGTCTGCGGCGTGATCGCCATGGGCATGGGCCTGGCCGCGCGCCGCGCACCGGCCGACCAGTGCTATTGAAACCAGAGCTACCAGCGCAAGCCCCACCAGCGCCAGAAAGGCATAAGACCATGAACACCACATTCAACAGCTTCACCCAGCGCGTGCTGGCCAAGACCGCTTTCGGCGCCGCCATGCTGGGCTGTGCACTGGCCAGCGCGATCGGCGTGGCGGGTGCGGGCGGTGGCGCAGGCGATGCCGATCGCGCCGCGCCCACCCTGGCCAGCGAGCTGCCGCGCACCTGGCAGGGCGTGCCCGTGCGCCCGCTGGCGCTGTCGGCCGTAGAGCAGCGCTTTGCCGACCGCTTTCCCGGCAGCATCGCGCGGCTGACGGACGGCCGCCAGATCGTCGTGCTGCGCGAAGTGGCGCAGCCCACGCGCATGCTGCACCCGGCGGCCGATTGCTTTCGCGCGCTGGGCTACCGCATCGAAGGCGAGCGGCTGGAGCTGCCCGCCCGCGCCAATGCGGCCGCCGCCGCGCCGCCCGCCCAGCCCGCCCAGCGCAATGACACCGCCGCGCCCCTGCTGCAAACCGTGGCGCTGCGCGTGACCAACCGCCTGTCTCCGGGAAATGTGGGCGATGCGCCGGGCGATGCCTGGGGCGCCACGCCGCACGCGCCCAGCGGCGCCTTGCAACCCGCAGCGCCAGGCAATGGCCCCGCCGCCACCCGCCCAGCCGCCACCGCCCCCAACGTGCAGCGCTGCTTCACCGCCCGCAAGGGCGACGTGGCCCTGCGCGTGTGCGAGCAGATCGAAGACGCGCACGGCCAGCGCTTTGCCGACACCTCCGCCTGGTACTGGGCGGCGGCGCTGGGCCGCTCCACCGGACCTTGGCGCGCCGTCACCGTCACCCAGCCGCTGGGGCGCGGTGATGTCTAACCAATACGCCTCCAGCGCATGTGCAGACTGCGTTGGAAGCTACCAAAAGAGAAGCAATCACCCGCTAACCGAGCAAGGACACGGCCATGACCACACCACTCGCTGACCTGCCCGCAACCCCCGCCCCGTCGGCCCCGCGCCGCGCACCCGGTCACTGGCGCCGCCGGCTGCTGTGGGCCGCGCTGGCCGTCGCGCTCACCGGGCTGGTGTTGCTGGGCGCGCTGGGCGCCGTACTGCGCGCCGCCCTGGCGCCCAAGCCCGGCGAATGGGCCGTGGACATTGGCCGCGCCCCCTTCAGCCTGCGCGCCAGCGTGCCGCAACTGGTGTGGCTGGGCACCACGCCGTGGGTGGGCGAAAGGCTGCACGGCCTGCGCGTGGCCACGCGCCTCGGCCCCGTCACGCTGGGCTGGGTGCCTGCGGGGGCCGAAGGGCCGCAGCCCGTGCTGACGCTGCATTGC